>NZ_JBIEKH010000003.1:219255-263027 GCF_043496985.1 Halomonas sp. B23F22_20
GGTATCGGCCACCACGTCGCCAGGCTCGATGGTCGGGCGCATGGTCAGCTCGGGGCTGACGCCGTCGGCACCCGCCGGGCCGGTCAGGCCGATGGAGCCGTCCGAACCATCGATGCCCACGCCGGCCACGCCGTCGGCGCCGTCGACGCCGATGTAGCCGTCTTCACCTGGCTCGCCAGGCTCACCCGGGCCACCGACACTCAGGTCGCTACCCAGTGCGAGGTCGATCTCGTTGTCCTTCACCGTGGTGACGATGCTGCCATCCTCACTGGTGTAGGCCACGGTCTCGCCCAGCTTAACGTTGTCATCGGCGGCCGCCAGGCTGCTGTTATCAGCGGTGATGTTGAAGCCCTTGTCAACCAAGCTGGTTCCCTGCGCCTTCAATTGGCTGACGTTAACCGCATCGGTATCCGCCGAGCCGGCAGCCACATTGGTGATGCGGCGCTCACTACCGGCGCTACCCACGGAAACTTCGCTTACCGGGTTGAGACCGACCACATCATTTTGGTCACCGGTGGGGGAGTAGGCGTCATCGCTCAGCGTACTGCCATCGGCCACCGAACCAGAGCCCAGGGCGACACTACCGTTCACCGTAACAGTGGCATCAGTGCCCAAAGCAATAGCGTCAGACGCACTGGCCGTGGACTGATAGCCCACCGAAACGGTCCGGTCGGCTGTCACACTGTTGCCAGCCGCGAAGCCCAGCGACACGTTAGCATCACCTTCAACGTTGCGACCTGCCCCATAGCCGATGGCGGTGTTGCCACTTCCAGTAACGGTGCGACCTGCCGCAATACCGTAAGCGGAGTTGGCATGGCCGATGGTTTCGAACCCAGAGGCATAGCCCACCGCGGTGTTGCTATTGCCCTGGCTCTCACGGAAGGTGAACGAGCCAATCGCAACGTTTTGGATGCCATCAAGATTGGTGGCCGATTGACGCCCGATCACCACATTATCCTGACCCTGCATGTTCAGGCCGGACGCACTGCCAAGAGCCACGCTATAAGGTGCGTTGGCATTCTGCGCCGCCGATGGACCAATGGCGACAATGTTGCGACTCGCAGGATCCAGACCTGTACCTGCGCCAGTACCGATTGCGACGACTGAAATGGCCGGCGCCGAGGCTCCTGATCCAATTGCAACGCTGCCACCATTTCCGGCTGCTGACGCAGCGTTACCAACCGCCGTGGCACCGCTACCGGCTGCGGAGGCATTGACGCCAGCCGCCAAAGCCTTGTTCCCCGTCGCACCGTCGTTGGCGTAGTTGCTTCCCGGGCCGGTATCGGAAGAATTAACGCTGTAGTAGTGCGTCGTCGCCTCAGCCTGCGCGGCCTGAAGCTGCGCCACGTTAACTGCATCGGTATCCGCCGAGCCTGCTGCCACATTGGTGATCTGGCGCGTTACGCCATTCGTTGCATCACCGACGCTCACCGCGCTTGCGGTACTCTGCCAGGTCGACGTGGTATCGGTGGAGGCCAGGCCCGTTACCGGGTCATAACCTGCAACACCGGCATTGGTATCGGCAACCGAGCTGCTGCCCAGTGCCACGCCATTCGCAACCGTCACGCCGCTGTTCGTACCCAGTGCGGTGGCGCCGCTCACATCCGCCTGCGCATTTTCGCCCAGCGCTGCACCCGCCTCGATCGCCGGGTCGTTCACGCCGCCGTTATAGGTGGCAACCGCACCGTCACCGAAGGCCGCGCCGCCATTGCCCGCGCGCGAGGATGCGCCCATAGCAATCGAGCCGGTGGCGATGGCATCGTAACCAAGCGCGATACTACGCTCACCCAGCGCCTGAGAGATTGCGCCAATGGCTACCGCTCCATCGGCTGCTGCCATAGCCTGGTAACCAGCTGCCACGATATCTTCCGAGGTGGCATCTTTATTCGCTTCATACCCCAGCGCCACATTGCGGCTACCGGTCGCATCACGGCCCGCACTATGACCAAGGTAAGCATTATGCTCTCCGGTCGAGTCTCGACCGGTATAACCACCAATGAAGGTATTGCGATCACCTGTGCTCGCAGTGCCAGAGTTGACACCAACCGCTGTCGTTTCACCCCATCCCGCAAAACCTAGGGACGATGCTGCCGTCATGCTATTGCGGCCAATGGCCACGTTGTCCCTTACCCCGGCGTCCATCGCGCTGCCAGCTGTGTAGCCCAACAAGACATGGCTGTTACCCTCTGCGTCTCGTCCTGCATTGCTACCCACCACAACCATTTGGTTAGCATTCGCCTCTGCTGTCGCACCTATGGCAACACTGGCTCCTGCAGACGAGGCAACTGACGAATCTCGACCTATCGCGATACCATCATAGGCTGCGGCCTCCGCATTTCCGCCAACAGCCATGGCTCCGCGCCCAGTCGCACTCGCATTGGTACCAATGGCCATGGCCATGGGGCTATTGACATTCACGATCTGTGCATCATTGCCAATGGCTAATGAATCATCACTCGCGGCCAAGGCATTCACGCCCGCTGCCAGGGCATTGTTGCCAGATGCGCCCTCGTTGTTGTAGTTGGCTTGCTGTACGCCGTTATCATTGACGCTGTAGTAATGCGTTTGGCTGGCCTTCAACTGGCTAACGTTGACCGCATCGGTATCCGCTCCACCTGCTGCCACATTGGTGATGCGGCGCTCATTACCGTCACTGCCCACAGAGACAACACTAGTGGCTGTACCTGCTACACCAATCGGATTGCCTGCTGAGTCGAGCGGCTGGTAAGCCGCCGTGCCCAGCGTGTTACCATCGGCGACCGAGCCGGAGCCCAGGGCGACACCTCCAACAACCGTGACATCTGCGTCGTTACCCACCACGAACGCATCATCGACGCTAATGTTGCTGTCATTCCCCAACACACCGCCCCTATTACCACTGACAGTATTGTACGAACCAATCGCCGTTGAGAAGTCTCCACTCACCTCGCTCTCGAACCCCAGTATGCTTGAGCCCTCACCAGATATAGTGTTCAGTAGGCCAATTGCCCTAGAGCCGTCACCCGACACTTCATTGAGCGAACCAAACGCTTGGCCGAATCGTCCATCAACCACGTTTTCCTGGCCAAAGACCATTGCGTTTTCATTGTTAATCTTATTATTGAAACCAAAGGCATAAGAGAACTCACCTACGATTTCGTTTAGCTGACCTAGCGCGATTGTGTTCTGCTCTTCCAACTTATTAGCACGACCAATGGCAATAGCGGTAAAGGTGTCTTCAGGAGCACCACCTCCCATGACATTGTTACCACCTATGGCTATCTGGTATTTACTATTTGTATTGTTATTAACACCTAATGCTATTGAGTTGTTTCCTTCGGCAGTATTTTGGGTACCGAACACAGTAGCATTAACGCCTGAAGCTGAGTTTTGGGACCCCACCGCCGTGGCGTTATTACCTGATGCGGTGGTATTGACACCCGCGGCCAGCGCACTCGCTCCTGTAGCGCCTTGATTGTCATAGTTTGACCCAGCACTGGTGTCCGTGGAATTAACACTGTAGTAGTGGGTCTCGCTGGCCTTCAGCTGAGCGACGTTAACTGCATCGCTATCCGCCGTGCCCGCGGCCACGTTGGTGATCTGGCGGGTTACGCCATTCGCCGTATCGCCGACGCTCACCGCGCTAGCGGTGCTCTGCCAGGTCGGCGTCGCGTCGGTGGAGGCCAGGCCCGTTACCGGGTCATAACCTGCAATACCGGGGTCGGTATCGGCAACCGAGCCGCTGCCCAATGCCACACCGTCGGCAACGGTCGCATGTGCGTTAGTGCCGATGGCAACGCCATTGGACGCCTCCACGGAGCCATCTATGCCGATCAGCACGCCACCCGATGTGCCCGCCGCGACGGTGCCGCCACTAGCCAGAATCTGGTTGCTGGAAAGCCCGTCGCCCAAGAAGTTTTGGTAGCCTGCAACAAAATTCAGATTGCCGTTCGTAAGCCTGTTGGACGAACCAATCACGCTGTTTCCCATACCACCACTGATAGTGTTGAACTGCCCCATGGCATTGGTGAAATACGTGTCGGAAATGTCATTGTCGACACCGATGGCGTTGATATAATCTACATCGTTCATACTGCTGTCAGAACCGAGCACGTGCGTTCGAAACGCATTAGTCATCGAGTTGCTTCGGCCGATCGATGTAATACCACCGGATGTTTCCACATCACTATAAGCGCCGATCGCCACCGAGTCGGTACTACTGGTAACGCTTTGGGAATGACCAAGCACAACGCTGTAACTGGTATCAGTCAAGCTGTTCTCTGAACCAACAATCGATGTCTCGAAAGCCGTTTCGGCAACATTATCGTGACCGACTATGTTAACCCAATTGGAATTGGAGGCGTTGTTACCCACACCAAAGACATTGGTGTGGCCGCTATCGATGATGGTGTTGCTGCTGCCGACTGCAGTACTCTGACTGCTACCCCCGAGCACCTGATTGCCGTAGCCGACTGCCGTCGAATCCCTAGCTTCGGCCAGTGCATTCACACCTGCGGCCAGGGCATCCGTACCCGTAGCGCCTTTATTGTCATAGTTTGATCCAGCGTTGGTGTCCGAGGAGTTGACGCTGTAGTAGTGGGTCTCGCTGGCCCGGAGCTGAGCGACGTTGACCGCATCGGTAAGCTGCGAGCCTGCGGCCACGTGGGTGATTTGGCGGCTGCCGACATCTACAGCGGCACGTATTGCTTTGGTACCAAGGATCGCCTGCTCTTGAGCAGCATCTGCCATGGAAGGAATATAGCCACTAACGCCTGAAGCGACCGTGGCCGCTGAGCCAGCGCCCAGGGCGACACCGCCTACCTCGGTCACGCTGGATGCGTTACCCAGCGCGACGGCCTCGCTGATATTCTCGCCGATAGTGACGTCATTACCCAGCACAAAACTGTTGTCCGCGCCCGTCTCCAGCGTATTGTTGTTACCGACGCTATAGCTGTTCGCGGCATCGATGATCGACGGATCACCAATCGCGCCTGAATTATCGCCGCTCACCACATTGCCAGTACCAATGCTGATCGATTGGCTGCCCGTGGCTTTAGCGCCATTCCCCATGGCGATCGATTCGCTGCCCGTGGCTGTCGCGTCATGCCCCAGGGCGATGGCGCTTGCGGCTGCTTTCGCGTCAGAGCCCATTGCCACCGCATTACTCCCAGTGGTTGAAACCCTAGAGCCAATGGCGATTGAATTGTTAAATGCGTTGGTGGCGGTAGTACCCAAGGCAATCGAGTCAAAAGCCCCAGACTCATTCGTCGCCGAGTTGCCGATGGACACGGCTGCAGGAGCTGAATTTTCTACTTTAGCTCTAGATCCCAGCGCCACGCTATCATACGAGGTGTCACCAACGCTGGAAAGCCTGCCAATGGCCGTGGCATTGCTCGAATCATCGCCCACAATAGCCTCACTGCCAATCGCCGTGGCACCATTGGAGTCCTCGACACCTATCCCGCCCGTCCCTATGGTTGCCTCCGAGCCGATCGCTGTAGCGTCGGAAGCGCCATAAATCTTGGCATCCGCGCCTAAGCCAACAGAACGACCGCCATCTACGTAAGCAGCGCTCCCCATGGCGATATCTCTTTTTGCCACGACTTGCGCACCATGACCGATGGCCATGCCCGATTCGGCGCCTTCAAGCACCTTGGCACCACTACCAATGGCCGCTGCATGACCGGCGTCCTTCGCTACGTTCGCTTCAAACCCGATGGCCACTGAGCGATCCGATTCAACCGTGGCGTTACGGCCAACTGCCGAGGAAGAGAAGACATCATCACTAAGACCACCCAGCACTTTCGCACCTGCCCCAACGGCCACTGAGGTATGCGCCTCAACTTTGGCCAAGCGACCAATTGCCGTGGAAGAGTTGGCACTCTCCGTCACTTCTGCTTCGTTGCCAATGGCAATCGAGTTGAATGCCTTATCACCGACCTTCGCCCTCGGGCCGATCGCCGCCGCATAGGCTGACCCCGCCCCTGTGCTTGCACCGGAGCCTAAGGCAAGGGCAGCGACATCGCTGGCTGTTGCTTGACGGCCAATGGCGATGACCGAGTTGACGGTTGTTGTAGAGGTGCCCGTCGCCTCGGCCCCTTCGCCAATGGCAATGGCGGTGCCACCAAACGCCTTTGCTCCTCTACCGATGGCCACGTTGTCAGCTTGACTCCCGGTTGCGCCAGCAATTACCCCCGTCTCGGCCAAGTTACCAATGGCAATGTCCCGCGTTGTACCTGCCGTGGCCGTATTACCAATGGCCAGAGCGGACTGGCCGGCAGCGCTGGCGGCATCGCCAATGGCAGTAGCAGATGTATTCGAAGCCTCCGCCCCTGCGCCTAGGGCAAGTGTACGAAGGGCGCTGGCTACCGAGCGGGTGCCAATCGCAATGGCCCCCGGCCCATCGGCAATGGCTCCACTCCCTGGCGCATTGCCACCACCAAGCGCAACCGAGTAATCCCTCAAGGCCTGTGCGTACTCTGCTCCAGCAAAAGAGCCCGCTCCCGCCGCCTTGGATTCAAGACCAATCGCAACAGCGCCGTGGCCTGAGGAAGTGCTATTGCGGCCGATAGCGGTCGCACTTTCTTCTGAACTGACGGCGTTAGCGCCGAGTGCAAGGGCAAACGTATCACACGCCGAAGCACCTAAGCCGATCGCGGTGCGTCCGGCATCGCCAGTGCAATCATCGCCTCCACCTATTTCAAAAGCATGCGCATTTTCAGGTGTTATCAGCACCAAAGAGCCAACCGCCAGCGCAACAGACAAAGCCACTGGTCGCAGCAATGTAGAAACACCTGTGCCTCTAGCCATTTCCGGCGCAGGTAATTGGCCAACTATCCCCTGCTGCGTGGCCGCTTTATTACGACTACGCGCTGCTTCCGAGGCGACGACCAGCCGACCAAGGGTCCGGTTCCAGACGATGCGATAAATGGCATTCATGACAGCTCCCCTGCACTGCTCAACGCCATGCTTCGGCGGCTGGCAGTATGATCAAAGATTGCGTAGGCAGGCCTTATCACTTAACACGCGTCGCCATACCGAGGGGCGGCAATGTCGTCAGGCCCAGGATTTCGTCTCGACTTCGACGTAGACGTTTTCAATGGAAGCTATCATGAACACGCTTATGCAAAACTCTGGCTTAACAAAAGTTCATGCTGCTAGAGAGAACAGTGGCTGGCCGAACATGATTAACGAGAGACTTGAGTTCACATTTCATTCTCCAAGCATCGAGAATGTAAGAAAAGATGAACTATGAGAAGTGCTGCCAGCTCATCACTTTTCGTACAACTTTCAGAAATAAAAAGGGTAACCTATTATTTCCCGATGATATTCCTCGTCTCGACCAAGGCTCGGCGATCTCAAGTTACAAGCACAACGCTCATCCTCGCTCAGCGTGAAGATACAAAGACGCGGCAGTCCACGAAGTGAGGGAGGCATAAAATATGAACCGGCATGATGCAACCAGCCTTATTATGAACAAATGTCAAAAGCTAACCATGTCTGCCGATCTCTGGCGTATCCCAATTTCATGCAAGGGGCTGTATCCTCCACGAGAGGCCGAGCGCAGGAGTAAGAAGATGAAAAGATGGTGTCGACATGCCCTGGCGGGCCTGAGTTCCATCGCCATATTGCTGACTACGACAGCCCTGGCTGACGGAGATACGTCGATGGAACGCTATCGCGTGCAACCGGGCGATACCCTCTGGGAAATCACCGAGCGCCATCGCGGTGAAGCCAAGGAGTGGCCTGTCGTGCGAGACGCGAATGGCGTGAATGAACCCCGCCACATTCAGCCAGGCGACGTGCTCGAGATACCGCCCCTGCCGAGCCTGACGGCGGAGGTGCGCCATCGGGAGGGTGGTGATGCGTGGCTGGTCAAGGCGTCCGGCGAGCGCATACCGCTGCACGAAGGCATGAGCATCTCCCCGGGCGATATCGTGGAAACCACGGCCCGCACCTTCGTGTCGCTACGGCTCCCCCATGGCGAAGACGTGGTATTGCCTTCCAACTCTCGGGTAGTCGTGAAGCGACAGGATCGACGCCGGTCGCAGCTGTATCTGGAACTCGGAGAAGTGGAAGCGCGGGTGCCCAAGCAGCGGGATCGCCACGAAGTGCTGAATATCGATACCCCGACGGGCATCGTCGGGGTGCGTGGTACGCATTTCCGGGTGGCCCACGCGGACGAGGAGACTCGCGTCAGCACCTTGGAAGGGCTGGTGGCGCTGAACCATGCCAGCCGTGCCGCCGATGTCGCCGATGTTGCTGCCGGCCGGGGGGCACTCATGAGCAGGGCGCAACCCACTCGGGTCACGGACCTGCTACCCGCTCCTCAATTGGAAGTCGCCGACCATGCTTTCCGCCAGCCCCTGCGGCTTGATCTGTCGGCGGTGGAAGGGGCCGAAGCCTATCACGTGCAGCTGGCCCGGGACCCCCGCTTCCAGACCATCTTCCGTGACCAACGCGGCGACGCTTTGAGCTTCCGCTTCGACGCGGTTCCGGGCGGTTTCTACTACGCGCGCAGCTCGGCCATCGACGCGTTGGGCCTCGAAGGTCTCTATGGTCACCAGCTGGTGCTGCATCAGCCTGTCGAGGCCTCGCTGGTGGCCGACGACGATGGCTATGCGTTCCACTGGACCGAGATCCCGGACGTGGAATACCGCCTGCAGCTCTCCGAGGACGAGGCGTTCGACGAACTGTTCATGGACCGTTCCTTCTCCAGTAACCAGGGCGTTACCCTGCGCAATCTCCCCACGGAGGATTTCTTCTGGCGACTGAAAGTATCGAGCGTGGAACAGGATCCGGAGAGCTCTGTCATCGTGGCTTCCGGGAGGCAGGGTGGCACACGTTAGCCAAAGCCTGTTTCGCGGCCTGACCAGAACCTGGTGGCTGGTCGGCCTTCTGCTGGTGACCCTCGCCTTGTGGGCAGAACAGCGTGCCTGGCTCTTCGACAACACGCTATATGACCGCTTCCTGACCTCCATGACGACACCTGCCAGCGACGACATCCTGATCGTGAACATCGACGAGCGCAGCATGGAGGCCTTGGGGCGGTGGCCCTGGCCTCGCTCTGTGCACGCCGATCTGGTAGACCAGCTGGCCAGCGCAGGTGCCTCTGCGGTGCTATTCGACGTCGTGTTTGCCGAGCCGGCGCGCCAGCCGGAACAGGACCAGCGCCTGGCTCGAGCCATCAAGGAACATGGTCATGTCTTCCTGCCCGCGATGCATGTCAGACGCAGCGAGCGCACCGATAATGCCAACAGGCTGCTGCCGGTCGAACCGCTCAGCGACGCAGCGAACGGTATCGGCCACATCGACGTCCGAGCGGATGTCGACGGCGCCGTACGCAGCATTCGACTACGCGAAGACGGTGTCCCCCAGTTGACGCTGCAGCTGTATCAAGACCTGGTGACGCAGGGGATCACCACGCCCTCCGACGCTACACGACGCCTGCTGGCCGATGACCGTCGTGATCTCGAGGTGCGCATCCCATACCACGGATCGACCTATCACTATCCCCGCGTCTCGTATGTCGACGTTCTTCGGGGCCGCCTGCCGGGCTCGCTGCTCGAGGGGCGTACCGTCATGATCGGCACCACCGCCAAGGGGCTGGGCGATCATCATCTGACGCCGTTCGGCGCTGCGGACGGCGGCATGCCCGGCATCGAGATACTCGCCAACATGCTGGACGGCTTGTTGCAGGGCGACATCATCCGCGACCTTCCCGCGGGGGTCTCCTCGGCACTGTCTCTCCTGCCGCTGCTGGTCTTCATGGCCCTCGTTCGCCTGTTCCAATTCCGATACATGGCCAAACTGGCGTTTGCCGTCACGAGCTTGGTACTGCTCGGCGCCTGGGGACTGCTGGCCCTGGGCTGGTGGTGGCCACCAGCGGTTGGCCTGCTGACGGTGATCGGGGCCTACGTGCTCATCAGTTGGCGCTGCCAAGCCTCCGCCTTGCGCTGGTTCCAACAGGAAATCGAACGCCTCGAGTCAGAGCCCAGCATGATTCCAACACCCACTCGGGAGCAGGCACCAGAATGGGGGCTAGTCCTGCACAAGCATCTTCGCGCGCTGGATAGCGGTATCACGCGTATCCGCAATTCTCGCCGCTTCATCACAGACGCCCTGGATTGCCTACCCATCGCCACCATGGTGGTCGACGTGAATGGCCATATCATTCTTTCCAGTGCCATGGCCAAGCCGCTGCTGCAGCGCTGCCGGGTCGACGAGAAAGGCACCCTCCACGAGCTGCTGAACAACATGGTGCGGGAAAACCTGGGCAGCGCCCCTTCCCAGCAGCAGCAGCAGGAGCTCAGCGCCTTCGACGGCGCCCTCTACAAGGATCCCAGCGAGCATTACTACCACCTCAAGGTCTCACCGCTGGTCACCGCGGTCGATGCCTTCAAGGTCGCCTGGCTGATTGGCTTCGTGGATGTCACCAGCGAACGCCAGGCGGAAGCGCAACGCGCGAAGCTGATGAGATTCCTTTCGCACGACCTGAAAGCGCCGCAATCCAACATCCTGGCCCTGACCCAACTACAAAACACGCCCTCCCGCCTGCCCGAGGAAGCACTGCTTTCCCAAGTCGCCCAACAGGCAAACAAGACGCTCAGTCTCACGGAGAGCTTCATGCAATTGACGCAGATTGAGTTCGGCACCCAGAGCCAGGAGTTTCTACTGCTTTCTGACGTGACCCTGGAAGCCATCGATCAGGCATGGCCGACGGCGCGACACCGCTCCATCCACCTTGATTACGATCCCCAGGACGAGTGCCCCATGGAGGGCGACCGAACCTATTTGCTGAGAGCGATCGTCAACCTGCTGGACAACGCCATCAAATATAGCCCTGCGGACACACGCGTGACGATCGAGGCCCGGGATACGCCATCTGGCATCTCCTTGAGCATTCGCGATCAGGGGGTCGGCATTCCCGAGCGGGACCTGCCACATATCTTCGACAGCTATCGGCGCAGCTCCGGCGCCAGCCTGGCGGCGGGCCATGGGCTGGGCCTTTCCATGGTGAAGTTAGTGGTGGAGCAACACGCCGGTAGCATCACCTGTGAAAGCAGCGAGCATGTCGGCACCCATTTCCTGCTTACGTTCCCCCGAGCCCAGGATGACATCGACTAGGCAGACGCCAGGACGAAACAAACCGTACCAGCAGGGCAGATGATCCAAGCGGGGAAATCACCGTCGAGCGCCTAGCATTGGCAGGGGCATCAAGAAAGAACATCAAAAAGGGGCATGGCCGGCCGCCATGCCCCTTTTGATGTCTTGAAAGACCAATGCTGTGAGCTAGTTACTCCAGCAAGCTCGACGCTATCCAGCCGAGACGTTCCTGACGGGGAAGATAGACCTGACTCCAGCCATCCGCACTGCCGAGAACGGGCAGACGTTCGCCTTGCTGCACGCGACCGATGGCCTCGTGGTCGGTGGAGTTGCCCGCGCGAATGTTCGCCGCATCGACCCGCACCCGCTTTGTCTGTAGATGCTGCAAGCTGGATGCCAGATTCTCGGCGGCCAACTCGTTACCCTGCTGTGCGGCCATCGCAAACCAGAACACCGCCCAGGCATGATTGCGCTCCACCCCCTTGCCCTGTGCATACATCGCGCCCAGGTTATTTTGCCCAAAGGGATCACCGGCTTGAGCCGCCTCTCGATACCAGTGAATGGCCTGGGCGTAATCCTGCTCCACGCCTCGACCACTCTCATACAACGAGCCCAGATTGTTCTGTGCCGGAATCACGCCCTGACTGGCGGCGGCCTCGAACCATCGAGCCGCCAAGGCATCGTCACGTTCGACGCCCCGCCCCTCCAGATAGGCAAGCGCGAGACGCAGCTGGGCCTGGGGCTCGCCACGCTCCGCTGCGCGAAGATCGTCGGGCGGAGCCGCTTCCACTTCGCCGCCGGCATTCCGGTTGAGTTCGTCGAGCTTCTCGCGGGCCTCTGGATACCCGGAGTCCATTGCCAGCCGGTACCACTTGCGGGCCTTCTCTAGATCCTGACTCGTCCCCTCACCCCGTTCGTACATACCCGCCAGTCTGAACTGGGACTCGGCGTCGCCCTGTTCCGCAGACCGACGCCACTCATAGAGCGCGGAAGCGAAGTTGCCCCGCCGATACTCGTCTATCCCCTGTTCGAGATCCGCTACCGCCAGGGAAGCATGGAACCCGACAAAGCCAATGATGGCCAGTTTCCATTTCATAACGAGCCTTTCCTGATGGGGGAAGCGCATGTCACAAGCGACGCGAGTATCGTCGCCCCCTTTCGGCCCAGGCCCTCCCCTTTACCTGCCGCTGTTACTGGCTTTCAGCAGTCGAGTCTTCCTGAGCAGCATCCTGAGACGCCTCTTCCTGCGCCGTTCCCATACCCTGAGCGCTGGGCTCGGCCCCGGTGAGCATATCGACGCGCTGATGCGTCAAGACACACATGACACCCGCCGGATTCTCGAAGATGGGGTAATTGGTGTCGCAATACAGGGCAGCCGTATTCAGCACATTGAATGCCCGGGTCGCCGGGTTGGGCTGCATGACGCGCGCCATGAACAGCTCCCCTTCCGGACACGCCATGGCCTGCTCATCGGAGGCGGCAACACACAGATTCGATTGATCTACCGTCTGGAACTGAGGATAGTCGGAGAGACACCCGGATAGCAGGAGGGGAGCGCCGAGGATAAGAGCCGAGAATGTCAGACCACGTTTCATGCCATGATTCCCTTGAAAAAGATTGTTTGTCCGTAAACTCGAACACCAGCCCGCATCAAATCACTTACATACGATCAAGCTAATTTCGCCTGAAAGCAAGCCCTTTGGACAGCGTCGAGCCAATTCGCCGCGTAGATCACGATTATCATTACAATACAGGGATTTATCCCAGACGGAGTCTACAGCCCGGGATTTCCAGCCGCCAAGGGGATTCTCGGCAGGAAAAGATAAACTTTTGTCACCTCCCCATCGCGTACTCGTCGACACGACCTCCGGCAAGTTTCCTGCTAGGCATCGTCGCCTGTACTCGAACTCCCGAGGATCTGGATGACTATTTGTTCCGTCCGCCGACAGGATGTGCCCACCTCACTCCCCTCGCACGGTGAAGACGCGCCCTCGGTGATTCTCACACCTTCGTCATCAATGCCAGTATGCGTCTTCAGGAATTGCTGGACCGCCAGGCGCTGGCGTTGGTGTTGTCCGGCGACCGGATAGCTGGCAATCGCCAGTGAGGGAGAAGAAAAGTCACGCTGCAACAACGCCGCAAACTCGCCCAGCACCTGCTGCGCCTCATCGGTCAAGGCACCATCATCCACCGTAAACATGTCGGCGATGGGCAGGCTGAAGCGCTGCAGCACGGTCTCGCTCTCGATGGGTGAGGCCTGGATGGCCGAAAAACGAACGGCGCACTTGGCCGTTCGCCAGCGGGTATCCTCGACGCGCATCTCGCCATCGAAGACGAGCTGGAATTGGCATATCTGGCGCGTCTGGCCATCTTCGGCGTCGAGATCGAACAGGTAGTTCCATGTCCGAACGTTGAACAGCCCTTCGGAGAAGTGGGGGTTCCCCAGCAGATCTCTGACCTGATCCTTGGTCATGCCAGTTTGAATCGTCCGAATGGCTCGGGACGATTCGAGCATCCCTCCGCGAGCAAAAGCCTCATCCGGGTCGGGAAAATCTTCGTGCCCCCCCATGACTGCACAGCCGCCCAGGATCAATGCTATCGCAACGGCGGCACCATGCTTCGCCGCGCCAAGGATTTTCATGGCCATCGTGTCAACTCGCCTCTGCATACCGGTATCGAGTGCCAACGGACTGGAGCACAGCAGGGCCAAGGATCGCCGGCCGGTGCCAATCGAGTCAGCATCATCGCCAAGTCCGTCCTGTCGTGCAGCAATCTCAGCTAAATGAATGAGTGTATACCCAACCCTGGTATGACGGCATCTTGGGTTTTGTACGAAAAGTCGGCGAGCGATGGCCAGGGCTAGGCCCGTTCCCGACGGGCCAACGCACTTCCCAGATCCGAGTGAGGCGCAAAGGCGAAAATCGTGAAATGACGGACCGGGCTCGCGCGCGAGCTGATTTCTAACGCCGTATGGGCGAGCGCAGACAGTTTTCGTACAGAGCCTGATCAATCCCGCGTCGCCTATGCCGAACCTGCGCTCGAGAGGCAGGAAAGCTTGAGGCGTCGAGGCAAAAGCGACGCCTCAGGGAAGAGGGAAGAGCCTCACAGGTCGCCGAAGCGATCCTGCAAGAGGCTCAAGGCGACCACCGGAGCCGTCTCGGTGCGCAGGATGCGCGGGCCGAGGGTAAGGGCGGCGAAATCGGCAGCAGTGGCCATCTCGACTTCGCCAGTCGAGAGTCCGCCTTCGGGGCCGATCAGCAGTGCCGCCGAAGTGACCGAGTCTGCACGATCGAGCGCCCCAGGCGTGCCGGGATGCAGCACCAGGCGCAGTGCCTCGTCGCGATGGGCTAGCCAGTCGGCAAGCCCCGTGGGAGGGTGAATCGGCGGGACGGTAGCACGGCCGCACTGTTCGCAGGCGCTGGCGGCCACGGCCTGCCAGTGGGAAAGCTTCCTGGCCTCACGCTCCCCCTTCAGGCGCACGTCGCCGTGCTCGGTATAGAGTGGGGTGATCGCGGCGACACCCAGCTCCACGGCCTTCTGGATGGCGTAGTCCATCCGGTCACCCTTGGAGATGGCCTGCCCTAGATGCACCGCCAGCGGCGACTCGCCGCGGCCCTCGTGAACCGCCTCGACACGCGCCACCACCCGCTTGCGACCGGTCTCGACCAGCATCGCCTCGGCCTCGAGGCCGTGACCGTCGAACAGCACCAGCGGCGCTCCCTCACCCAGGCGCAGCACCCGAGCCACATGGCGGGCGGGGCTGTCCGGCAGGACGACGTCGCCGCCGGCGGTCAGCGCGGCGGCGACGTGAATACGAGGAGCCTTCATGATCAGCGGCTTACTGAGTGGCCTGCTCGCCCTGCTGCTGAGCTTCGCGCTGTTTCTTCTGGGCGTAGATCGCCTCGAAGTTCACCGGCGACAGCATCAGCGGCGGGAAGCCGCCACGGTTGACCAGGTTGTCGATGCATTCCCGAGCGTAGGGGAACAGCACGTTGGGGCAGAAGGCGCCAAGGGTATGATCGAGCTGGGTACCCTCGATGCCGCCGATGCGGAACAGGCCGGCCTGCTCGATCTCGGCCAGGAAGGAGGTGGTGCCTTCCTCGCTGTGGGTCACCTGGGCGGTGACCTTGATCACCACCTCATAGAGCTCTTCACCGACCTGCTGATGGGTCGTGTTCAGATCGAGGCCGACCTTCGGCTTGAACGGCTGCTGGAACACCGCCGGAGAGTTCGGGGCCTCGAAAGAGAGGTCCTTGACGTAGATGCGCTGCAGGGCGAACTGCACCTGGGGCTTGTCCTGCTGGCCGCTCGCCTGGCCGTTGGCGCCACTGTTCGGGTTGTTGTCTTCCGCCATGGAAAGGAATCCTTTGGTCGTGAGATGAGAAATGGCGTCGTCACTTCTTGACCAGCGGCAGGCCGTCCGCCTGCCACTGCGTCATGCCGCCCTTGAGCTTGAGCACGCGCTCGAAGCCGGCCTTGGCCAGCTTGGCCTGAACGGTACCGGAACTCTGGCCATGCTTGCAGGCCACGATGATCGGCTTGTCCTTGAACTTGTCGAGTTCAGTCAGACGGCTGTCGAGGCTGCTCTGGGGAATGTTGCGGGCGCCGGCGATATGGCCCGCCTTGAAGTCGTTCTTGTCACGGATGTCGAGCACCACGGCGTCCTCGCGATTGACCAGCTGGGTGGCCTCGCTGGTGGTCACGCCATTGGCGCCGCCGCTGCGGATCTCGTAGGCGATCCAGGCGACCAGCACCAGCAGGAAGGCGCCGACCAGTAGCGGATGGTTCTGCACGAATTCGAACAGCTGATCGATCATGGTTCGGAAAGACTCTTTTCGGGTACGCGGTGAACGAGGCCGACGCGAGCCGGCGGCGCCCAGTATACATGATGCCGGAAGGCCGCCGAGGGCGGCACGATATGACGCCCGGCGGGGCCGTGCGATATGATGCCGCAAGCAGCGGCAAGTCGCGACCCCGCCAAAGGGCTCACGCCATGGTGGCATCGCCCCCCAACCACGAGGCTTCGACCCATGACCGATTCTTCGACCCCGACTCCCCGACCGGTAGCCCTGATCATCCTCGATGGCTATGGCCACAACCCGGATCCCACCGACAACGCCATCCTGGCCGCGCGGACTCCGGTGATGGACCGGCTCTGGGAGACTCGGCCGCACGCCCTGGTGCATACCGACGGCCGCTACGTGGGGTTACCGGACGGCCAGATGGGCAACTCGGAGGTCGGCCACATGAACCTCGGCGCCGGGCGTATCGTCTACCAGGACTTCACCCGCATCACCAAGGCCGTCGACGACGGCGAGCTGGCCGACAATGCCATCCTCACCGGCCCGCTGAAAGCCGCCGCCGAAGCCGGCCGCGCCGTGCACCTGCTGGGCCTGCTGTCGCCGGGCGGCGTGCACAGCCACGAGGATCACATCCTGGCCATGGCCGAGCTGGCTGCCCAGCGCGGCGCCAAGCGTATCTACGTCCACGCCTTTCTCGACGGCCGCGACACCGCGCCCAAGAGCGCCCGAGCCTCCATCGAGCGCACCAACGCCAAGCTCGCCGAGCTGGTCGGCGCCGAGAACGGCTACGTGGCCTCGCTGATTGGTCGTTACTACGCCATGGACCGCGACAACCGCTGGGATCGCGTCGAGCAGGCCTACCGCCTGGCCACCGAGGGCGCCGCCGAGCATGTCGCCCAGAGCGCCGAGGCCGGCCTGGACGCGGCCTACGACCGGGGCGAGACCGATGAATTCGTCACTGCCACCGCCATCATCTCCGGTGACGCCCCGGTGCGAATGGAGGACGGCGACGCCGCCTTCTTCATGAACTTCCGCGCCGACCGCGCCCGCGAGCTGACCCGCGCCTTCGTCGAGGACGACTTCGCCGGTTTCGCGCGCCAGGCCCGCCCCCAACTGGCCGGCGGCAGTCTGGTGACCATGACCCAATATGCTGCCGACATCCCGGCCCCGGCCGCCTTCCCGCCCGAGGAACTGCACAACACCCTGGGCGAGGTGATGGAGAAGCGCGGCCTGACACAGCTGCGCATCGCCGAAACCGAGAAGTACGCCCACGTCACCTTCTTCTTCTCCGGCGGCCGCGAGGCCGAGTACCAGGGCGAGACTCGCGTGCTGGTGCCCTCGCCGCAGGACGTGAAGACCTACGACGAGAAGCCCGAGATGAGCGCCGTCGAGGTCACAGACCGCCTGGTCGAGGCCATCGAGTCCGGCGCCCACGACCTGATCGTCTGCAACTACGCCAACGGCGATATGGTCGGCCACACCGGCGACTTCGACGCCGCCGTCAAGGCCATCGAGACCATCGACGCCTGCGTCGGCCGCGTGGTCGAGGCGCTCGAGAAGGTTGGCGGCGCCAGCCTGATCACTGCCGACCACGGCAACGCCGAGCAGATGGTCCACCCCGAGACCGGCGCCGCCCAGACCGCCCACACGACTTTCGACGTGCCGCTGATTTATGTCGGCCCGCGCCCGCTGACCCTGGCTCAGAACGGCCGGCTGTGCGACCTCGCCCCGACCCTGCTGACGCTGATGGATCAGCCGGTGCCCGAGGAGATGACCGGCCGCGTGCTGATCGAGGCGTGAGCCGACGACCTCGTCAACTGCGGTGGGCGGCGATGCTGCTAAGCCTCGCCTTGGGTGCCGCCATGAGCGACGCCCAGGCCACCCGAATGGACGAGCGTCAGGCGCAGCAGCGCCTGGACGCTATTGGCGAGCGCATCCAGGCGGTGACCCAGGACCTCGGCGTCACCCGCGACGCTCGTAACGAAGCCAACGAGGCGCTGCGTGAGGTCGAGACCGCGCTGGCCGAAACCCATCGCCGCCTGGACGACCTTCAAGCCGAGAAGCGTGCCCTGCGCGACGAGGTCGAGTCACTCGAGACCCGGCGTCGGGTCCTGGAAGACCAACGACAGCAGCAGCTGGCGGCCCTCGGCAAGCAGCTCGATGCGCTCTATCGCCTGGGCCTGACGCCGCAACTCAAACTGCTGCTCAACCAGGACGATCCCTCTCGACTGGATCGCTTGCAGCGCTACCTCAATCATCTGTCGGAAGCACGTCAGCGGCGCCTCGAACAGCTCGCGCGACTGGATGCGGCGCTGGCCGACAACCGCCAAGCCCTGGACGAGCGCGACGACCGTCTGACGCAACTGGCCGACGAACTGGAGACTCGCGGCGTCGAGCTGGCCCGACAGATGGACGAGCGCGAACAGCTGGTAACCAAGCTCGACCAGCGCTATGCCAGCGAGCAGGCACGCTTGACCGAGCTCGACCAGGATCGCGCCCACGCCGAGCGGGTGCTGCGCCAGGTGCAGGAGCGCCTGGCCAGATTGCAACGGCCACCGCCCTCCACCGACATCGCCGCCACCCAGGGCAACCTGCCCTGGCCCGTGCAGGGCAACGTCGTATCACGCTTCGGCCGCGGCAGCGGCGTACACCGCAACGGCCTGGTGATTCGTGCCGCCGAGGGAACTCCCGTGGAGGCCGTCCACGCCGGCCGAGTGGTTTTCGCCGACTGGATGCGCGGCTTCGGCAACCTGTTGATCATCGATCACGGCGACGGTGTGATGACCCTGCACGCCCACCTGCAGCGCTTCGCGGTCGACGTCGGCCAGGCGGTTAGCGAGGGCGAGACACTCGCTGCCGTAGGCGCCACGGGCGGCCAGACGTCCCCCGGACTCTACTTCGAGGTACGCCGCCACGGCGAGCCCATCGATCCCAACCGCTGGATCGCGCGTCGCTAGTCGCTATTCCATTAGCGACCGCGGCCACGCTATGCTGGGCGCTCACCTCCGTGGAACCGTGAGAGAGCGCATGCCCCTGAGTCCCGCCGGCCTGAACGCCCCGCTGCGGCGCCTGACATCGGCGCTGTTGCCGGTCGCCCTGCTGACCCTGCCGCTGCCGGCACTGGCCGCCCCCGATGTCACACCTGCAGACGATGAATTGCCGGTGGCCGAGATCCAGGCCTTCGCCGAGGTGTTCGAGCGCATCAAGCGGGCCTACGTCGAGGAAGTCGACGACGCCACCCTGCTGCGCAACGCCATGCGCGGCATGCTCAGCGAACTGGACCCGCACTCCACTTACCTGGACGCCGAGGACTACCAGAGTCTGCAGGAATCCACTCAGGGCGAGTTTGGTGGCGTGGGCATCGAGGTCGGCAAGCGCGACGGGCAGCTCACCGTAATCACTCCCATCGACGACACCCCCGCCTCTCGGGCCGGGCTCGAGGCCCAGGATGTGATCCTGCGCATCGACGACACCCCCACGGAGGGGCTGTCACTGCAGCAAGCCGTCGACCTGATGCGCGGCGATCCGGGCACCGAGATTCGCCTCACCATCATGCGCCAGGGCGAGAGCGCCCCGCGCGTGGTGAACATCGAGCGCGAAATCATCCGCACCGAAAGCGTCAAACAGGAGCTGCTCGGGCCGGGCTATGGCTACCTGCGTATCAGCCAGTTCCAGACCCGGACCGGACAACAGGTCGTCGAGGCCTTGGAAACGCTGCGCGAGGAAGGCCCGCTGCAGGGCCTGGTGCTCGACCTGCGCAACAATCCCGGCGGCGTGTTGCAGGCAGCGGTGGACGTGGCGGATGCCTTCCTCGACCACGGCCTGATCGTCTACACCGAAGGGCGCCTGCCGGACAGCGCCATGCGCTTCTCGGCTCAACGGGATACCGCCGCTCCCGAGGTGCCGCTGGTCGTGCTGATCAACGGCGGCAGCGCCTCGGCGGCGGAGATCGTCGCCGGTGCACTGCAGGACCAGCGCCGCGGCGTGGTGATGGGTACCGAGAGCTTCGGCAAGGGCTCGGTGCAACAGATCATGCCGCTGGGTGAGAACGAGGCCCTGAAGCTGACCACCGCACGCTACTTCACGCCCAGCGGGCGTTCCATCCAGGCGCTGGGCATCTCCCCCGACGTGGAGGTGGTACGAGGCCGCCTCGAGGTGGCCGAGAATACCGGGCTGCGGGTGCGCGAGGCCGACCTCGAAGGCCACCTGGCCGGCAACGGTGAAAGCGACGAACGCGGTGAGCTTAGCGCCCGGCTGCGCGACGACTACCAGCTCGGAGAAGCCCTCAACCTGCTCAAGGCACTGAACGTGCTGAGCGAACGAGGCACCCCGGTGACCGAGCCGCCAGCCTCTTCCGAGTAGCGTGACGGCACCGCCGAGGTGCCGTCACGCCCTCATCGACAAGAGCCTTCAGCGAAGGGCGCGAACCCTCATCGACAAGAGCCCTCAGCGGAGGGCGAGAGCCCTCATCGACAAGAGACGGGCAGTCGCCCCCGACGGCCCGCCGCCTGCTGCATCAGCAGGCGCTTGAGCGGCGACAGGCGATCAACGCCGGAGAGCCCCAGGTTGCGAGCCAAGGTCAGTGCCGGATGACGGGCCCCGAACAGCAGCCGGAAACCGTCCATCAGCTTGAGCATGGCGGCATTGTCGCCACGACGCCTCCGCGCGTAGCGCTCGAGCCAGGCCTCGCTGCCACCCTCGATCCCGCGCCGTCGGGCCGTCAGCAGCTCCTCGGCGAGCACCGCGGCATCCATCAGCCCCAGATTGACGCCCTGGCCGGCCAGCGGATGAATGCTGTGGGCGGCATCCCCCACCAGCGCCAACCCCGGCTGTACATAACGGTCGGCATGGCGCTGGGTCAACGGTACGGCCTGGGCGCCATCGACCACCGTCACCTCTCCCAGCCGTCCCGCGAAGGCCGTTGTCAGCGCCGCTCCCAGCGCCTCGGCGGTGAGGTCACAGAGACGCTCGGCCGCTTGCGGCGTGGTCGACCAGACGATCGAGCAATAGCGGTCATCCTGCTCCACCGTCAGCGGCAGGAAGGCCAGCGGACCATCGGCCAGGAAGGCCTGGCGGGCCACTCCGCCGTGGGGCTCGGCGGTGCGAACCGTGGACACCACCGCCGCCTGCCCGGTGTCATGGGCTTTCACCTCGATGCCGGCCAGCTCGCGCAACGGCGAACGAGCCCCGTCGGCGGCCACGATCAGCGGAGCCGTCAGCCGCCCACCATCGGCCAGCTCCAGTTCACGCCCCGCCGGCCCCGACGCCAGCCCCGTCACTCGCGCCCCGAGGCGATGCGTCACCGTCGGCAGCCCCGCCAGACGCGCCTCCAGAGCGGCGACCACCACGTCGTTCTCGACGATATGGCCCAGCACCGGCAGCCCCGCCTCTTCGGCGGAGAAGCCCACCTCGCCGGTGCCCTCGGCGTCCCACACCCGCATGCCGTAATAGGGGGTGACACGGCGCTCGCGCATCCACGCCCAGGCACCCAGCCCCTCGAGCAGGCGCTGAGACACCGGCGTCAAGGCGCTGACCCGGCGCCCCGGGAGGCCTCGCCCTGCACCCTCGGCATCCAGCGGCGTCGGCCGCGCATCCAGCAGCGTCACGTCCATCCCCGCTTCGCCCAGCAGGCAGGCCAGGGTCGCGCCCACCATGCCCCCGCCGACGATGATCGCCTCGCCGGCCCTCACCGCTTCCTGGCTCATGCCACTCGTCTCTTCGCTATCGTTGCCGTCATTGTCATCACTATCGCGCGGCGGTCGCTCGATCTTCATCGCTCCACCCCCATGGCTCTACGCGCCAAGGTGCGGCGCAGCGGCCCCACCAAATTGAGCCCCACCAGTCCCGCGGCCCGGGCATGGGAGAGCAGGGTGCTGTCGAGGCCGAACAACCGTATCAGTCCATCGCTGAAGCGGATGACATCGTGGCGATCGCCGCCGCGGCGAGCCTCGAAATCGGCCAGAGTCGCGGCGCTGCCCGGCGCCTCGCCTTTCCCGACGCCGTTCTCGATGGCGGCCACCAGATCCATGACCCCACGCAACGCCAGGTTGAACCCCTGGCCGGCCACCGGATGCAGGGCATGGGCGGCGTTGCCCATCACGGCCAACCCCGGGCGCGTCGTCTCACGCGCCGTCACCAGCGACAGCGGGTAGGCATGGCGGCGCCCGACCCGCCGAAAACGTCCGGCGCGGTCGCCGAAGGCGCGCTGCAGCTGGGCGAGGAAGTCGCCGTCCGCCATCGCCAGCCGCGCGCCCTCCTGACCAGCCTCATGGGTCCAGACCAGTTCCATGGCCTGGCCCTGAAGTGGCAACAGAGCGATGGGGCCGTCAGAGGTAAAACGCTCATAGGCCCGCCCATCGTGGGGGCGGTCGACTTCGACGCCGGCGATCAATGCCACCTGACCATAGGGGCGCTCGCGGCTCTCGATGCCCAGCCGCTCCTTGAGCCCGGAGCGGCCGCCCTCAGCGAGCACCGTCAGCCCGGCTTCCAGGCTGGCGCCGTCGGAAAGGGTCAGGCGATGGCCCTCGTTCCACGGCTGGATCTGCTCCACGCTGGCCGGGCAATGCCAGGCCAGCGGCAGCTCGGCGAGCCGCCGATGCAGCACCCGGCCCAGCCAGGCGTTGGGAATCACCTGCCCCAGGGCCTCGCTGCCCAGCTCCTCGGCATTCAACCGAGTGGCGCCCAACCGGCCCTGTTCGCTGACATGAATATGCCGAATCGGCGAGGCCTGCTCGGCCAGGTCGCCCCATAGCCCCAAGGTTCGAAAATGGCGCACCGAGCCTTCGGCGATAGCACTGGCACGGGCGTCGAAGCTCGGCTGCCAGGGCGCGTCGAGATCCATCGGCAGAGGCGCAGCCTCAATCACCGCCACCGTCACTCCATGGCGCTCGATTAGTGGCGCCAGCGCACAGCCCAGGCTGGCGCCCACCAGGCCGCCGCCGACGATGGCGATATCCACGCGGCGCGGGGCCTTGCCCTCGACCGTATCGCTCATGGCGATGCCTCAAATTTCGTAATGTACATTACGTAATACCCTTCTCAGAAAATCAGGAAGCGATCATTTCTTGACCATCAAGGCTTCGATTTCTGTCACCTGTTTGGGCACACCGATGCTCAAGACCTCGTGTCCCTGCTCGGTCACCGCCACATCATCCTCGATACGGATACCAAGCCCTCGATAGGCGGAGGGAAGGTCCTCATCCTCGGGAACGTAGAGTCCCGGCTCGATGGTCAACACCATCCCCGGCACCAGCGGGCGGGACTCTCCGCCGCGGCGGTAATGGCCGACGTCATGAACGTCGAGCCCCAGCCAGTGGGAGGTCGCGTGGGGATAGAAGCGTCGATAGGCACCGGCCTCCAGGCAGGCGTCGAGCTCCCCGGACAGCAGCCCGAGCTCTATCAGCCCGGCAGTGAGGTCGCGCACCACCCCCTGGTGAATGGCCGCCAGGGTGGTGCCCGGCCGCACCGCCTCGATGGCCCGCTGCTGGGCACCGAGCACCACCTCGTAGAGAGCCCGCTGCGCCTCGGTGAATCGGCCCGAGACCGGAAAGGTACGGGTGATATCGCCGGCATAGAGATCGAATTCGGCTCCCGCGTCGATCAGCACCAGATCGCCGTCACGCAGCGTGTCCGCGTTCTCGATGTAGTGCAGCACACGGGCATTGGCTCCGCCAGCGACGATGCTGGCGTAAGCGGGGCCACTGCCGCCCTGCCAGCGAAACTCGTGCTCGAGCTCGGCTTGCAGCTGATACTCGGCGAGCCCAGGATGCACCGCACGCATGGCGCGGCACTGGGCGCGCGCACTGACCGCACCGGCATGACGCATCAGCGCCAGCTCCTGAACGCTCTTGATCAGGCGCTGCTCGTGAATCCTTTCGGCGATGTCGGCGAATGCGAGCGGCGGCCGTGCTCCTCGACGTGCCCCGTCCTGGAGGTTGGCGCGGATCGATTCGGCCAGGCTTAGGGTTTCACCGTCGTCCAGCGGCAAATACAGCGTGACTCGGCCGTCCAGAAGCTCCAACAATCGTGCCTCACGCTGGTCATTGACGAAGGCCTCGTCGATTCCGTGCTCGCGCTTCGCCCCGGCCGTGCCGAGACGACGGCCGGTCCATGTTTCCATCTCCGGATCGCGACCCTGGCAGAACAGCACGCTCACGCCTTGCTCTCGACCGGGCAACAGCAGCAGCAGCGCATCGGGCTCGGGAAAGCCGGTGAGATAGTGAAAGTCGCTGTCCTGGCGAAAGGCGAACTCACTGTCCCGGGAACGGGTCACCAGCGAAGCGCCGGGCAGCAGCACGGCGGCATCGTCGGGCAGCGAGGCCATCAAGCTGCGACGACGTTCTCGGAACTCGTCGCGGCCGATGGGGGCGGGGCGGGAAAGGGTCTCGGGCGGCATGGCACCTCCACGGGTCAAGGGGCGGGAGCGGGCCCCGCCGATGCGCGGGACCTGGGGCGGGGCGTCGGGCCGGCAGACCCGAGCGGGTCAGTGCTTGGGCTGGGTCTCGGGGTCGTCCACCTTTTCCACCTGCGGCTGGCCGGGATGCTGCTCGGTATAGAGCAGCATGGCGGCCATCCGAGCATGCTCTGTGAGCGCGAAGAGGTCGTTCTCGTTCTCCGGGTCGTCGTCGAGGTCGGTTTCGATGGCGGTCAGCCCCTGCAGATCGTCGACCGCCTCGCGCAGCGCCTCGGACCACTTCTTGCGAGGAGCATCGCCGGCTTCCTCGATGACTTCGAGGAAGCCCAGGGTCCACTCCTTGAGGCCCTGGGCGCGCTCTGCCAGCGCAAACAGGTCGTCAGGCAGCAGCGGTTCATAGTTCATCTCGCTGGCCGACAGCGCCTCGACGGTCTGGCGCCGCCAGCCCAGCAGGCGCTCGGCGGCGGGCTCGTCGCGGGGCTGTTCGACCCCGAGGTTTTCGCACACCGTCTCCAACCAAGCCTCGGCGCTAAGGTCGTGCAGCGCCAGCGAGGCACACAGCCGGCCATCGAGGAAGGCCGGCGACTGCATGCTTCCATGCAGCAAAAAGGTGTCGGCGATATCGGAGAAATCCTGGCGTTCATTGATAAGGGACATGGGACCATCCGGTGCGAGGACCGCGCAGCGCGTTGACCGGCCGCGAACGGCTCTCTTATAGTGGCTTGACGTACGTATTCCCCACGATGTTAACGCATCGGGCCCCCATGGCGCCGCACCCCGCGCGCTCGTCCGGGCCCGCCGGAGCCCCCCATGACCGACGCCTCGCGGCCCACTACCGAAATCACCCTGCTGGAACGCCAGTACGTCATCGCCTGTCCCCCGGACGAGCAGGACAAGCTGGAGCGCGCCGCCCGCTACCTGGACCGCGCCATGCAAGGCATTCACGCCCAGGGCAAGGTGGTCGACCGGGAGAAGGTCGCTATCATGGCGGCGCTGAACATCACTCACGAGCTGCTCGAAGCCCTCGAGGAGCGTCGCGCCGGCGAGCAGAGCCTCGGTGAGCTCAGCGCGAAGCTGGAGCGGGCTCTCGCCGACGCGCCCTCGCGCTGAGGATTCTTCGCTTTGGACGACGCTCTCGCTCTGCTAGGATAGAGACGTTCCCTGGGGTGTTCGCCAGTCGTTATCGTCCCTCGAGCCTATGCGCAGTACCCAGGGGGCCAACAGCTAGTCCGGACCCGTGTGCATGTCCGTGCGACGGAAAGCCTGACGGTTCGGCTGCGGCCACCCACCTTGAACCACAGGGTTCAAGGGCCAGAATGACAGCGGCACTCTGGGGAACTTCATCCGACATGACTCACATGCTGGACACCGCCGCCTCTACCGAGCGAGACGACGCCCGTAGACGCCTGCGTCGCGAGCTTCGACGTCGCCGACGTCACTTGAGCGCGCAGCAGCAGCGCCAAGCCTCACGCCGGCTGTGCCGTCACCTACGCCACCTGCCAGAAGTTCACCGCGCCAGACGCGTAGCCCTTTATCTGCCCAACGACGGCGAGATAGACCCGACCCGCCTGATGCCCTGGCTGAATGGCCGTGGCGCCCGCGTCTACCTGCCCGTGCTGCGCCCGCTTTCCCACAATGCGTTGTGGTTCGTCCACTATCACGCCGGCACCCCGATGGTGACCAATCGCTTCGGGATTCCCGAGCCCTGCACGCGACACGGCGCCCATCGCGCTCGCCGCATGTCGGCCTGGGCGCTGGACCTGATCCTGCTGCCGCTGGTCGGCTTCGACGACGAAGGCCAGCGCATCGGCATGGGCGGCGGCTTCTATGACCGCACTCTGGCCTTCACTCGCGGCGCCGGGCCACGCCCCCGCCTGATCGGCCTGGCCCACGACTGCCAACGCGTCGAGCGCCTGCCGATTGCGCCCTGGGACGTGCCGCTGGACGCCATCGTCAGCGATCGCCGCGTGCTGCGCCCCTGACGCTCCTTGCGGCCGCTTGACCGGATCCGACCCCGCCTGACCCGAATGAAAAAAGCGGCCGATGCCTGAGCATCGACCGCTTTTTTCGGGAATCGTCCTGGCCGACGGCGTTCAGTGCCCGACCAGCGCCTGGGCGTAGCCGGTCGCCACGACACCGATACCGAAGATCAGTACCAGGATCATGACCAGGTCGGGCTTGCGCTTCATCATCGACTCCCTTCGTGTGTCTTGGCGGCGACGCCGTTGTCGCCGATTGCCGCCACAGACTAGCGGAAGGCCCCGAGCATGACAACTGTCATGCTCGAGTGAAGGCGCCATGTGGCCGAACATTCCGCGAAAGCGACCACTCACTCACCGACCAAGTGCGTTTTCAGGCCATGAACAGACGATAGGCAGGATTGTCCGACTCCTTCCAGTAGCGATAGCCGATCTCGTCGAAATGCTCCTCGACGTGACTACGGTCGCCGCCCGGCAGCTGCATGCCCACCAGCACCCGCCCATAGGCGGCACCGTGGTTGCGGTAGTGGAACAGCGAGATGTTCCAGTCATGCGGCAGGTGGGTGAGGAAGTTCATCAGCGCTCCGGGACGCTCCGGGAACTCGAAGCGGTAGACCTCTTCGTCGAACTGCTCCTTGGGCCGGCCGCCGCCCAGGTGTCGAATGTGCAGCTTGGCCAGCTCGTTGTCGGTCAGATCCTCCACCGGATAGCCGGCGCCGCGCAGCTTGTCGATCACCGCCTGGCGATCCTCGCCGCCGGGCTTGACCTGAACGCCGACGAAGATATGGGCCTGTTCGGGGTCGGCGTAGCGGTAGTTGAACTCGGTGACCATACGCTTGCCGATGGTGCGGCAGAACTTCTTGAAGCTGCCCGGCTTCTCGGGGATGGTCACCGCCAGGATCGCCTCGCGCTGTTCGCCGAGTTCGGTACGCTCGGCAATGTGCTGCAGGCGGTCGAAGTTGGTGTTGGCCCCGGAGTTGATGCATACCAGGGTCTCGCCGCTGGCGCCGGTCTGCTGGATGTACTTCTTGAGGCCGGCCAGCGACAGGGCGCCGGAGGTCTCGGACACCGCCCGGGTGTCCTCGAAGATGTCCTTGACCGCGGCGCACATCTCGTCAGTGTTGACGGTGATGACATCGTCCACCAGGCCACGCAGCACCGAGAAGGGCGCCTCGCCGATCTGGGCCACGGCCACTCCCTCGGCGAACACGCCTACCTGATCCAGGATCACGCGTTCACCGTTGTCGAGGGCCGCCTTGAGGCAGGCACTGTCCTCGGATTCCACGCCGATCACCTTGATCTCCGGGCGCAGATATTTGACGTAGGCCGCCACCCCGGCGATCAGCCCGCCTCCCCCCACCGGCACGAAGATGGCGTCCAGGCGCCCGGGATTCTGGCGCAGGATCTCCACGGCAACGGTGCCCTGGCCGGCGATGACATCGATGTCGTCGAACGGCGGGATATAGGTATAGCCGTGCTCGGCGATCAGCTCCTGAGCATGGGCGGCGGCCTCGGCGAAGGCATCGCCCTTGAGCACCACCTTGGCGCCTCGCGCGCGCACCGCGGCGACCTTGATCTCGGGGGTGATGCGCGGCATCACGATGATCGCCTTGACGCCCATCTGCCGCGCCGCCAGTGCCAGCCCCTGAGCGTGATTACCCGCCGAGGCGGCGATCACGCCCTTGGCCTTCTGCTCGTCGGTGAGCTGGGCCATCTTGTTGTAGGCGCCGCGAATCTTGAAGGAGTGGACCGGCTGAAGGTCCTCGCGCTTGATCAGGATCTGGTTGTCGAACCGACGGGAGAGAAAGGGGGCCGGCGAGATAGGGGTTTCCCGGGCGGCCTCATAGACCCGGGCCTGCAGTATCTTCTTGACGGTGTCTTCGAGCATCCTGATCTTCCGTGGGTGGCGCGAGGAGCCGCACGATGCGGCACGAGGGGAACCCTTATTGGTAGCATTCCGGCCACCATGACGTCCAGCACGGCGAGTCGCCATGGCTTATAATGGCGCGACATTCGACACCCTCCAGCCAAGCGAGCAGGACATGACCCAGGACGAACTCAAGGACGCCGTGGCGGCCGCCGCCCTCGACGAGATCCGCCCCCTTCTCGGCAACGACATCGTGATCGGCGTCGGCACTGGCTCCACCGCCAACCGCTTTATCGACAAGCTGGCCGAGCTGCGCGGCGATTTCCGTGGTGCCGTGGCCAGCTCCGAGGCCAGCGCCGAGCGCCTGCGCGGCCATGGCATCGACGTCTTCGAACTCAACGAAGTCGGCACCGTACCGGTCTACGTCGACGGCGCCGACGAAGTGAACGCTCACTTTCAGATGATCAAGGGCGGTGGCGCGGCCCTCACCCGCGAGAAGATCGTCGCCGCCTGCGCCCAGCGTTTCGTGTGCATCGCCGACGCCTCCAAGAAGGTCGAGCGGCTGGGTGACTTCCCGCTGCCGGTGGAGGTGATCCCCATGGCGCGTTCCTACGTGGCCCGTGAGCTGGTCAAGCTCGGCGCCGACCCGGTCTATCGCCAGGGCGTGATCACCGATAACGGCAACCAGATCCTCGACTGCTATGAGTTCATGATCGACGACCCGGTCGCCATGGAAGCGAAGCTCAATGCCATCGTCGGGGTGGTGACCAACGGCCTGTTCGCCGCCCGCGGCGCCGACGTGCTGCTGCTCGGCACCGACCAGGGCGTGCAGCGCCTGACGCCGGAAGCGTGAAGTAAGCAAGTATTCACTTCGCCTGTAGAAGCCGTTCGAGGCCTTCCAGCGTATGCGCCAGTGCGCCGCGATTGGCCTCGACCACCGCCCGGCCGGCCGCGGCGAGCCGCTCGCGTTCCACCGCATCGCCGAACAGCCGCTCCAGTTCAGTGGCCAGGGTCACGGCGTCGATGACTTCCACCAGCGCCTCGCATTCGCGCAGTGCCTCGGCCACATCGGTAAAGTTGGCGAGCTCGGGGCCGGTCAGCACCGGGACGCCCATGGCGGCCGGCTCCAGCAGGTTGTGGCCGCCGACCGGCACCAGGCTACCGCCCACGAAGGCCAGGTCCGCCGCCCCGTAGAGGGCCAGCAGATCGCCCATGGTGTCACCCAGGTAGACCGACGTATCGGCGGTGACCGTTTCGCCCATCGAACGCCTCGCCGCCGCCATGCCCTGCGAACGGCAGAGCTCGGCGACCGCTTCGAACCGTTGCGGATGACGCGGCACCAGCACCAACAGCGCCTCGGGGTATGTTTCCCTCAGCCGGGCATGAGCCTCAAGCACCGCTTGGTTTTCGCCCTCGTGGGTCGAGCCCGCCACCCATACCGGGCGTGGGCCAAACACCGCGTGTAAGCGCTCACTCTCTCCGAAAGCCTCGTCATCACTTGCCATATCGAACTTGAGTGAACCGGTCACCACAATACGTGAGGCGACCATGCCCAGCGCCCGAAAACGCTCGGCGTCGACCTCGGACTTGGCGCCCAGCCAGTCCACATGGGACAGCGCCTCGGCCATCAGCCGCCCGAGGCGACGATAGCCGCGGAAAGCCCGCGGCGAGACCCGGCCGTTGACCACCGCCACCGGCACACCACGCCGCTCGCAAGCGGCCAGCAGGTTGGGCCACAGCTCGGTTTCGAAGAAGATCGCCAGTTCAGGGCGCAGGCGCCCGAGGAAACGCCGCGCGGCACCGGGAAAGTCCAGGGGAACGAAGTGATGACTCACTTCGGCGACACCGCCCTCACCCTGCAACCGCTCGGCGATGGCATGGGCACGTTTTGCGCCGGTGGCGGTCATGGTGGTAAGCACCAGGCGACGGTCGGGATAACGGCGCGCCAGGGCCTCGATCAGCGGCCGAGCGGCCTGGACCTCACCCACCGAGGCACAGTGCAGCCACAGGGTCCGCACCGCCGTCGGCGGGGTGGCAATGCATCCCCAGCGTTCGGCGCGGGAGCGGCCCGGCAGATTCTCGCGCCACACCCGTCGCCAGATCAGTGGCGAGAGCGCCAGCAGCGCGGCCGAATAGCCATGCCGCACCCAGGGATGGCCAGCCATCAGGCCTCGCGGTCGAGGATGGTGGAAATCATCGCCGTGGTCGAGACGCCATCCTCGAAGCCCAGCACACGGACCTCGCCGCCGGCGGCCCGCACGGCCTCGCCGCCAGCGATCTGTTCGGGCCGGTAGTCGCCGCCCTTGACCAGCACGTCGGGCAGCACCGCCTCGATCAGCCGCTGCGGCGTATCCTCGCCGAAGGGCACTACCCAGTCCACCGCACCCAGCCCAGCCAGCACCTGCATGCGACGGGCCAGTGGGTTGATCGGGCGCTTGGGGCCCTTGAGCCGGGCGATGGAAGCATCGTCGTTGACCGCCACGATCAGCCGGTCGCCGAGCTGGCGGGCATGTTCCAGATAGGCCACGTGGCCGGCGTGCAGGATGTCGAAGCAGCCGTTGGTCATTACCACTCGCTCACCGCGAGCCTGGGCGGCGCGCACCGCCTCGACCAGCGCGGGCTCGGCGATGACGCCGAACTCGGCCAGCTTGTCGCCGTGCAGGGCGGTGTAAAGTTCGGCGATGGAAAGCGTGGCGGTGCCCGGTTTGGCGACGACCAGACCGGCGGCCAGGTTGGCCAGGGTCATGGCCTCCGGGAAGCCATGGCCGGCGGCCAGGGCCAGACCGAGCACGCCGATCACGGTATCGCCGGCACCGGTGACGTCGAAGACTTCCCGGGCGCGAGTCGGCAGGTGCAGCGGCTCGTGGGCCTCGCGGATCAGGGTCATGCCCTTCTCGCTGCGAGTGATCAGCAACGCTTCGAGCTCGAGCTCGGCGCGCAGTGCCTCGCCACGCTCGGCCAGGGTAGCGTCGTCAGGACAGGGACCGGCGACCGCCTCGAACTCGGCCAGGTTGGGCGTGATCACGCTGGCGCCCCGATACTTGCGGAAGTCACCGCCCTTGGGGTCTACCAGCACACGCTTGCCGGCGGCCCGCACACGGTCGATCAAACCCTGCACATCGGCCAGGGTTCCCTTGCCATAGTCGGAGAGGATCACCAGGTCGGCATCGCCCAGGGCCGTCTCAACCTTCTCCGCCAGCGGGCCCGTGTCCACGTCGCCGAGACTCTGCTCGAAGTCGAGGCGGATCAGCTGCTGGTTCCGGCTCATCACCCTGAGCTTAGTGATCGTTGGTATCCCTGCGCTACGAGCGAAGTGAGTGCTCACACCGGCATCCTCGAGGCGGCGCGTCAGCAGGTCGGCATTGTCGTCTTCGCCTACCAGGCCGGCCAACGCCGCCCGGGCCCCCAAGGAGGCAATGTTAAGCGCCACGTTGGCGGCGCCACCGGGCCGGTCCTCCGACTCGTCAACCCTCACCACGGGCACCGGGGCCTCGGGGGAGATGCGCGAGGTGCCGCCATGGAAGTAGCGGTCGAGCATGACATCGCCCACTACCAGCAGGCGAGAATGCTCCAGGGCGGTCAGATCAAGCTTCATCGGAAGGCTCCCTTTCCTGACGGGATGCGGCGATGGACAGCACCGCCTCGAGGTTACGAATGACGTCGTCGGCATGGATCAGCGACATGGCGTCGGGATGACGGACCCGCTGTCCCCAGGACAGGGCCTCGGGCTCCTTGTGCAGGAAGTGACGCACCGCGTCCGGATAGCGGTTCACCACCTGCTCGCGCCAGCAATAGGGCGCGGCCCGGTCCGGGTTGGTGGTGGCATAGAGGCCAACCACCGGCGTATCCAGGGCGTTGGCCATGTGCACCGGCCCAGAGTCCGGCGCCACCACCGCCTGGGCGCCGTCGATCAGCGCCAACAGACCTTTTAGCGAGGAGCCGCCAATGGCGTCGATCACCGCCCCAGGTTGGGACAGGGCCTGGATGCGGCTGCCCATCTCGCGCTCCTGGGTGCTGCCGCCGCCGGTGAGCACCGTCTTCAGCCCATGCTGGACCCAAGCGTGCTCGACCACGCTGGCATAGCCCTCCGCCGACCAGTTGCGAAAGTTGCGCAGCCGCGGGTTGGCACAGGGGCTCATCAGCACATAGGGCGCCCCGCCGGTCAACGCCGCGGCCTCATCGCGGGCGGCCTCGGGAATCGGCAGGTCCCAGACCAGTGAGAGGTCCTCGACGCCCAGCAGCCGGGCAAAATCGAGAAAGGACTCGAGCACATGGGCCCGCGGATGCGGCGCCAGCTGGCGATGGGTGAACCAGTGCTGGGCATCCTTGGCGCGGGCCTTGTCATAGCCCACGCGCAGGTCCGCCTTCAGGCCCAGTGAAAGGACGCTGGCACGCAACGCCTGCTGCATGTGCAACAGCACGTCGAAGCGGGTATCCGCCAGCTGGCGCCACAGCTCGCGCATTCCCGACAGGCCCGAAGCTTTGTCGTAGACGACGAACTCGACCCCCGACAGGCCGGCCAGTAGACTGTGCTCGCCCTTGCCGATGATCCAGGTGATGCGCGCCTGGGGCCATTGGCGCTGCAGGGCACGAACCGTCGGCACCAGGTTACAGACATCGCCCAGGGCGGAAAGGCGCAGCACGCCGATATGGGCGGGGCTGGCGGGCAGAGGATGCTTCATGCGATTGGCAACGTTTCGAACGGGAAAGGTTTTCATTTTATATGATGCGGACAGTTTATGTGACGCCGATGGGGCGCCACAAATCGGCCCGTCGACCTTCGATCCCGACCACTGGCGCCGTCAGGCACGCGTGACCGGCGAGGCACCCGGCCGCGGCGCCAGCCTGTTCCTCGACGCAGGCGACGAAGAGTGGGTGCTGCGCCCCTACCGCCGCGGCGGCCTGGTCGCTCGGCTCAGCGAGTCGCGCTACTTATGGACCGGGGCCGAGAGCACCCGTTCCTTCCGCGAACTGCGACTGACCGCCCGGCTTTTTTCCCTCGGCCTGCCGGTACCGCGCCCGGTGGCCGCCGCCGCGACCCGCCATGGCCCCACCTACGAGGCCGGCCTGATCACCGTGCGCCTCTCTGGGGCCCGCACCCTCGCCGAACGGCTCAGCGACGCCGACGACGAGCTGCTGGAGCGGATCGGCGCCACGGTGCGTCGTTTCCACGACGCCGGCCTGGACCACGTGGACCTCAACGCCCGCAACCTGCTGGTCGATGCCGCCGAGCGGCCATGGCTGATCGACCTCGACCGCTGCCGGCTGCGCTCACCCGGCGCCTGGCAAGAGGCCAACCTCGAGCGACTGGCCCGCTCGCTGGCCAAGTTCGACGCCGCCCCGGCCATGGCAGCCATCCGCCGCGGCTATGCCTCTTCCCGGAGCGCCGCCTGACCGGCGTATTCCGCCACCAGCGCCGCCACGTGGTGAGCCAAGGTGAAATCCTCAAGCGCCCGTATCCTGCCGGCGGCGCCGAGCCGTTCGCGCAGCGCGGCATCATCGACCAGCTCGGCCAGCGCCGCGGCCCACTGCTCGGGCGATTCGGGTGCGGCGAGGCGCCCGGTCTCCGGGCTCACCAGTTCGGGAATCGCCCCGCTCGACGCCCCCACTACAGGCCGGCCGGCAGCCATGGCCTCGATCACCGTCAAGCCGAAGGCCTCGTTGCGCGAGGGCGTGCAGACGATATCCAGCGCCTGCAGGCAGCGCGGCAGGTCGGCGCGAAAGCCTGAGAAGGTGATCCGCGAGCCGAGCCCTAGCGCCTCGATGCGCTCGCGTAGTTCCTCGACGAAGGCCACGTTGCTGCCCTCCCCCGCGTCGAGCCCGCCGATCACCACGCCATGCCAGGTTGACGCGAGCCTGCCTGTCTCGGCCCGCTCGGCGAGCCTCGACAGCGCCTCGACCCAGACTCGCTGCCCCTTGCCCGGCGTGATCCGCCCGGGAAGGCCGATGGCCACCGCGCCTTCGGGCACGCCCAACTCGGCGCGCAGCGATGCCCACTCCCCGTCGCGGAGGCCATCGACGTAGGGAGTCGGATCGATGCCGAGGTAGAGCCGTCGAATGCGCTCGGCGGGCAGCGGGAAGGCCGCCAGGTTGCGCTTGCGGGTCGCCTCGCTGATCGAGAACAGCCGACGCACGCGGCCATAGGCCCAGCGGTGGTAGAGATCGCGCTTGGGTCGTGTGACGCCCATGTGATCGGTGAAGAACAGCTTGAGTCCCGGGCGCAGCGTGGCCAGCAGCGCGCCCAGGCGAAGATCGCTGGACTTGTGACAGTGCACGACGTCGATCCGCTGGGCCTTGAGGTAAGCGAGGATGCTGCCGATTCGCCACAGCGCCTGGCCGCGGGACGCCACCGTCAACGGCGCAACGCCAGCGTCCTCGAGGCTCGCTGCCACCCGGGAGCCGGCAAGCGCCAGGCCGTGGGCCTCCCACCCCTGGCGAGCCAGCTCGGGTATAATCCGGGCAGGATACATTTCCAGTCCGCCCCAGCCGTTCGAGAGGCAGAGCTGCATGACCTTGGGTCGCAAGGCATCCTCCATTCGATGGCGGGGCTCGGGAGCCCCATGACGAGTTTCTCCGACCAACGGCCGCCGCGCCTGCTGGCGGTCCGCAACGACAAGCTCGGCGACTTCATGCTGGCCTGGCCGGCCCTGGCGGCTCTCAAGGCCGCCACGCCGCGCCCCCATGTCAGCGTGCTGGTCCCGGACTATACCGCCCCCATGGCCCATGCCTGCCCCTGGGTGGATGAGGTGATCATCGACCCCGGCGAGGACGCCGGCCGCGAGGGCCAACGCGAGCTGGTGGCTCGCCTGAAGGCCGATCGCTTCGATGCCCTGCTGACGCTGTTCTCCACGCCGCGCATCGGCTGGCTGGGCTGGCGGGCCGGCATCCCACTGCGCCTGGCGCCGGCCACCAAGTGGGCACAGCTATTCTACAACCGTCGCATCACCCAGCGCAGGTCGCGTTCGGAGAAGCCCGAGTACGTCTACAACCTGGAGCTCGCCGAGGCGCTGCTCGAAGCGTTGGGAATCACGATACCGCCGCGGCCGGTGCCGCCCTACTGGCCGCAGGGCGCCGACGAGCGCACCCGCCAGCGCGAAGCCGTGGCCGAGGCCACTGGGCTCGCCGACGGCCGACCCTGGCTGTTCCTGCACCCTGGCAGCGGCGGTTCTGCGGTCAACCTCGCGCCCGAGGCCTACGCCCGGCTGGCCGTCGACGTCGACGGCCGACTGCGCGCCAGGGGCACCTCCCCCGCCTGGGTGATCACCGCCGGGCCCGGCGAGACCGACAACGCCGATGCGCTGTGCGACACGCTCGTCAACGCCGGACTCGAGGCCAGACGCCTGCCGCCGAGCCCCGGACTCGAGGCCTTCGCCCGCAGCCTGGCGGCGGCCGACCTGTTCATTGCCGGCTCCACCGGGCCGCTGCACATTGCCGCCAGCCTGAACCGGCCCACTGCGGGTTTCTACCCTTCCCGTCGTTCGGCGACCCCGCTACGCTGGCAGACCTGCAACGCCGAGGACCGGCGCCTGGCCTTCTGCCCGCCCGACGGCGCCCACGAGGCGGACATGGCGGCCATCGACCTCGCGTCCGCCGCCGCGGCCATCGCCGAACGACTGCCAACCTCCCCGATCAGCGAGCCCCGCCCATGACGCCCATCTCCGGCATCATCATCACGCTCAACGAGGCCGACAACGTCACCGACTGCATCGCCTCCTTGCAGCGGGTCTGCGACGAGGTGATCGTCGTCGACTCCGGCAGCCAGGACGACACGGTGGCCCTCGCCGAGGCCGCCGGCGCTCGGGTGATCCACCAGCCCTATCTCGGCGATGGCCCCCAGAAGGCTTTCGCCGTGCCCCAAGCGCGCCACGACTGGATCCTGGCGCTGGACGCCGACGAGCGCCTCGACGACGACGCCGTCGAGGCGATCCACGGCCTGACACTGGACGACCCGCAGCAGGCCTTCCGGTTTCGGCGCCGCAACTTCGCCGGACGCCACTGGATCCGTGCCGCCGGCTTCTACCCCGATCCGGTCACCCGACTCTACAACCGCACCACCTCGGGCTACCTGCCCAAGAAGGCACACTCTTCGGTGCAGGCGCCCTCGGTGGTGGACCTGAGCGCCCACATCCGCCACTTTACCTATCGCGACCTCTCGCACTGGATCAGCCGCATCGATGCCCTCTCGAGCCGCGATGCCTGGGCCATGAAGGAGCGCGGCAAGCCCCCCTCCGCCATCAATCCGGCGCTGCATGCGGCCACCGCGACCTTTCGCAAGCTGATCCTCAAGGGCGGCCTCTTCCAGGGGGTTGACGGTTTCACCGTGGCCATGACCACGGCATTTCACGCTTACATGAAGTATGCCAAGCTGAACGAGCTGTACGAGAACGAGCGCGCCGCCGACGCCGATGATGCCTGACCGTATCCTGCTCCCCCGCCTCCGGCGGCCCCGCTGGTGGGCCCTGCTGACCCTGGGCCTGGCCTTGGGGTTCACTGCCGTCATCACGACCCGGCTACCGACCCTGGCGATGTGGCCGATCGCCGCCGGCTGGCTGTGGCTGGCCCATGCGCGCCGCTGGGGAACCGCTTCGGGCGACTCGCTGCCAGGCCTTCGCTGGCCCTGGTCGCTGTTGCCGCTGACCCTGTGGGGCATCTACGTCTACCTGGCCGACAGCTTCGGCAAGGTCGATCTGGGGGCGGTGTTCTTCCATCTCCAGGCGGGGATCGGCGAGCACGGCGGTGGCGAGCGCCTGGCCGCCGCCGTGCTCTATACGCTGGCCATGCTGCCGATTCTGGCGGCTTTCACCTGGCTGGTACGCACCGATGCCCGCTGGGCCCGTCGGGAGCGACTGCTGGCCGTGCTGCTGCTGATCGGCAACCCCCTGCTGCTCGGCCTCGGCCAGCGCGGCGCAGCACTGGTCACCGAGGATGGTGCCTGGCTGGATCGCCGCTACGTGCCACCGGTGATACGGGAAACACCGGCCAAGCCCCCTAACCTGCTAGTGCTGTACCTGGAGAGCCTGGAACGCACCTACGCGGATCGCGAGCGCTTTGGCGACGCCTACGCGCCGCTCGCCGAGCTGGGCCAGCGCGGGGTGGTCTTCGAGGGCGTACGTCAGCTCGACAATACCGGCTGGACCATGGCCGGAATGATCGCCAGTCAGTGTGGTACGCCGCTGATGCCGGCCGGGCTGCTCCACGACAGCCAGTTCGAGCCCCTGGAGCGGGTGGTCCCCGGAGTGAACTGCCTGGGCGACCTGCTCGCCGCCCAAGGCTATCACCTCACGTATCTGGGCGGCGCCAGCACTCGCTTCGCCGGCAAGGGACGCTTCTACACCGGCCACGGCTTCGACCGGGTTCGCGGTCGAGAGACCCTGGCCCCGCGCCTCGAGGACCCCGACTATCTCAACAGCTGGGGCTTGTACGACGACAGCCTCTACGACTTCACCCTGGAAGAGATCCGCCGCCGCGAGGCCGAAGGCGGCCCCTGGGGCGTGCTCGCCCTGAGCCTCGGCACCCACCCTCCCGCCGGCTATCCGGCCCAGGCCTGCCGCCGCCACCAGGGCGAGCACGACGGCGTGGATATCCTTTATTCGGTGGAGTGCTCGGCCTGGCTGGTCAAGCAACTGGTCGAGCGGCTCGAGGCCGAAGGGTTGCTGGCCAACACCCTGGTGGTGATCGCCAGCGACCACCTGACCATGCGCGTCTCGGCCTGGGAGGATCTGATCGCAGGGCCTCGGGCCAATACCCTGATGCTGCTCCACAACGATCTGGTACCTCGCCGCCTGCGCCGCGAAGCCACGACCATGGACGTGCTGCCCACGGTGCTCGAGGCGATGGGCTTCCGCCTCGACCATCACCGGGCGGGGCTTGGGGTCTCGCTGCTTGCCAACGAGCCGACCCTGGTCGAGCGCTATGGGCTCGAGCCGCTCAACGCCCGGCTCAAGGAGGAAACCGCACTGCAGCGTCGGCTCTGGGAGGGGCTGGACCTGCCTCGCCCGGAGCCGGCCTCGGCGACGCCGGACCAGCCCGATAGCGGCGCAGCTAGTCGCTGAGGATGGCGCGCAACAGCCGCTCGGGCGACTGCTGCTTGAGGCAGTTGGTGTGTCCCAGTGGGCAGGTCCGCTCGAAGCAGGGCGAGCAGTCCAGCGCCAGATAGTGGATCTCGGCGTTCTCGGTGAGCGGCGGCGTATAGGCCGGCGAGGAGGAGCCGTAGATCGCCTGGATGCGGGTGCCCGCGGCGGCGGCCACGTGCATCAGCCCCGAATCATTGGTCACCGCCTGGCGGCAGTCGGCAAGCAGGTCCACGGCGTCGGCCAACCGCGTCTTGCCACACAGGTTATGGGCATGATCGAGCCCGCCGGCGATGGTCTCGCCGGCGGGTTGGTCCTTGGGCCCGCCCATCACCCGCACCTCGAAGCCCTCGGCGATCAGCGCCTCGGCCAGGCTGCGGAAATACGCGAGCGGCCATTGCTTGGCAGGGCCGTACTCGGCGCCAGGCATCATGGCGATGGCAGGGCGACTCCCGATACCGAGCGATGCGTGCAACGACGCCAGGTTGGCGTCGTCGCGCCGCAGTGCCGGGCGCGGGATCGGGAAGTCGCCGCTCGCCGCCTCCTCCGCCGGCAGTCCCAGCGACACGAAGCGCTTCACGGTCTGGTCGAGCACCGCCTTTTCCAGACGGCGGCGCTCGTTGAGCAGCCCAAAGCGCTGCTCGCCGTGGAAGCCGACACGCCGTGGAATGCGCGCCAGGAAGGGCACCAGCGCCGACTTCCAGGAGCGCGGCAGCACGATGGCGCGCTCGAAGCGCCCGCGAAGCGATGCCGCCAGCTTGCGCCGCGCAGCCCAGCCGAACTCGCCGTGGGCCACTTCCAGGGCGGCGACTTCGTCGACCTCTTCCATCCGCTCGAGGATGGGCCGCGACCAGGCCGGCGCCACCACGCCGATGCGCGCCGCGGGGTCCCGGACCTTGAGCGTCTTGAACAGGCTCTGGGCCATGACCATGTCGCCGACCCAGGACGGGCCGACGACCAGGATGCGCTCGCCCGGCTCAGGCATTCAGCCACTCCAGATAGGCCTTCACGCCCTCGGCGACGGTGTGGAACTCGCGGTCGTAGCCGGCCTCGCGCAGCCGCTGGATATCGGCGCGGGTGTAGCTCTGGTAGCGGCCCTTGAGCTCGTCGGGGAAGTCGATGTACTCGATCCTGCCCTTGCCGTAGTAGTCGGTGACCGCCTCGCCGATCGCCTTGAACGGCTCGGCGCGGCCGGTGCCCAGGTTGAAGATGCCGGAGGCCTCGGGGTGGTCGAGGAACCACAGGTTCACGTCCACCACGTCGCCCACGTAGATGAAGTCGCGGCTCTGCATGCCGGCCTCATAGCCGTCCCAGGCACCGAACAGCTTGAGGTCCTGGCCGCCGCTGATCTGGGTATGGTGGTGGTAGGCGACGCTGGCCATCTTGCCCTTGTGCTGCTCGCGGGGGCCATAGACGTTGAAGTAGCGGAAGCCCACCACCTGGCTCTCGAACTCGTCGTGGCGGGCCCGCACATACTGGTCGAACAGCAGCTTGGAATAGCCGTAGACGTTGAGCGGCTTCTCGTGCTCGGGCTCCTCGCGGAACACCTCGCTGCCGCCGTAGGTCGCCGCCGAGGAGGCGTAGATGAAGGGGATGCCCTTGAGCTGGCAGAAGTGCAGCAGTTCCTTGGAGTACTCGAAGTTGTTCTCGAGCATGAAGCGACCGTCCCACTCCGTGGTGTCGGAGCAGGCACCCTCATGGAAGATCGCCTCAATGGGCGGCAGGTGCGGGTTCTCGCCGTTGAGGGCGGCCTTGACCCGGGCCAGGAAGTCGTCCTTGTCCAGATAGTCGCCGAGGGTGCAGTCGGCGAGGTTGGCGAACTTGGTGCCGTCGCGGAGGTCGTCGACCACCAGCACGTCGTCGCGGCCGCGCTCGTTGAGTGCCTTGACCAGATTCGAGCCGATGAAGCCGGCTCCGCCTGTCACTACGATCATGGGGATTCCTCTCTATGCGGGCACTGGCGGGCAAACCGGGTGCCTCCGAACGGGGCTGATTCGGCGACAGCTCTCCAAGGAGGCGGTGTGAACCCTTCCTTGGGCGCTACCGACGCCCTGCGGCGCTCTTGCATCCTGCGCCACTTGCAGGGCCGGTGCTGGCCATCCATGGCCAGCCCGTTCGGAGGAATCCTCCTCACCCCTAGCGTAGGACCTCCTCAACGAGCTGTCCCCGGCGCCCCTCGCGATTTCCCGCAGCCCTATAACCCAGGTATTCCGGGCTGCGCCTATAACCGATCTGCCCGTGATTGTATACTTGACGGCTCGTGAATTCATGGCCAACGGTGACCCGCCAATGACACAGTCGACGCCAGACGTGACAACCTTCCAGGGCCTGATCCTGGCCCTGCAGCAGTACTGGGCCGAACAGGGCTGCGTGGTCCTCCAGCCTCTGGATATGGAGGTCGGCGCCGGGACCTTTCACCCGGCCACCTTCCTGCGTTCCATCGGTCCCGAGACCTGGAATGCCGCCTACGTGCAGCCTTCCCGTCGCCCTACCGACGGCCGCTACGGGGAAAACCCCAACCGCCTGCAGCATTACTACCAGTTCCAGGTAGTGATGAAGCCGTCCCCAGCCGACCTTCAGGAGCTCTACCTGGGTTCGCTCAAGCGTCTCGGCATCGACCCGCTGGTTCATGACATCCGCTTCGTCGAGGACAACTGGGAATCCCCCACCCTCGGCGCCTGGGGCCTGGGCTGGGAGGTCTGGCTCAACGGCATGGAGGTGACGCAGTTCACCTACTTCCAGCAGGCCGGCGGCCTGGAGTGCTTCCCGGTCACCGGCGAGCTGACCTACGGCATCGAGCGCATCGCCATGTACGTCCAGGACGTCGACAGCGTCTACGACCTGGTGTGGACCGTTGCCCCCGACGGCAGCAAGGTCACCTACGGCGACGTCTTCCTGCAGAACGAGCGCGAGCAGTCGACCTACAACTTCGAGCACGCCGACGTGCCAGCGCTTTTCGCCGCCTTCGACCACCAGGAAGGCGAGTGCGCCAAGCTGATCGAGGCCGGCCTCCCACTGCCTGCTTACGAGCAAGTGCTCAAGGCCTCGCACACCTTCAACCTGCTCGACGCTCGCCATGCCATCTCGGTGACCGAACGCCAGCGCTACATCCTGCGCGTCCGTACCATGGCCCGAGACGTGGCCCACGCCTACTACGAATCGCGCAAGGCCGCCGGCTTCCCGCTGGCCCCCGAAGCCCTGCGCCGCGAACTACTTGCCGAAGGAGACGCTTGAGATGGCAGCCGATAGCTTTCTGGTCGAACTGGGCGTCGAAGAACTGCCGCCGGGCGCGATCGACAAACTTTCCGACGCCCTCGCCAACGGCATCACCCGGGGCCTGGCCGACGCTGATATCGCCCACGACGAGGTGAAGGCCTACGGCTCTCCACGCCGACTGGCCGTGCGGGTCCCCGGGCTGGCCGACAAGCAGCCGGACCGCGAGGTCGAGCGCCGCGGTCCGGCCCTGGCCGCCGCCTTCAAGGACGGCGAGCCGACCAAGGCCGCTCAGGGCTTCGCCCGCTCCTGCGGCGTCGAGGTGGATCAGTTGATCCACCTGGAAACCGACAAGGGCACCTGGCTCGGCTACCGCGAGCAGCAGCTGGGCGAAGCTACCACCGCACTGCTGCCCGCCATCGTTGAAAAGGCGATCGCCGGCCTACCGGTGCCCAAGAACATGCGCTGGGGAGCCTCTCGGATCGAGTTTTCCCGCCCGGCTCACTGGCTGGTAATGCTCTATGGCAGCGACGTCGTCGAAGCCAGCGCCCTGGGTCTGACCTCCGGCCGCACCACCCGCGGCCATCGCTTCCATGCTCCCGAGCCGATCGAGCTCGCCCACGCCGATGACTACCTCGAGACGCTGGAGCAGGCCTGGGTGCTGGCCGATCGCGACAAGCGCCGCGAGCGCATCCGCGAGCAGGTGCTAGCCGAAGCCGAGGTACAGGAAGCACAGGCGGTGATCGACGAGGACCTTCTGATCGAGGTCAGCGGCCTGGTGGAATGGCCAGTCGCCCTGGCAGGCGGCTTCGACGAGCGCTTCCTCGAGGTCCCGGCCGAGTGCCTGATCTCCTCGATGAAGGCCAACCAGAAGTATTTCCACCTGTTGGACTCCGAGGGCAACCTCAAGCCGCGCTTCATTACCGTCTCGAACATCGACAGCCCCTCACCGGAGCTGGTGATCCAAGGCAACGAGAAGGTTATCCGCCCTCGCCTGGCCGACGCGGCCTTCTTCTACGAGACCGACCGTCAGCATCCGCTGGCCAAGCGCATCGCCGATCTCTCCAGTGTGGTCTTCCAGCAGAAGCTCGGCACGCTGGCCGACAAGGCCCATCGCAACGCTGCGGTATCCGCTTTCATCGCCGGCCGCATTGACGGCGAAGTCGCCCACGCCCGCCGCGCCGCCGAACTGGCCAAGTGCGACCTGGTGACCGAAATGGTACTGGAGTTCCCGGAGCTGCAGGGGGTCATGGGCCGCTACTACGCCACTCATGACGGCGAGGATGCGGAAGTCGCCAGGGCGCTCGAGGAGCAGTACCTACCGCGTTTCGCCGGCGATGCCATCCCGCAGACCCGCACCGGCCAGGCCCTGGCCCTGGCCGATCGCCTCGACACCCTGACCGGCATCTTCGGCATCGGCCAGCGGCCCACCGGCACCAAGGACCCTTTCGCCCTGCGTCGTGCCGCCATCGGCGTGCTCAACATCCTGATTCAGGGCAAGCTGGATCTGGATCTGCGCGAACTGCTGGAACTGGCCGCCGCCCAGCATCAGGAACTGCCCTACGCCGATGGCCTGGTCGACGAGGTGCTGGCCTATATGCTCGACCGCTTCCGCGCCTGGGCTCAGGACGAAGGCATCGGCGCCGAGGTCTACCTGGCCGTGCGTTCCCGCCCGGTCACCAAGCCGCTGGACTTCGCCCGTCGCCTGCAGGCGGTGAATGCCTTCGCGCGCCGTGAAGAGGCCGCCGCCCTGGCCGCGGCCAACAAGCGGGTCTCCAACATCCTCACCAAGCAGGACGGCGACGTATCCGCCACGGTCGACACTACCCTGCTCAAGGAAGACGCCGAGAAAGCCCTGGCCGAAGCCCTGAGCGGCTGCCACGAGAAAGTCGCTCCGCTGTTCGCCGAGGCGCGCTACAGCGATGCCCTCGACGTGCTGGCGACCCTGCGCGAGCCGGTCGACCGCTTCTTCGATGACGTGATGGTCATGGCCGAGGACGAGGACGTGAAGCGCAACAGACTCGCCCTTTTGGCCAGCCTGCAGGCGTTGTTCCTCGAGGTGGCGGACATCGCCGAGCTTCAGCACTAAGCGAAGCGGAACCGACGACAAAGGGCCGGCGAGGCGACTCGCCGGCCCTTTTTTTGGCCGATGTTTCACGTGGAACATACCGCTTCGGGCTTCGGGCTTCGGGCTTCGGGCTTCGGGCTTCGGGCTTCGGGCTTCGGGCTTCGGGCTTCGGGCTTCGGGCTTCGGGCTTCGGGCTTCGGGCTGCGGGCTGCGGGCTGCGGGCTGCGGGCTTCGGGCTGCGGGCTGCGGGCTGCGGGCTGCGGGCTGCGGGCTGC
>NZ_JBIEKH010000040.1:0-22046 GCF_043496985.1 Halomonas sp. B23F22_20
GACGGGCGACGGGCGACGGGCGACGGGCGACGGGCGACGGGCGACGGGCGACGGGCGACGGGCGACGGGCGACGGGCGACGGGCGACGGGCGACGGGCGACGGGCGACGGGCGACGGGCGACGGGCGCTATAGCGGCAGGGTCAGCTGCTGCCGGGCGGCTTCGGGTTGCAATCGAACGCCTACGCCCAGCAGTCGCACGGGTCGTTCGGCACGGGTCCAGGCCTGTGCCAGCAGGCGCTCGAAGCTGGGCCGATCGATGGCCTGGCCGCGGCTCTCGAGGGTGGTCAGGCTGAAGTCGTCGAAGCGGACCTTCACGAACAGCCCGGCGATTGCCGGGCGTCCATGGCGCTCGAGGCGTTCCTCGAGTCGTTCGAAGAGCGGTGCCAGAGCCCCCCGGGCCTGGCCGAGGTCGGGGAGGTCGCTGTCGAAGGTGGTCTCGACGCTCACCGACTTGCGCTCTCGCTCGATCTTCACCGGACGCTCGTCGATGCCCCTGGCCAGTTCGAACAGCCGGTGGCCGAACTTCCCGAACTCCTCGATCAATCGCTCACGAGGCAAACGGCGCAGGTCTGCACAGCTTTCGACGCCCAGCGCCTCCAGTCGTGCCCCTGTGGCTGGCCCTACGCCATGTAATTTCTTGACCGGCAGATTGGCTACGAAGCCATCCACTTGCTGCGGCGGAATCACCGTCAGACCGTCGGGCTTGTCCCAGTCGCTGGCCACCTTGGCCAGGAACTTGGCTGGGGCGGCACCCACCGATACGATGATGCCGGTTCGGGCCAGGCATTCCCGTTTCAGCCACTGGGCCATCCAGGTGGCGCTGCCCTGGAAACCCTCCACGTCCGTCACGTCCAGATAGGCTTCGTCCAGCGACAACGGCTCCACCAGGGGGGTGAGCTCATGGAAGATCGCTTGAATCTGTCGCGATACCTCGCGGTACTTGTCGAAATCGCCTGGCAGCAGGGTGAGGTGAGGACACAGGCGCAGGGCCTGAGCCGTGGGCATCGCCGAGTGAATGCCATAGGCCCGAGCCGGATAGTTGCAGGTGGCGATGACCCCGCGATGCTCGCGCGAGCGGCCGATGGCCAGGGGAATGTCGCGCAGGCTGGGATCATCGCGCATCTCGACCGCCGCGTAGAAGCAGTCGCAGTCGGCGTGCAGGATCTTGCGCGTCAAGGCGGCAACCTCCTGGCTGGAGCGCTTTCCGAGCGCAGTCCTTGGCTAGGCCCGTTCCCTACGGGCCAACGCACTTCCCACATCTTTATGGGTCGCAAGGCAAAGCTCGACGAAGAACGGACCGGGCTCGTGTGCGAGTTGATGAGCCGTTCAATGAGCATTCTGAGAAGAGCGTAAACGCCGTGTGGAATAGCTCGGCAAGTGATTACGCTAGGGCTTGACCGTTGCCGCCGCGGATGACCCCCACGCCAATGCCCTCGATCTCGAGTGCCTCGTGTCGCAGGTCTACCTCGATAGCAGCAAAGTCGGGATTTTCCGCCTCGAGTCGCACGTGATGCCCCTGGCGGTGGAAACGCTTGACCGTCACTTCCTCCTCGAGGCGTGCCACCACGATCTGACCGTCGCGGATGCGGTCGGTGCGATGTACGGCCAGCAGGTCGCCCTCCAGGATGCCCACGTCCTTCATCGACAGGCCACGCACCCGAAGCAGGTAGTCGGCTCGCGGCGTGAAATACTCGGGAGGCAGCGGGCAGTAACGGTCGATGTGCTCGGCGGCGAGGATAGGGCTGCCGGCGGCCACTTCGCCGATTATCGGCAGACCTTGGCTTGGCTCGTCGTTGCTGGCCTCTCCGGCGGTGGTTGTTTCGGCCTCCTGCACGGGAAGGCGGATGCCCCGAGAGGTACCGCGGATCACACGAATGACGCCCTTGCGCTCCAGGGCGCGCAGATGCTCTTCGGCGGCATTGGCCGACTTGAACCCCAATGCCCGGGAGATTTCCGCTCGGGTGGGGGGGTAGCCCAGCTCGTTCATGGTCTTGACGATGAAGTCGTAGACGTTCTTCTGGCGTGGCGTGAGGGGGCGTGTCATGCGACCTCCGGAGCGGATGGCTAGGCGATTATTGGTTAAGTATACAGCATGGGATTCCATCCAGTAAAAGCCATCCTGTACGTCCAGCAGTGGACGACGGCCAGCGCGTCCGCCATCAAGGCGTGATTCGTTTCAAACATGTGATGGTTGACCCCGTTGAGGTAAATCCCTCACTCTCGTAGACTACGCAAAGATTCAAACAGTCGTTTCTAACTGTTCGTTCAATTTTAACCTCTGCCCACCCCGGATTGACACGATGGCCCAGCCCGATACCGTCACTCGCATTCTCGATACCGCCGAGGTGCTGTTCGCCGAACGCGGCTTCGCCGAGACATCGCTGCGCAACATCACCAGCAAGGCCAAGGTCAACCTGGCTGCAGTCAACTACCATTTCGGTTCCAAGAAGTCGCTGATCCAGGCGGTCTTCGCGCGCTACCTCGATCCCTTTACCGAGCGCTTTCACCGTGCGCTGGATGAGCTGGAAGCTCGACATGAGCGGGATGGAAGCGAGATTCCGTTGGAAGAACTGCTCGAGACCATGGCCAGGACGGTGCTCGAGGTGCCGGCCGAGCGCAACAGCCTGAAGGTCTTCATGCGTCTGCTGGGGCTCGCCTATAGCCAGGCCCAGGGCCACTTGCGTGGTTACATTCAAACCGAGTATGGCGATGTCTTTACCCGCTTTACCGAGCTGGTGCGACGGGCCACTCCCGAGCTTCCCGATGCCGAACGCTTCTGGCGCCTGCACTTCATTCTCGGTTCGGTGATCTTCACCCTATCCGGGTTGGATGCACTGCGCGACATCGCCGAGCACGACTATGGCGAACGTGTTTCGGTTAGTGATCTGGTGCTTCGGCTGCGGCCTGTCGTGGTTTCTGCCATGCAGGCACCGCTTCCGGGATAGAAGCGAGGTTCAAGGTAGAAGGTGTGGTGGGTGAGGTGAACTCTTGCCTCTTACCCCTAAATCACCGTCCCCAGCTCGAAGATCGGTAGATACATGGAGATCACCAGGCCGCCGACCAGCAAGCCGAGTACCACGATGATGAAGGGCTCGAGCAGCGAAGTGAGCGCATCGACCTGATTGTCGACTTCTTCCTCGTAGTAGTCCGCCACGCGGTTGAGCATGGCGTCCAGGGCACCGGCTTCCTCGCCGATCCCGACCATCTGCACGGCGAGGGCCGGGAAGCGTTCGGTGATGCGCATGGCGAAGTGCAACTGCTGGCCGGTGGCCACGTCATCGCGAACCTGATGCACTGCACGTTCGTAGACCTTATTTCCGGTGGCGCCGGCAGCCGTCTCCAGTGCCTCGACCAGAGGGACCCCAGCCGCGAAAGTGGTGGCCAGTGTGCGTGAGTAGCGAGCCACGCAGGACTTGTCGAGGATGTCCCCCACTATCGGAATGCGTAATGACAGGGCGTGCATGCGGTAGGCGAAGGTGTCGGAGCGTTTGATGCTGGCCCGGATCAGGAGGATTGCGATCACCGTGGTACCCAGTGCGCTTAACCAGTATTGCTGGGCGAGTTCCGAGAGCTGGATCGTCATGCGTGTCATCGCCGGCAGTTCGGCGCCGAAACCGCGGAACAGGCCTTCGAACTGAGGCACCACCTTGATCAGCAGCAGGGCGGTAACCCCGACACCCACCGCGATGACTGCTGCCGGGTACCAAAGCGCCTTCTTGACTCGCGACTTGATGGATTCCACTTTTTCCTTGTAGGTGGCCACGCGCTCGAGCATGCGGTCCAGCGAACCGGACTGCTCGCCGGCCTCCACCAGGTTGCAGAACAGCCGGTCGAAGTCGTGAGGATGACGCCTAAGTGCCTCCGAAAAACTGGCGCCAGCGGCCACCTCATTCATCAGCTCCTGCACGAGGGCACGCATGGCCGGCTTCTTCATGCTCTCGGCCACTACCTGGAACGCCTGCATGACCGGGACCCCGGCGCGGATCATGGTCGCCATCTGGCGTGCGAACAGCATGGTATCGCGCGGCTTGATCCTGCCCATGCCGTTGCCGATGACGCTCTTGCGGCGAATGCTCTTGACGATGATGTTCTGGCTGGTGAGCTCGCGCTCGACCTCAATGCGCCGTGACGCGATGATCTCACCGCCGATCTTGCGACCCTGTGGCCCCTTGCCGGACCATCGCCAGCGATAGAGCTTCAACTTTTGCGGCTTGCGCATGGCGGCGGTGGGCATGCTGACATTTCCTGCGGTCTAGTGAGTTGTGAGTTGTGATGCGTGGGCGGTGGAGAAGTGACGGATCCTCAATCCGTTGTCACGCGATTGACCTCGGCCAGGCTGGTCACTCCCTGGATGACCTTCATCAACCCGCTGCGCCGCAGGTCCGGGTGACCTTCCTCGCGTGCCTGGGCGTCAAAGTCCATGGCGTTGCCGTGGGTCATGATCAGCCGGCTCATCGCCTCGCTGACCGGTACTACCTCGTAGATACCGACGCGGCCCTTGAACCCTTGAGTACAGTGCTGGCAGCCAACGGGCTCGAACAGGGCTGCGCCATCGACCTCGGTCTCGCTTAAACCCTGCGCCAGCAGCGTCTCGCGGGGCATCGCGGCCGGTTGCTTGCAGTGATGGCACAGTCGCCGCGCCAGGCGTTGGGCAATGATCAGACTCACCGAGCTGGCAATGTTGAAGGGGGGGACGCCCATGTTGGCCAGGCGCGTCAGCGTCTCTGCCGCAGAGTTGGTGTGTACGGTGGAGAGCACCAGATGGCCGGTCTGGGAGGCCTTCACGGCGATCTCAGCGGTTTCCAGATCGCGTATCTCACCAACCATCACCACGTCAGGATCCTGCCGCAGAAAGGCGCGCAGGGCGCTGGCGAAGTCCAAGCCGATCTTGGGCAAGACATTGACCTGGTTGACTCCAGGGACCTTGATCTCCACCGGGTCCTCGGCGGTGCAGATATTGCGCTCGATGTCGTTGAGCATGTTGATGCCAGTGTAGAGCGTCACTGTCTTGCCGCTGCCGGTAGGGCCGGTCACCAGAATCATGCCCTGCGGCTGCTCCAGCACTCCCTCGTACATGACGCGCTGTTCGGCGGTGAAGCCGAGCTCTTCGATGCCCATCTGCGCTGAGGCCGGGTCGAGGATCCGCAGCGCCAGTTTTTCGCCGTAAACGGTAGGCAGCGAGTTGACGCGAAAGTCGATGGAACGCGTGGACGATATCTTCAGCTTGATGGCCCCGTCCTGAGGGAGGCGGCGCTCGGAGATATCCAGCCGCGACATCACCTTGAGGCGTGCGGCGATGCGCGCGCGCATGGCAAAGGGCGGATGGGCCACATCGTGCAGGAGGCCATCGATGCGAAAGCGTACACGGTAGCTGGTCTCGTAGGGCTCGAAGTGGATATCCGACGCGCCACGGCGAATAGCATCCAGCAGGATCTTGTTCACGAACTTGACGATGGGAGCGTCGTCACCGGCGGCGGCGCTCGCCTGCGGTTCGTTGCTGACGTCGCTGGCCCCATCTTCGTACTGCAGCTCGCCGATGGCATCATCGGTGGCTGTCAGTTCGTCGAGCATCGACGCCTCGCCATGCGACAGGTAGGCTTCCACCACCGGGCTCAACTGGTCCACCGGCGCCAGAATGCCTTCCGGTGTCAAACCGGTGGCAAACTGCAGCTCGTCCAGCAGGGCCAGGGTGCTCGGGTAGGGCACCGCGACCGTGAGTCCATGCCCATGACGATGCAGGGGTAGTACGCCCAGCTTGCGCAGGATTCGTTCCGGGTACTCCCTAGCGGGTGGCAGGCTTTGGTGACGCAGGGCGTCCAGGTCCATGATGGGCAGGCCGTATTCTCGAGCGGCGGCCGAGGTGGCCTGACGGGCCGAGATCAGGCCGGCCTTGATGACGTGTTCCAGCAGCGAGATCTCTGACTCGTGGGCCTCCTTCTCGGCGCGGCTGGCCGCCGCCTCGTTCAACAGTCCTTCCTCCACTAGCCGTCGCGACAGTCCTCTCATGCCATGGCGCACGCCGCTGTGGCCCGGCGCTTGAGAGGGGCGCGCGTCAGGGGTGGTCATCGGTTTGGGGTGTTCGGCAGAAGCGGAGTGGTTGTCGTTCATGCAGTTCCCTGGGCGGATGGCACGACGGTCTAAGGTTTCATAGCCATGATTCTAGTCCTTATGCCTGACTCCCGCCCAGCGAGAGCGAGCATGGCGTCATACTTTAGTGTGGTATATCGCAGCCATTTATCGCATGGCTGGGGGCATGAGGCGCTTCCTGGGGCTGGATGGCAAACTTGCAGGCATGCAGGCTGTAACTTAGTGTAAGTGAGAGGGCGGTATGGGCCATTCGTAGATAAACCGGCCAGTTGGCGAGCTCGGCTGCCAGGGACGCTGCAGCAACCTTCGGCAAGGTGGCGCCCGAACGCGAAGTCGACCGTCAGGCGACGTGATGCGATCAAGGCAAGGAGGTAAATAATGAACGTGCAGATTATGCCGAAAAGGACGCTGAGTACCCAAGGCGGCTTTACCCTGATCGAGCTGCTGATCGTCGTCGCGATTATTGGGATTTTGGCCGCGATTGCGATTCCTCAATATCAAGATTATACAGAGAGAAGTGCGAACAGTGCTTGTGAATCAGATGCGCGTTCATATAGCACTGCTGTTGCGGCTGCATATGCTGCTGGCGAGGATTCTATCCCGAGCGCAGAGGATGTTCTCGGTGCTAATTATGGTGATGGGGATGATGTTGAACCTGCCTGCTCTGAGCTCAGTCAGGCAGACGGTGTTGTAACCTATTCTGCTGCTGATCCTGGTAGTGTTGAGGATGCGATCATTACCGCTTGGGATACCGATAGCTGATCATTTTGTTTGATGCGTAGTAGTGGGTTTGAAGTGATTTTCTTTAAGAAGATTGGCCGGCCTATGCCGGCCGCCTTTTACTTGAGCTTTGTCATTAGGCGTCTGTGAAACCAGAATACTTCACCACTCACCACTCACCACTCACCACTCACCACTCACCACTCACCACTCACGATCCCGTATCATATGCTGCCAGTAACGCCATCGCCCTTCGGAGCCTTCCTAGATGTTCCAGCACTTGCTCGTCGTGTGTACCGGCAATATCTGTCGTAGCCCCGTCGCCGAAGCCATGCTGAAGGTGACGTTCCCCGAACGGCACGTGGTGTCGGCGGGCCTGGGGGCGCTGGTCGGTCAGGGCGTCGAGCCCACGGCCCGCAAGCTGGCCGAGGCCGATGGCCTCCAGGTCGAGGCGCATCAAGCAAGACAAATCACCCACGAGATGATTCATGACGCCGACCTCATCCTGGTGATGAGCGAAGGCCAGCGTCGATCTCTCGGCGATCTTTCCCCGTCTGCGCTCGGCAAGATCATGCTGATCGGTCACTGGCTCGATGGCGGCAAGGGAGTCGAGATCCCCGATCCCTATCGCAAGAGCGATGAAGCCTTCGAGCACGTGCATCGGCTCTTGAAGGAAGCCACACAGACATGGTGGGAAAGGCTGTAGCTGGGACAGCGTGTGGCCCATGCGCCGATTGGGTTCAGCGGATGGCGACGCCCGGCTCGGTGCACCGAGCCGGGCGTCGACGTTTCCGGAATGCTAGCCGGCAAGCACCGTTGGTAGCCACAGCACGATGGTTGGCCAGACGCTGATGATAAGGGCCGCGAGGCACATCAGCGCGAAGAAAGGCGCCGCGGCCAGGGCGACGCGGCCGATGCTCTCCCCGGTCAGCCCTTGAAGCACGAAGAGGTTGAAGCCCACCGGTGGGGTGATCTGCCCCAGCTCCACCATGATCACCAGGAAGACGCCGAACCACAGCGGGTCGTAGCCGGCCTGGATGATGATCGGCAGGGTGATCGGCAGGCTCATCACGGTGATCGAGATGCCGTCCAGGAACAGCCCCAGCAGCACGTAGAACAGCGCCATGGCCAGCAGCAGGGCGACCGGCGAGAAGGACTGTGCGGCGATCCAGCCGGCCAATTCGCTCGGCAGATGCAGATAGCCCATGGCGGTGGAGAGCAGGGCGGCGGCCACCAGCAGGCTGCACACCATCACTGCGCTCACCAGCGCGCCACGCAAGGCATCCAGGAACAGTGCTACCGTCAGCTGGCGCTCCCACAGTAGCAGCGCCATGGTCGCGGCGCAGCCGACGGCGGCGGCCTCCGAGGGCGTGGCGATGCCGGTGTAGATGGCGCCGATGACGATCACGATCAGCCCCAGCACCGGGGCGAGGTCGCGCAGCGCCTGAAGGACATTGGTGCCGGTGTCTTCGGCCCTCGGTGCGAGGGCTGGATTGGCCAGGCAGCGCAGCCCCACATAGCCCACATACAGCGCAGCGATCAGCAGCCCCGGCAGCACGCCGGCCATGAACAGCTTGCTGATCGACACCTCAGCTTGCACGCCGTAGACGATCATTACGATCGAGGGCGGGATCAACAACCCCAGGCTGCCGGCACCGGCCAACGAGCCGATCGACAGGCCGCGGTCGTACTGGCGCTGGGCCAGCTCGCGGGTGGTGATCTTACCGATGGTGGCGGTGGTGGCGGCGCTCGAGCCACTGACCGCGGCGAACAGCGTGCAGCCGAGCACGTTGGTGTGCAGGATGCCACCGGGCAGTCGTCGGGTCAGCGGCGTCAGGCCGCGGAAGAGCCGTTCGGAGATGTTGGAGCGGAAGATTAGCTCGCCCATCAGGATAAATAGCGGAATGGCTGACAGTTCCCAGCTGTTGGCGGCGCGGAACAGGATCTTGGACAGAATCAGGCCAATGCGGTTGGCGTCGAAGTCGCCGAGCCCCCACAGCGAGAGCATGGCGACGATGACCAGGCCGGCAAACACCCAACTGCCCAGCGCGAGTATGGCGAGCAGCAGGCCGATCACGCCGGCCCCGACGAGTAGCGTTTCCATTCAGGTGTCTCCGCTGTCGAAGGCGTGGCGCTGCACCAGGATGCGCAGCGTACGCACGGCGAGCACCAGGCACAGCAGGTAGAGGCCGACCAGCAGCGTACCCTGGGGAATCCAAAGCGGCGTCTGGGCCAGGGTCTCGCTGACAATGCTGCGCTGGAAGCTGCGCTCCACGGCGATGGTCCAGTAGCGGGCCAGCCAGCCGAAGGCCAGCAGGGCGGTGACGCTGGCGAATAGCTCGAGCGGCCATCGCCAGGCCCGGGGCAGTCGCTCCAGAACGAGCGCCACGCGGATCAATCCGCCCTTTTCCAGCGCGTAGGGCAGCCCGAGGAAGGTCATGGCGGCCACGGCGTAGCCGATGTATTCGTCGAGGATGAAGGTGGAGCGTCCGAACAGGCGCAGTCCGATCTCGAGCAGAATATGGCCGAGCATGTAGACCACCAGCAGCATGGCCAGGCCGGCGCCCAGCGCCGCCAGGGCGCTGGTCAGCCGGCCGAGGGCCTCGACAAGCAGGGCGACGACGCTGGGGAAGGCGGCACCGTCACGGCGATGCTGTGAACTCATTCGTCGGTCTCTTCGTGGAAGGCGTCGAGAATGCGGATGGCACGCTCGCCAGTGCTGTCGATCCAGTCGTCGACCACCGGCTGCGCGGCCTTGGCGAGGGCGTCATGGAACTCGGCGGGCACAGGATCATGGATGGCGACTCCGTGTTCCTCGAGCTGGACGTAGTTCTCGGCCACGCGCTCCTTCACCACGTTCCAGTTGTGGGCATCGGTTTCCCTGGCAGCCTGCAATACGGCCTGCTGGTCCTCCTCGCTCAGAGATTCGAAGGCGTCGCGGTTCATGTGCACCATGTTGAGCGGCACGGCGTACTGGATGGCGTTGAAGTCGCTGAGGTGCTCCCAGAAGCTGCCGTTGGCGCCAGCCTCGGCGGAGGTGAGCACCGCCTCGATTCCGCCGGTGGCCAGTTGGGGTACCACATCAGCCCAGGAGAGCTTCACCGGCGCGGCGCCGGCATTCACCAGGGTGGCGGTGCCGCTGCGGTCGTAGCTGCGGATCTTGAGATCCTCGAGTTCCGCCATGCTGGTGACGGGGCCCTCGGACCAGATGCCGCTGGCCGGCCATGGCGAGGCATAGAGCAGGATCTGGTCGTTGTCTTCGAATACCTCCTGGTATGCCGGTCGAGCAATCTCGTAGAGGCGGTGGGCGGATTGGACGTCATCGGCAACGAACGGCAACGAGGACAGCAGGAAAATGGGATCGATGCCGCCAAGGGTCCCGGAGAGGCTGTCGGCTATCTGCACCGCATTGTCGGCCACCGCGTAGAAGTGATCCCCCGAGCGGAAGCCAAGCGAGCCGCCGGTGTGCAGGGTGATATCTACGTCGCCGTCGGTTAGTTCATGGACTCTATCGATGAACCAGGCATCGCCCTGGGCGTGGATCGAGCTGGCATTGTACTCGTTGGAAAAATCCATGCCGGCGGAGTGGGCCGGGAGGGAGACGGCGGTCATGCCGAGCGCCAGCAGAGGAACGGTCGCCTTGGCGAACGTGGGGCGAAAGTGCCGTTTCGGATAAACATCTGACATCAGCAGAATCCTTGTAGGTTGTTTTCGTTAGCCGATTCAGCATCCTGAAATACGCGTTGGCCTGGGGGCACCGTAGCGACATCTGATGTTCCAGACGCGGCACGCGTGGAGGGAATGAGGGGAACGATGCTTTCCCGCGGCGTGTTTGACAGTGTCGATATAAACAACTCATATTGAGTTGGCGACATAATAAAATTCACTAAGTTGCGAGAAAATCATGAAAGGAACAAACGTATCGCTTGTGTCCGCCGCTATCCTTGCACTCGCTGGGGGCATCGCTTCCACGGCCCACGCGCAGGATCCCTACACGGTCGGGGTGGAAGCATCGTTTCCCCCCTGGGCCTATGTGGAAAGCGGAGAGTTCAAGGGGATCGCCATTGATGCCATGGAAGCGATTGCCGATGAAATCGGCATCGACATCGAATTCCAGGACATGCCGTTCCCTTCGCTGATTCCGGCATTGGCCGCTGAAAAGATCGATATCCTGGCGACCGGGCTGACGGTGACCGAGGAGCGCAGCGAGAACATCGATTTCACCATTCCCTGGTGGGAAACCAACGATGTTGTACTGGTGCCCGAGGATTCCGATCGCAATGTCTTTACCGCGGTGTGCTGCGGGGCGCGTATCGGTGTACAGGGTGGGTCTTCCCAGGAAGCCTGGATGGAAGAAAACGTGGTGGATTCCAGTGATATCGACGTCGAACTGGCCAAGTACGATAGCTACGTCACGGCGGTTGATGACATGGCGATCGGTCGGATCTCCTCGGTGATCGTGGATGACACCTCGGCCCAGGAGTACATCAACGCCGGCAAGCCGGTGAAGATGGCCGGCAAGATCTACATTCGTGCACCTCTGGCCCTGGCAGTATCGAAGGATGACCCTCAAGAGATCCTGGGGCAGCTGAACCAGGGCATCATGGCCATCTACGAGTCTGGTGAGTGGGGGGAGATCGTCGACCAGTACATCCCAGGGGTTTCCGTCCCGACCATACCGGGCCATATGCCGGACTTCGTCGATACCTACCAGAAGCCGGTTGCCGGACTTCCCGAGCTTGGTAACGAATGACTCGATGCCACGACGAACGCCTTCTCCTCGGGGGAAGGCGTGCGTCATGCTAGGAACCCAGCATGGATATCTACGACGTACTCATACGAGACTTTCCCTTTTTGCTGAAAGGGCTGGGGGTGGCCATCGTGCTGCTGGTCGCCCTGCTGTCAATCGGCTTCGTCCTGGGCATGGCCATCTGCCTGATACAGCTCTATGGACCTAGAAGCCGGCTGGTGCAGTGGTCGCTGCTGCTCTACGAACGGATCTTTCGCGGTATCCCGATCATCATCATGCTGTTTATCTTCTATTACGGCATATCGGGCGTGTTCGATATCTCGGCGTTCAGCGCGGCGATTCTCGCCATGGGGTTGCGTTCGGCGGCCTACCAGTCCCAGATCTTCCGTAGTGCCTTCCAGTCAGTACCTTCGGGGCAGATGATGGCCGCTCGCGCCATGGGCATGTCCAAGGTCAAGGCGATCCGCCACATCATCTTTCCCCAGGCGGCGCGACACGCTATTGGACCATGGACCAACGAGTTCTCTTCGGAGATCAAGGAAACGTCTCTGGCCTACGTCATCGGCGTGGTGGAGCTGACTCGCCAGGCCCATTACATCATCACCAGCACCCAAGGCAATGTCCTGACGGTCTTTGCCGTCGTGGCGCTGCTGTATTTCATACTCAACCGGACAGGCAACAGCCTGCTGTATGCCTTCGAGCGGAAGCTGGCGGTGCCGGGCTTTGAAAAATAATGCAAGGGGAAAGCCGATAATGGCGGATGAACTGATTCTGGACGTACAGGGTGTGAAGAAGGCCTTCGATGGGCTTGAAGTCCTCAATGGTATCGGCTTCGGGCTTCGCAAGGGCGAGACCAAGGTGTTGATCGGCCCCTCCGGCTCGGGTAAGAGTACCCTTCTGCGTTGCATCAATTACCTGACGGTGCCGGATGCCGGGCGTATCTATCTCAACGGACAGGAAGTCCTGGATGCCAACATCGATGCGATGCGTGCACGGATGGGCTTCGTTTTCCAAGACTTCAACCTCTTTTCGCACCTGACCGTGCTCGATAACGTGCGTATCTGCCAGGTCAAGGTCAATGGCGTGGACAAGGACACCGCCACGCGTCGAGCCCATGATGAGCTGGAGCGAGTCGGCCTGGGCGACAAGGCCGGTGCGTATCCGGCGGAGCTTTCCGGCGGTCAGCAGCAGCGCGTCTCGATCGCCCGAGCCCTGGCCATGGACCCCGACCTGCTGTTGTTCGACGAGCCTACATCGGCGCTGGATCCGGAATTGACCGGTGAGGTTGTACGCGTGATGCAGCAGTTGGCCACCGAGGGGATGACGATGGTGGTGGTGACGCATGAAATGAGTTTTGCCCGGCAGGCGGCGGACGAGATCATCTTCATGGAAAAGGGCCATATCGTCGAGCAAGGCACGCCGGACGCCATGTTCTCCGCGTCCGAGAACGCGAGGACGCGGGCCTTCCTCAATGTCATCGCGGAGCACGGGTGAGTCATGCTGGAATTCATCGAGTTCGGTATCGAGTGGTTCCCCGAGCTGCTGCGTGGCATCCCCGTCACACTGTCGATGTGGGCAATCGCCATTTCTCTGGGGTTCATCCTGGGGCTGATGCTGTGCTGGGCCAGGGTCTATGGCAATCGGCTCTTTTACTGGATCAGTACCGTCTACGTGGAGCTGTTTCGTGGCACGCCGATGCTGGTACAGATGTTCTTCATCTATCTGGGCCTTCCCCACGTCGGGATCGTCTTCGATGCCTTCACCGCGGCGGTGATCGCCATCACGCTCAATAGCGCCGCCTACCAGGCCGAGTACTTCCGCGGTTCGGTGCTATCTGTGCCCAAGGGGCAGCTGGTCGCTGCTCGAGCCTGTGGCATGACGCAGTGGCAGGCGATACGCCACATCATGCTTCCCCAGGCCCTGCGGCGAGTGATCCCGCAGTGGTCGAACGAGGCGATCATCGAGCTCAAGTTCACCTCGATCGCCTACACGATCGGCGTTGTGGAGATCACCGCCATTGCCTCGGATATCGGCTCTAAAACTCTGGATTTTTTCCAGATCTTCCTCTGGGCGGGCCTGATATATCTGGTGCTCACCTCCACGGTGGCTAGCCTGCTGAGGCTACTGGAACGGCGTTACTACGTACCCGGGGTCACCAGCGCCTGATGCGCGTTCGCCATGCGGGTTCCGGAACGCGCGGGGCTGGGCCTGAGCCTGCATGAGCGGGTGGCCGGCTGGACGCTCGCCACGGCGGAAGTGGGGCAGTACCCTTGAAGTGGGCGAAGGCAGTGGCCCGACGTGGGCTGTGTTGCGAAGGACCTCGGCATGCCATGTCCGGGGGTCTTGTATCAAGGCGATATGGGAATGAGGCAAAAAGTGGCCTGGTCGCCGGTGAGCAGTAAGTCGACACTCAGTGTCGATTCATCTCGTTGGGCAAATCAACCCGACTGAAGCTGCTCTTCGGCGAAAGCGAGAAGCGATTGGTAGTCGACATTGTGCCGCGCAGCGGACAGCTCGACCTTTGAATGTGGGCCGCTTGCTCTCTTGGCGCGAGGATGGGGTCTTGACGCGAGGATTGGGTGAAGGCGCGATCGGCAAGCACCATGCTGAAGCGTATGGCTCGCGAACGGCTTTTACATGGTGCAAGCATGAAGCCCCGGACGGGCAAAGCGACAAGGCCTTTGTTTGTTGTTGTTGCCAAGGCCTTGATTCAAAAGCTTATTGTATTTGTTGGCGTGGCTTTCGCTTTATTGTTGGGTGAATGGTCGCCAGGGCGGCGGCTATTCAAACGTGAGCTGGCGTGCTCCAACTGGTCCCCTTCGGGGGACTTTTTTTATGTGCGTTTCAATGGTCGCTATGATGGCGACGATGGTCGGACACGACAACGCGACCTTAGTGGTGCGACCTTAGTGGTAGATTCGCGTCCTCCTGTGAGGTTGAGGGAGGGGAGTCAGCGACGGCCCATGAAGTCCGTGATGAAATCTGCTCGACATGGCACCATAGCGAACCTTTCGCCCGCAGGCGGGTCAGTCGGCAGATAGGTGTCGACGGCACGGGGCGCGCGGCTGACACAGAGTAGGTGACATGCAGGACGTAATTCAGGCATTCCATGACATCCATCCAGACCTGGACGAAGCGGGGCAGGCCGTTAGCTTCGGGACTTCCGGGCACCGTGGCCGCTCGCTGGCCGGCTCCTTCAATCGAGCGCATATCCTGGCGGTGACTCAGGCGGTAGTGGATTACCGACGCCAGGCCGGCATCGAGGGCCCGCTGTTCCTCGGCCGCGATAGTCATGCGTTGTCTCGGCCGGCCTGGGAAGCCGCCCTGCAGGTATTGGTCGCCAACGGTGTCGAGACGCGCATTGAGTGTGATGGCGAACTGACGGCCACCCCGGTGGTGAGCCGTGCCATCCTGCACCATAATGCCGATCCCCAGCAGGCACGGGCCGACGGCCTGATCGTGACGCCGTCGCATAATCCGCCCGAGGACGGTGGCATCAAGTACAATCCACCGCATGGCGGGCCCGCCGAGGGCGAGGTGACCGGCTGGATCGAGCGTCGTGCCAACGCTCTGCTGTCACAGGAACTCGATAGCGTCGCCGAGGTATCGCTCGACGAGGCGCTGGCGCAGGCTGTCCGCCATGACATGGTGGGGGAGTATGTGACGGCGCTGGCATCGGTGGTGGATCTCTCTGCCATCGCTGCTTCCGAATTGCGTCTGGCGGCCGACCCTATGGGAGGAACGGCGTTGCCAGTCTGGCAGGCCATCGTCGAGCGCCATGGGCTGAATCTCGAAGTGGTCAACACTGACGTCGACGAGACTTTCGCCTTCATGCCGCCTGACCATGACGGCAAGATCCGTATGGACTGCTCAAGCCCCGCGGCCATGGCCAATCTGCTGGCGATGAAGGATGACTTCGACCTGGCCTTCGGCAACGATCCGGATGCCGACCGCCACGGCATCGTCGATGCCGCTGGGCTCATGAACCCGAACCACTATCTGGCGGTTGCCATTGATTACCTGCTTCGCCATCGTCCCGGCTGGGAAACATCCCTCAAGGTGGGCAAGACCCTGGTGTCCTCTTCGATCATCGATCGGGTAGTCGCCGACCAAGGCCGAGGTCTCCATGAAGTGCCGGTCGGCTTCAAGTGGTTCGTCGACGGTCTGCACGAGGGCTGGTTGGCCTTTGGCGGCGAAGAGAGCGCCGGGGCGAGCTTCCTCACCCTTGAAGGGCGGCCCTGGTCGACCGACAAGGATGGCATCCTGCTGTGCCTGCTGGCGGCTGAGATCATGGCTGTTACCGGGAAGCGCCCCAGCGAGCGATATCGCGAGCTGACCGCACGCTTCGGGGCTCCCCACTATCGACGGGTCGATACGTCCTGCACACCCGCGCAACAGCAAGCGTTCAAACGCCTGGATCCTGCAAGTCTGATGCTGAGCAGCCTGGCCGGCGACCCGGTCGAGCGGCTGATGGCCAACGCTCCCGGCAACGGGGCTCCCATCGGCGGGCTCAAGGTGGAAACGGCCAATGGCTGGTTCGCGGCTCGCCCCAGTGGTACGGAACCGCTCTACAAGATCTATGCGGAGAGCTTTTGTGGCGAGGCCCATCTGCAGTCCTTGATCGACGAGGCGCAAGCCAAGTTGGATGCGGTCTTGTAGGGGGTATCGGGGCAGTCAGTTGCGTGGTTCGTAGCTTGTGTGCCTGTCTCAGGTTTGTCACCGTCCATGATCGAATGGTCGGTGAACCGCCTTTTGCTGCTGGCTTTGTATGGGTCTTTGAGCGGATATCCTTGGCGATGGTCCATCGTATTTGGCAGCTACAGTCGGTTTTGCGCCTCGTTCTTTTAATTCGGCATGCTAAAATTAGAGGAGACTACATCTGGGTGGCGTTGGGTCGACTTCCTGGTAACGTGCTTGTTGATAATAAGCTAATGGAGGTATTTGTTAATGACAATGCATAAGTATGAGTTTTTTAATGTGCCGCCTAGGGAAAGTGTATTACATGTAGGTCGCCCAGTGCATCCAAGTTAAATTAGCCGAATCGTTGTGCATGTTTTTAACGCATGGAGCTATGCTGGCCGCTGTCGTAAAATAGCAATCTTATCATATAAAAGGGGAATGTGGAAGAACCGGTTTTAGCGGAAGCGCTGATAAGGTACACGATAAATATAAAAAGGGGGCTTCATGGTAATTCGCTTCGACATCGGCTGTGCGGTGAGTTCAAGACTGGATCATTGGGGCGGGAAGGCACTTGGAGAATTGTCAATTGCTCTCTGACCTTTTAAGGCGGCGAGCTGAAATGTGCTCAGCGGCAAGAAATTCTGAAAGAAGGGACTTAAATTGTTAAAGTGTAGACTGGAAGTTGGGATGATGCCGCCATAGCTGATTTTCTCAGCACAGTAGATTTAGCGAGCCATGAGCACAGCATGAATCCCAAAGTTGCTCAGTGAGCCATGGCTGAAGTGTTGACATGGTGAATTGCTGGTGCTGCGAAAGCTAGTGAATATTCGCGGCGTGACAAAGTGTCAGAGCTGAGCCGATAATTGGCTTGTGACGACGCTAAGGATTATAGGGCATGGGGAAGCGTCCGGAACAATCCTTGGGCGGTAGCGTGTCTGTAAAGCTATATGTAGATGACTTCTGTTAGTCATTTTGAATGAGGCTCTCAGGGCGTTGTGAAAAATTTCGAGCAATGTTCGAGAGTGCATTTTTATGATCTCTTGGCTGAGATTTTAAGGGATGTTTTTTAATGGTAATGCTGGCGCTTCTGATGCGTTTGGGGCTTTGCCAAAGCTGGTAAAGCGACTCAGTATTATAAGCCACAGCCAGCATTCGCTGGTCATTTAATAAGTGAAAGCCTGCTGCAATGAATGAGCAATCGATAGCAAAAAAACCGATGATCGGGAAGCTTCCTCCAGCAAGCAATGCGTTGAGCTGGCCGCGTGAGGCCATGCGCCAAGCTGAATGGGAGAAAGCCTGCGAGCGGTGGGCCATTATTCGCCAAGTATACGTTGATGAGCCGGCTGTATGGATACAACCTGCTATTGCTCATCGCAAGTTGGGTCAATTCGACGTGGCTAACGGGCTACTCGATAGTGCTCGGGAGCGATTTCCCGACCTGCCTGACCCCTTGATTGAGCTGGCCATGCTGCAATGTGAGAGAGGTTGGTTGGTAGAGGCCGAGGCTCTGGCCGCAGAAGCACGGGAGCGATTCCCTGACAACCTGTCAGTTATGCTGAATTCAGCGCGCGTATCAGCCAGGCGTGACAACCTCTCGGAGGCACTGGTGTTCAATCGCCAGGCCCGTGAGACATTTGAGGAATCTTCCGAGCCGTGGTTACAGTTCGCGGAGCTTGCCATGCAGGCCAAGGATTGGACACAGGCGCTGGAGCGGTGGCAAGAAGTGAGGCAACGCTTTCCCAAGCATGCCGAGGGTTTTACTAGAGCGGCGATCGCTGCCGAAGCCCTTGGTGACGGGACTCAGGCCCGCCGTCTCAGGCTGGCACAGGAGTACGGCAATGCCTGGTTGGAAAGCGTTCAGGAGACAGACCTGGGCGAAAATGAGGCGGCACATACGATTAATCCCCCTCAGCGCCGAAATTGGAGAACCTTCCTAGATCTCGTCTGGACCAAGGCTCGATTGAACCTCAAGAGCGAAGCTAGCCAGAACCATCTGCGTTATCTATGGTGGATTCTCGATCCAGTGCTCTACATGACGGTTTTCTATATTGTCTTCGGCATTTTGATGGAGCGAGGTGGCCCCGGTTTTATTGCCTATCTGTTGACTGGGTTGGTGCCCTTTCAATGGTTTGCCAAGACGGTGCAGCATACTTCTAATTCCATCGTCGGAGGCAAGGGGTTGATGCATAAGGTGCGCATCTCGCCGCTGTTTTTTCCGCTGGTAGGCATTGTGCAGAACACTGGGAAGCAGTTGCTGGTGTTCAGCATGTTGGGAATCTTCCTGATCCTCTACGGTCTGCCACCGACAATTCACTGGCTGGCTTTTATACCTATTGTCCTGGTTCAGTTAATGCTGATGACGGCAGTGAGTTGCACACTGGCGATGGTGGTGCCATTCGTCAGAGACTTGACCAATCTGATTCCCACTGGCATCCAGTTTCTGCTTTTTACGAGTGGTATCTTTTATACCATCGACAGGATTCCAGAGGAGTGGCGTTCGCTATTTTTTACAAACCCGATGGCCAATATCCTCTACCAGTACCGTCAGGTGTTCGTCGAGAACCAGTGGCCGGATTGGAGTGGGCTCGGTTGGGTCGCTCTTGGGTGTATCGTAGGACTTGGCATCGTAGTTTTTCTGTATCGTCGCCTGGAGCCCATCTTTCCAAGAGTGGTGATTGAATAATGTCCAGTAATGTCAATGGAAAGTGCGGCGATGTTATTATCTCTCTACAGGATGTAGGGGTGCGTTATAAACGTCGCGGTGGACTCTTTCGCAAGCCTGAATATTTTCAGGCGCTGGAGGGGGTCAGTTTCGATATTCATCGTGGCGAGACTCTTGGCATCCTTGGCCGAAATGGTGCCGGTAAGTCGACACTGCTTCGTGTTGTGGCAGGTATCATCCAGCCGGATAGCGGGGAAATCGTAAATCATGGGGTTACTGTTTCTCTGCTAGCGCTCCAGGCGGGCTTTGATGCTGAATTACCTGGAACGGATAATGCCATCCTCAGTGGCATGCTGATGGGGTATACCCGCAAGCAGGTTGAGGCTCGGTTGGGCGATATCGCTGAGTTTTCTGAACTCGGTGACTTCATGTACGAGCCAGTAAAAACCTATTCGTCAGGCATGAAGTCAAGGTTGGGTTTTTCCGTGGCGATGTATATGACACCTGACGTGCTCCTTTTAGATGAAATCTTGAGTGTTGGCGATAAGGATTTTAAAAAGAAAGCCGAAACAGAAATGATGAAAAAAGTACATTCGGATCAGACGGTGCTTCTTGTTACGCACTCTGAGCAGCAAGCCAAAAGGTTGTGTGAGCGCAGTATTTCTTTGTAAATGTTTCTTGTCAAGAGGTCGTTATGATGGCAAGGGTTGCAGTTGTTATTCCGGTGCATAATGAAAGAGATCGACTGGTAGGTGCTGTTCAGTCTATAGCGGAATATAATAGTGTTTCGGTCAAGTTTTATATAGTCGATGATGCCTCCACTGATGGGACCAAGCAGGCAGTTGAGAACTACCTGAAGAATAAGAGGCTGCCACATGAGGTAATTGTCAACGCCCAACCTCAAGGGGCTGGAAGCAGCAGAAATCTTGGGTTTGAGAGAGTAGCAGAGGACTATACTCTTTTCTTTGATGCGGATGATTTCGTGTTTCCGGGTATGCTGGACAGGTTGGTGGAAAAGGCGGATATAGAGTCAGCACAGGTCGTTGTGGCAGAGTATGATCGTGTCTACGCGGAAAATGACCGAAAGCTGGGCATGAATCATCACGACGAAAGAATATTTGAACGAGTAAGAAAAGAACGAGCGGCTTCTCCCTATTCAATAACACGCATGGGATTTATTCTGGAGTTGGTTAACTATCCTTGGAATAAACTGATCTCTACCAGCTTTGCGAAAGAGATAGGCCTCATGTTTTCCACGACCCCTGTCCACAATGATGTCTTTGCACACTGGCAGATTCTGATGAACTGTGATCGGCTGTCAGTTCTTCATGAGTCATTTTGTGGTCATAGAGTTTCAATGAAGGCGAATCAGATCACCAATATATCAGACTCCAGGCGGTTGTCCATGCTGGATGTTTTTTCTGAGGTTGATGACTACTTTAGGATCAACAAAGACTTCAAGGGTGTTTTTTATCATTATTTTATTTCTTTCAAGATAAAGCTCTTCAGGTGGGGGAATGCCAGAATAGATGAATCTCACCGGGAAGAGTTTTATAGTGCTTTTTGTGAAACGTTTTCCATGATGACGAAACGAGATTTTTATCTTCTTTCTGAAAGGATGCCGCGTGTCGCGGTGGAAGCCCTTCGTTATCGACTCCGTCTAGCCTGAAGGTGATCCATGATCTCGGTGATTGTTACTACTTATAATATTGAAAAGTATATTGAGCAGTGTCTCGAGAGTGTTGTTGGTCAGACATTTAAAGAGTTGGAGATAATAGTCGTTGATGATGGTTCCAGCGACGGGACCAAGGAGGTCATCAACCGAATAGCAGAGCGGGACGCTCGTGTTGTGCCTGTCTTGCTCCCGGAAAATACCCCTGGGGGGGTGGCTGTTGCAGCAAATATAGGCATGTCGAGGGCGAGTGGTGAATATATCGGCTTCGTCGATGGTGATGATTGGTGTGAGCCTTTCATGTTCGAGAAGCTGGTCTCTTCGGCTACGCAGCTTGGCTCGGATATCGTCATTGGGAATTTCAAGAATTATGATGAGTTGTCGGCTTCTTACTATGATGCAAGCGATAAGAGGCACTGGGTCAATGGGCTTCCGAAGAACCAGTTGGTCTCTGGTGAGGAGGCTAAAAAGTCTCTGCTGAAATTCAATCCGGTGCCATGGAGGAAGCTTTACAAGAGATCATTTCTCGAGGCGAATGATATAAGGTTTCCTGAAGGTGATTATTTTTATGAAGATAATCCATTTCACTGGTTTTGTGTTATCAAGGCTGAGACTTTTTCATTAGTCCCTGAATATCTTTGCTATCACCGTATGAATCGTGTGGGTCAAACCATGTCGTCTGGTGATAGAAGACTGCTAGCGATGTATGAGCATCATAAAACCATCCATGACTGGCTGGTGGAAAACGCTTTTCTTGATGCCTACAAGATAGAGCTGGTTTTGTGGATGGTGAATAATTCTTGCTGGATATATGATGCTATCAAGGATGAGTACAAAGAAGATGTCGTGTCATGCCTTCGGCGTGAACTGAGCAACTACGAACCGGAGTTTGTCATATCGACGCTTGCGCCCGGCAATATGGGAAGCAAGGGCAGAAAGTTGGCTTATCGCGCGCTTGGTATTGAAGAGAAAGATAAGGCTGGTCAAGTAGATGGCTCTAAAAATAGCTTGGATAAGCTAGGCCTGGTTGGCGATGCTGTCGAATACTACAAGGAATATGGTGCGATAGAGACTGCCAAGAAGGTTAAGAGCTATTTGTATGCCAGGGCCCCCTCTCAGTTGAGGCGAGCGGTTGGTAGGTTGCGTTCTAATCGCGATGGAAGTAACGATCTGGAAAGAGTTCTCAAAGAGGTCCGTGATCATGTTGAGTTTCAGAAGCTCATGAGCGCCCTTGCTGAGGAAGAGAATGAAAAGTTGAGAGAAGAGATAAAAGCCATCAGAGCTGAGCTTGTAGAGATCAAGAATAGGCTTGGATAAATTGGCTGAATCCGTTGCTTATATACATATTGTACAGTGATGGTTATTACCTGACACATGCCCCCGTGGGGCCCCTATAGTTAAGCAGTGTTTTCCGTCGTTTTCCTGGGCTCCTTCTTCGCTGATTTGGGGAGCCCTTTCTTGAACGCGGCATAGG
>NZ_JBIEKH010000041.1:0-11780 GCF_043496985.1 Halomonas sp. B23F22_20
ACACGCGCATGGCGTTGAACAGGTCCTTGGCGATCCCCGATCGGTCGAGCAACGAGGCCATCAGCACGAACATCGGCACCGCCACCAGCGAGTATTCGGTGACGAAGCCGTAGACGCGGCTGGTGACAAGCGGCAGGGCGTTGGGCCCGAACCAGCCGAAGGTGAAGCCGAGCGCCACCAGGCCGGTGATGAAGGCCAGCGGCAGGCCGGTGACCAGCAGGGCGAAGATCAACCCCACCAGCAGCATGGTGCCAGTCGCGATATCCATCAGGCGGTGCCCTCCGTGTCATCGGCGACGGGCGCCGGCTTGCCGCGCAGCGACTGCACCAGGTGCAGCAAGGCCTGAACGCACATGATGGCGAGCGCCAGCAGGATCACGCCTTTCACCAGGGCCGGAAACGGCGGGTTCCAGGAGGTGCCGGAGCGCTCGAGCTGCCACTCGCCCAGCGGATTGTGGGAGGCGCCCCAGAACATCACGAAGGCGGCGTAGCTCATGCCCAGGCAGAAGCCGAAGGTCACCAGATCGTTGAAGCGGTCGAGCCATAACCTGAGGCGCGGCCCAGCACTGTCGTAGAGCACGCGCACACGGATGTGGCGATTGCAGGCCAGGGTTGCGGGGCCGCCCAGGGCGAAGCTCACCGCCACCAGCATCACCACGCTCTCGTGGACCCAGGAGGTGGGTGAGCCGAAACCGTAGCGCATGATGACCTCATAGACGCTGATCACCATGGCGACGAACACCAGCCAGGCCGCCACGCGGCCGGCGGCCATGACGCCGCGATCGAACACGTTGCGAACCGGATCGGGCGGACTCGCCTCGGCGGAGGCAGAGTCGCCCTCCGGACGACGGGAGGCTTGAGTCATGGGACTTCCTCGATGCAGGGGCGGGCCACGTCCAAGTGGCCCGCCGTCATGACGGCCGGCGCGCGGCGCCGGCGGAATGGCTTACAGCAGGTTGTGGTTTTCCAGGTAGGCCACCACCGACTCGTAGAACTCGGCGGTGATCTCGTTCTTCTCCGCCCAGGTGGCCCACTCGTCCTTGGCGATGTTGCGGAACTTGGCCCGCTCCTCGGCCGGCAGGTCGATGATCTCGATGTCCGGATCCTGTCGCGCCTCGCGCACGACCTCCAGGTCGCGGGTCTTGAGCTCGGCGACCATCTCGTAGGCCAGGTCGTCCACTGAGGTCTCCAGGATCGCCTGAAGGTCGGCCGGCAAGCCGTCCCAGATGTCCTTGTTCAGCGAGACCGCGACCATCGGCAGTGAGTGGAAGCCCGGATACAGCGGATAAGGCGCGAACTCATGGAGGCCCTGAGCCTGGTTGGTGGCGAACACCGTGTAGTCCGCAGCGTCGATCACGCCCTTCTCCAGGCCGGTGTAGACCTCGGAGCCCGGCAGATTGACCGGGGTCGCGCCGGCGGCCTCGAAGATGTTGTAGACCATGCCCTCCGGGGCGCGCAGCTTGAGGCCCTGCATGTCCTCGACCGAACGGATCGGTTTGGTGGACGGCAGCGACTCCAGGCCGGTCGCCGCGGCACCGATCAGGTGCAGGCCATAGGGCTCGACGAGCTTGTTGTAGAGCGCCTCGCCGCCGGCGTTGTTCATGTAGTCGAGGAAGTCGTAGGGATCGCTCCAGGCGCCGACCAGGTTACCGATCATGCCAAAGGCCGGATTCTGGCCGGTGAAGTAGCTGGGATCGGTCAGGTGGCCCTGCAGGATGCCGGACTGCACCGCCTGCAGCGTCTGGTTGGCCTGGACGACCGCACCGACCGGCAGGATCTCGATGCTGATCCGACTGTCGGACATCTGCTCGACGTTATCCGCCCAGGCCTTCTTCATCTCGAACTGGGGCTCGCCGGCGGTCTCGGAGGTCTGGAAGGTCCACTCGTAATCGGCGGCCTGGGCGCTGACGGCCAGGGCGCCGAGCACGGCGGCGGTCAAGGTCTTGAGAGGCATGCGTGTGATCATGAGGCTTCCTTATCGCGGTTTGTTGTTGAAACGTCGGTTGTCGTGACATCGAGAGTGGGGAGGGCCGGCATCAGGGCCTCGAGCCCCAGATCCCGCCCGGTGCGTTCCAGCACCTTGAGGGCCGCCGCGGCGGCCTGATCCGGCTGACGCAGGCGGATCGCCTCCATCATCCGGCGATGACGTTCCATGCTGTCGTGGAGCTCGTCGGCGCTGTGGTTGGAGCGCTCCACCAGCAGCGCGATGGCCGGCTTCAGCACATGGCTGATCTGCGCCCAGACCAGGTTATGCGAGGCCGCGAAGACGGCCTCGTGGAAGGCTACGTCGTAGTCGTCGTGGGAGATGCCCTGCCAGTGCAGGTCGTCGTGTTCCAGGGCGCGAATCATCCCCTCGTAGGCCGACTCGATGGCCAGCAGGTCCGCCGCGGTGGCGTGCTCCGCCGCCAGGCGAGCGACGAAGGGTTCCACGGCGACCCGAAAGGCGAAGATCTCGCGCTGGATGCGCGGATTGGGCTGGGCGAAGCGCGCCATCCAGGCGCTGACCTGGGGGTCGAGCAGGTGCCATTCCTGCAGCGCCCGTACTCGCGTGCCCTGCCCCGAGATACGCGTCAGCAGGCCAGCCGCCACCAGGGTCTGCAGGGCACTGCGCACGGTGCTGCGGCTGACGCCGAAGCGCTCGCAGAGATCCAACTCCCGGGGCACGAAATCGCCCGGCCCGTACTGACCGCTGAAGATGGCCTCGGCGAGGTCATCGGCGATATCGGGCCGCGGCGAGCGGCGGGCGTTGTCGGAGGCATGGGACATGGTCGGCGTTCCGGTTCGCGTGAGCCCTGTCGGACTCTCTGATTACTATGTCGGACATAGACTCGAACAAAATCGGACTTTATGCCTTTAGACTTTGGTCCCCTCCGCCCCCTTCCCCCTTCCCCCTTCCCCCTTCCCCCTTCCCTCTTCCCTCTTCCCTCTCGCCTCTTGACGTGAGGGGGGGGGGAACGGCGCTTGCGACCGCCCTTCCGTCAGGCACAATGCCTCGATGATCTAGCGCAGTCTCAGGGGATAGACGATATGACGGAGCGACCGGTCACGGTGTTCGGTGGCACTGGCTTTCTCGGCGCCACCCTGGTGCGCGAACTGGTGGAAGCCGGACGCCCGGTGCGCCTGGTCGCCCGCCGGCCGGCGAGCCCGGACTGGGCCGAGCCTGGTGATCCGCTGGAGATCGTCGCCGCCGACATCCGCTGCGACGACCAGGTGGCGGCAGCCCTGGAGGGCGCCGGAGCGGTGGTGAATGCAGTGAGCCTCTACGTGGAAACCCGCGATCTGAGCTTCGAGGCCATTCATGTGGAGGGAGCCGAACGCCTGGCACGGCTGGCACGGGAGGCCGGCGTAAGCCGCCTGGCACAGCTCTCCGGCATCGGCACCAGCCCCCGCTCGCCCTCGCCCTACGTACGCGCACGGGCCCGAGGCGAGGCCGCGGTGCTCGAAGCCATGCCCAAGGCGATCATCGTGCGGCCCAGCGTGCTGTACGGCTCGCAGGATGCCTTCCTGACCGCCCTGGCCCGCCTCACCCGGCTACCGGCGATTCCGCTGTTCGGCCACGGCCAGACGCGCCTGCAGCCGGTACACGTGGTGGATGTGGCTCGGGCCCTGGTGCACCTGACCGGCGGCGACGCGCCGCGGCGTCGGCTGTTCGAACTGGGGGGTGACGACGTGCTTCGCTACCGGGAGATCCTGGCCCTGGTGATGAGCCACCTGCACCGGGAACGCCCCCTGGTGCCGGTGCCCTTCCTCGCCTGGCGGACGCTGGCACTGCTGGCATCGGCGTGGCCCGATCCGCCGCTGACCCGAGATCAGGTCATCCTCATGCAGCATGACAACGTGGTCGGCGACGGCGTCGGCACCTTCACCGACCTGGAGATCCGGCCCCGATCGCTGCGCGAGGCGCTGCCGGCCTGCCTGCCGAGGGCGTGAGCCTCAGGCCTTCTTGACGAACTGCGACTTCAGCTTCATGGCGCCGATGCCATCGATGCGACAATCGATATCGTGATCGCCCTCGACCAGGCGAATGTTCTTCACCTTGGTACCCACCTTCACCACCGAGGAAGAGCCCTTGACCTTAAGATCCTTGATCACGGTGACGGTATCGCCATCGACCAGCAGGTTGCCGTTGGCATCGCGGATCGCCGGGACATCATCCGCATCCTCTCCGGGCGACGCCTGCGCCCACTCATGGGCACACTCGGGGCACACGTACTGCAGGCCGTCATGGTAGGTGAATTCGGAGGCGCAGGAAGGACACGGGGGCATGGCATTCATGGCAGAGGCTCTTCGCGTGGACGGGAAAGCCGGCAAGCCTACACGGCGGACCGCGCGAACGCCATGTCGAGCCTTTGCGCCCGACCGGCGAGCTGCTAGGGTGATACCGTCAACCTCTTGTTCAGGAGAAACAGATGGACACTTCCGTCAATAACGTGGTCGCCCAGAGCCAGGTACTGGCGCACTACCAGACCGCCCAGCAGGCCCAGATGCAGGTGTTCAAGGAAGCCCTGGATATGCAGCAGCAGCAGGTCACCGCGCTGGTCGAGTCCGCTTCGGTCGAGCCCCAACTGGCCCGGGACGGCAGCCTCGGAACCCAGATCAACACCTACGCCTAATCATTCAGGCGCCGTACTCGCGCTCCACCCGCGCAATGCGCACCCGGTAGCGCGAGTACCATCTTTCCCGCCCCATCCGCTGGGCCTCGCGATGCTCCGCCTGTGCCTTCCAGCGCCGCACCGCCTCCAGATCCGACCAGTAGGACACCGTGATGCCCAGGCCCTCGCGGGCCGACTCCACGCCCAGGAAACCAGGCTGCTCGGCGGCCAGCGCCATCATGCGCTCGGCCATGGCCGCATAGCCGGCATCGACCTCGCTGCGCAATGAGCTGAAGATCACGGCGTAATAGGGCGGCGCGGGGGTCTCGGCGATCATGGAAGGGCTCCTTTTGCGTCCAGGGCGACATTAGAGCTCGTGCCAGGGGGCATCGACAAGCCCACGCCCGCCGGGCACGCTATGCTTGGCAGCGACCATTTCCAGCGAGACGAGGGAGAACCGAAGCATGCGACTGGCGATCATGGGCAGCGGCGGCGTCGGCGGCTATTTCGGCGCCCGCCTGGCCGAGGCCGGCGAAGACGTCACCTTCATCGCCCGCGGCGAGCACCTGGCGACGATACGCCGCTCGGGACTCCATGTCTCGAGCCCCGAGGGCGACCTGGTGCTGGAGGACGTCTCCGCCACCGACGATCCCGGCGAGATAGGCGTGGTCGACGCGGTGATCGTGGCAGTCAAGGCCTGGCAGGTGCCGACCGCCGCGGAGACCATTCGTCCCCTGGTCGGCCCCGATACCCTGGTGCTGCCGTTGGAAAATGGCGTCGAGGCCGCCGATCAACTCAGCGAGGTACTGGGCGAGGCCCCCGTACTGGACGGTCTGTGCGGCATCCTCGCCTGGCGCGAGGCGCCTGGCCACATCCGTCACGCCGGCGTGTCTCCCTTCATACGTTTCGGCACGCGCCTGCCGGCTCAGCGCCCGGGCGCCGAGCGCCTCAAGGCAGTCTTCGACCGCGCCATAGGCGTCGCGGCCGAGCTGCCCGAGGACATCGAGGCCGCGGTGTGGAGCAAGTTCCTCTTCATCTGCGCCATGAGCGGCATCGGAAGCCTGACCCGGGCCCCGCTCGGCGTGACCCGGCGCCTGCCGGAGACCCGGCGGTTGATCGTGCAGATCCTGGGCGAGATCGAGGCCGTAGCACGCGCCCGAGGCGTGGCCCTGCCGTCGGATGCCGTGGCCCGGGCCATGGACTTCATCGATGCCATGCCGGCGACCAGCACCGCCTCCATGCAACGCGACATCGTGGCTGGCCGCCCCTCGGAGCTGGAGGCCCAGAACGGTGCCGTGGTGCGGCTCGGGCAGTCCGTCAATGTTGCCACCCCGATGAACGCCATGATCCACGCCGCCCTCCTGCCCCAGGAGAACGCCGCCCGTGGCCTGGTTACCGACGCTTGAACCCAGCACACCACGCCCTCGCCTAGTTAGTCGCCGATATCCTCGTGCCACAGCGTAGGCCGCTCGGCAATGAAGCGTTCCATCAGCGCGATGCACTCGGGATCCTGCAGCACCTCGACCTCGACGCCTCGTTCACGCAGCAACCTCTCTTCGCCCTGGAAAGTGCGGTTTTCGCCGATCACCACCCGTGGGATGCCATACAGGAGGATCGCGCCGGTACACATGGCACAGGGCGAGAGGGTGGTGTAGAGGGTCGACTCACGATAGGTGCCGGGCGGCTGGCGACCGGCATTCTCAAGGGCGTCCATCTCGCCGTGCAGTACCGTGCTACCGAGCTGCACCCGCTGATTATGCCCCGTTCCGAGGATCACCCCGCGATGCACCAGTGCCGCTCCGATGGGGATGCCTCCCTCGGCGAGACTCCTGCGCGCCGCCTCCAGCGCCGCCCTCATGAAATGCTCCATTCCCTTTCTCCCCCGGGTCGCCATGCCATCCACCCAGCCTATGCGCCTTCGGCGTCCCGGCGCCAGGGGCCACCGATACCGGGTTCAAAGCGAAACCCCGAACAGCGCCTGGGCCAGCACCCCGGTGAGGAAGGCCAGGCCCGCCGCCGCGGCGCCCATCAACAGGGTACGCAGGCCCGACTGCCAGACCGGTCGCCGATAGACCAGGCTCTTGAGCATGCCGATCGACAGGAACATCAGCGCGGCGATCGCAAGACTCGCCCAGAAGCGGTCACGGGCGGCCAGCCCTGGGAGCACATAGGGCAGCAGCGGCATGGCGCCCACCACCAGGAAGGCCAGGAAAGTGACCCAGGCCGAGCGCCATGGACTCAGTCCGCCGCGCTGCAGGCCATGCTCCTCGGTCAGCATGGTCTCCACCCACACTTCCCGATCGCGACTGATGGTTTCCACCACCTGCTCCAGCACCTCTCCCGACAGGCCCTTGCGGGCGTAGATCTGGCGAATCTCCTCGCGCTCTCCCTCAGGCACCAGCTCGATATGCTCGAGCTCCCTTTCCCGGGCACGTTCCACCCCTTCGCGCTGGGCCTGTACCGCCTCGTAATTGCTGATCGCCATGCTGAAACCGTCGGCGAGCAGGTTGGCGAAGCCCAGAACCAGCGCGACGCGTACCGAGAAGCCGGCACCGAAGGCACCGGAGACCACCGCGAAGGTGGTCACGCAGCCATCGATGCCGCCGAGGATGGCATCCGGCATGCTGTGTGGCCGCTCGGGCGTCTCCAGACGACGGCGAATCGCCTCGGGGCGATGGTGCTCCTGTAGGACCTCGCGCTTGCTGCGGGCCATGCTGCCCTCCTCGCCGGCATCGATGACTGCCTTCGTTAACGAGCGTCGGCCAGGCGCATCGACGTGTCCAGGCCGTTCAGCGGGAGTCGGCATCCTCAAGGGTCCGCCACCAGGCCGCGTACGAGGAATTGGCCGGGTGTCGGCCGGTCTCGTCGGGCGCGCCGTCGTGCCACCACACCGGGCCACGCTCACCGAGCGCCAGCTTGGCGGCCTGCACCGCCGCCCGGGCCTCGGCCAACGCCCCTTCATCATTCCCTCCCAGGGCCGCCTTCACCGCTCGCCGGGCACGCATCAGCTCGCGCACCCGGTCGCGCCGCGTCGTCTCATCCAGCCGTGGATCGGTGCATCGCCAGAGTCGCTGGCGGGCCACGAAATAGCGGCCGTCCGGCGTCCGGGGATAGTCTCGGGGCATCGTCACCTCCCGTCGCTTGTACCGCTAGCCGATTACCACCATGATCGAAGCCTCTTCCACGGCAAGCAAGGAGCAACGCTCATGAGCGATCACACCCCTCCCCGCATCCTGGTCTTCGCCGGCAGTACTCGCCGACATTCCTTCAACAAGCGCCTTGCACACCTGGCCGCCGAGCGCCTCGAGGCCCACGGCGGCCGCCCGACCCTCATCGACCTGGCCGACTATCCCATGCCGCTCTACGACGGCGACCTTGAGGCCGAGCAGGGCCTGCCCGAGGCCACCTTGGCCCTGCGCGAACGGCTCGCCGAGCACCAGGGCCTGCTGATTGCCTCGCCGGAATACAACGGCTTCATCACGCCGCTGCTCAAGAACACCATCGACTGGCTGACTCGTCCGCACGAAGGCGCCAGTGGCCTGGCACTCTTCCAGGGACGCCTGGCGGCGGTGGTCGCCGCCTCACCGGGCGGGCTCGGCGGGCTGCGCGGCCTGGCACTGATTCGTCAGCTGCTGGGTAACATCGGCGTGACGGTGCTGCCGGACCAGTTGGCCGTGGCCAAGGCGGGAGACGCCTTCGCCGACGACGGCCAACTGGTCGACGATAGCCAGCGCGACAAGCTGGACGCCATCTGCCGGCGCCTGGTGCATGACCTGGAGCGCCTGCACGGCTAGGGTCCCGTATCAGAGATTGACCATCGCGTTCCGGCGGCCCCTTGGACCGCCATCTCGTCAATGCACCGCCGACCCAGGCCCCGGTTCACCGATCACGGCGCCTCACCTGGCGCCGTGATCGGCCAGGGTCCACTTCACCAGCCGTTGGACCAGCGGCCGCACGCTCAGCACGCCGATGAAGGCCACCGGCATGGCGCGCACATAGGCGCGGCCAACGGCCGCCAGGTAGTCGGGACCGATCCCGCCGTTCACCGCGGTGATCACCAGGCTCATCAGCAGCGTCATCAGCGCGGACATGTAGAAGGCAAAGACCAGCGGGGCAAAGCGCGGCGGGATCCCCCTCCGCGCCTTGGTGGCAGGGTCGGTGGCGGTGCGCTGCGGGCTGGAAGGCGTCGACATCTCAACTCTCCTCTGTCGTCGGTTGTCGATCGTGATGCCCCCAGCCTAGTGTCTCCGGCGTCATGCCTGTAGACGTCATGGCCTTGGTTCACTATAAAGATTTATTTACGAATCCAGACAAATATTCCACGAGAAAGCCAATGGATACCCTGCGCGCCATCGAGAGCTTCGTGAAGGCCGTCGAGGCCGGCAGCATCGCCGGCGGCGCCCGACGCCTCGGCATCAGCCCCGCCGCGGCCAGTCAGGGCATTGCGCGCCTGGAGGCGGCCATGGGTGTTCGCCTGCTGGCGCGCACCACGCGTCGCATGTCACTGACCGACAGCGGGTCGATCTACTACGAACACGTCCGCCACGTCGCCCGCGATCTGGAACGCGCCCACGGCGCCATCTCCGCGCTGCAGGCCGAGCCGCGTGGACGGCTGCGCGTCACTTCCACCGCCGCCTTCGGCCGCCACGTCCTGGCGCCGCTGATGCCCGGGTTCAACGCCCGCTATCGCCATCTGTCGCTGGAGCTGCTGACCACCGATCGCAGCGTGGACCACATCCAGGAGGACGTGGACATCAGCATCCGTTTCACTCCCCAGCTCGAGGAAGGTCTGGTGGCACGCCGCATCGCCTCCATTCCCTTCCTGTTCTGCGCCTCCCCGGACTACCTGACCAGGGCCGGGCATCCTCACAGCCCCGAGGAGTTGCGCGGCCACGACTGCCTGGCCTTCCGCTCGCCGCTGGACGGGCGCTTCATGAGTTGGGGGTTCATCCGCGATGGAATGCGCTTCGAACCGGACTTCAAGGCCACCATGCTCAGTGACGACATCGATGTCCTGGCGCGCATGGCGCTGGCAGGCGGCGGGATCACCCGCTTGGCGGCCTTCATCGCCGACCCGCATATCGAGGCCGGCCGCCTGGTGCCACTGTTCGAGGCAGGCGACGGGAGTGGGGTACATGCCGTGTCGGAACCCATGAACATCTACCTTTGCGTGACCGACCGCCAGGCGCTGACGCCCAAGGTCCGAGCGTTCATGGACTATCTCGTCGAGCAGTTGCCGGCGGCCTGGCGGCCGCGTTGAGCGCGAAACGATGCATCGCCTACAGACGCCCTTCGCGGCGCAGGCGACGTCGCACCCAGCGGTGATACCAGACGCCGAGCAGCGGCTTGACCAGCGGCAGGCCGATCAGCCAGGCCAACGGCCTGAGCCGCGTGACACGGCGCATCAGCAGGATGTAGGCGTCGAGGCCATGGCACAGTCGCCCCGCGTCGTTCTCCACGTGAAGCGACTTCAGGGCCTCCTGCGGATCGATGCCTCGTGCGCGCAGATAGTCGGCATGGTCGGTGACATCGAGCCACTCCACCGACGCCGCCCCGCCGGACCATCGTTCATAGCGGCGCCGGTCGCGCCGACAGATAGGACAGCCGGCATCGTAGTAGACCTTGAGGGTCGCTGGCTCGCTCATGAGATCTTCGACAAGCGTGAGGTCAACCGGCTGCCGCCGCCGGCGAACGGGTGGCCAGGAACTCGCCCTTGCCGACCGGCACCAGGCTGGTGGTGAAAGCGGGGTCCGCTTCCACCAGGTCGATGAAGGGCGCCAGCTCCTCGGCGTGGGAGGTGGCGTTATCCACCACCAGCAGTCCTCCCGGCACCAGGGCCTCGCGAACCCTTGGCCACCAGTCGGGGTATTGGGCACGATCGGCATCGAGGAATACCAGATCCAGCGAGGCCGGGGCCTGGCGTTCGAGGACCTTGCCGGCATCGGCATGCAGCGACTCGATCACCTCCGCCAGGCCGGCGCAGGCGAAGTGTTCCCCGGCCATGCCCCAGCGGTCGGCGGCCCACTCCACGGTGGTGACCCGTCCGCCGATAGCCCTGGCCGCCTCGGCGAGCCACAGGGTGGAGTAACCGTTGGAGGTGCCGATCTCGAGGATCCGTCGAGCATCGGTCGCCCTGACCAGCACGGCGAGAAACTGCCCGGTGTCGCGGGTGATGTTACGCAGCCGCTCGTCGGGCGCCGTGACGGTTCGGTCGTGTTGCTCGCCGAAGGTCTCCAGCTCGGCCAGCAGGCGATCAAGGGGAGTGATGTGAGGCATCGCCATCTCCATTTGGCATCGGGTCTCGTGCTCGTGGCTCGCCAATGGAGACTCGTTCTGGTGATGCCGGTTCCCTGCGCACCCTCGCCGGGGCGCGCATCGCTTCCGCCGGGACCGGCGGCATCAGGCGCCGATATCGTCGTCGTATTCCTTGTCGTCATGGGTCTTCAACGGCGAATCATCATCGCAGCGAGGCTCGTGCCTGAAGGTTTCCGTCACGTCGAGCAGCCCCAGGCTCTGGATGGTCCGGCGGCCCAGGAGCACAGGGTAGAGCATGTCGTCGCGATCCCTGAGGCTGAACTGCTCCTGGTAACGCGTGTCGCCGATGCAGATGGTCATCAGCACCGCCGGACGACGGTCCTCGCCGCCGGCACCGCTCAGGATCAGCCGGCGAAAGATCGGACGCTCGAACTCGCGGCTGACCACCTCGCCGGAGGCCTCGTCCTCGAGTTCGACGTCGAAGCGTACCCAGTCTTCCCCGTCGCGCTTGAACTCCTCGATATGCTCGGCCTGCATGGAAGAAGTCAGCGCACCGCTGTCGAGCTTGGCCTTCACCTCCACGCCCCAGCCGGGATCGATCAGGGTCTTCTCCACCCAGCCGTAGACCTCTGGCTCGTCGGCCACCGCAGCGCCGGACAGTAGACCGGCCCCCAGCAGGGGAATCAGGGCGCGAGACAGGAACTTGTGCATGCTTTCTCCTTCTGAAGGTCGCGGTGTATCGCGATCCGGCGGTGCCGGATCATGAAGCCATCGAACGTCATGAGACACTACGCCAATGCTCGGGTTCCGTCGCCCGTCGCCCGTCGCCCGTCGCCCGTCGCCCGTCGCCCGTCGCCCGTCGCCCGTCGCCCGTCGCCCGTCGCCCGTCGCCCGTCGCCCGTCGCCCGTCGCCCGTCGCCCGTCGCCCGTCGCC
>NZ_JBIEKH010000042.1:0-11012 GCF_043496985.1 Halomonas sp. B23F22_20
ACGAAGGCCTCCGAGGGCGTCATCGTCTGCTTGCCCTGCACGACCTGGCGGGTATCTGCGGTGTTGTCGGTGCTCATGGGAGTCCTCCGAGCCGGTTGAAGATATTTATGATGTTTTTATGGAACCACTCATTCCGATAAACGGAACTTACGGCAAAACTAGACGCCAGCCTTCACCCAGTCAACAAAAATCTCATAAAACGGTACAATTTGATTCTTTTTATGAGACTTACTATGCTCGCGGAGCACGAGACGCGGCATCCCATGCGACAGGTCCCCTGACGGGCCGAGGAGACGAAGATGATCGACCCGATGAACGCCCAGCCCGACACGCTAAGCTCGGCACGCGAGCTGTTCGGCATCGACAGCGACCTGCAGGTGCCCGTCTTCAGCGAGCGCGATGAGTACGTGCCCGAGATCGACGAGGCTTATCGCTTCAACCCCGACGTGACCCTGGCGATCCTGGCCGGCTTCACTCGCAACCGCCGAGTGATGGTTCAGGGGCTGCACGGCACCGGCAAGTCGACCCATATCGAGCAGGTTGCCGCACGCCTCAACTGGCCCTGCCTGAGGGTCAACCTGGACGGTCATATCAGCCGTCTGGACCTGGTGGGCAAGGACGCCATCGTGGTGCGCGACGGGATGCAAGTCACCGAGTTCCAGGAGGGCATCGTGCCCTGGTCGCTGCAGCGGCCGGTGGCGCTGATCTTCGACGAGTACGATGCCGGCCGCCCGGACGTGATGTTCGTGATCCAGCGCATCCTCGAGCGGGACGGCCACTTCACGCTGCTCGACCAGAACCGGGTCATCCACCCCCACCCCCACTTCCGGCTGTTCGCCACCGCCAACACCGTGGGGCTGGGCAACCTCAGCGGCCTGTACCAGGGCACCCAGGTGCTCAATCATGCCCAGATCGACCGCTGGAACATCGTCGCCAAGCTCGACTACCTGCCCCGGGACGAGGAAGTAGCCATCGTGCTCGGCCGGGTGCCCAGCAAGGACACCGAGAAGGGCCGGAGCTTGATCGCCTCCATGGTGGCGGTCGCCAACCTGACGCGCCAGGGCTTCGCCGCCGGCGACCTGTCTACGCTGATGTCGCCGCGCACCGTGATCACCTGGGCGGAGAACTGCGAGATCTTCCGCAACCCCGCCCTGGCCTTCCGCCTGTCCTTCCTCAACAAGTGCGACGAGGCCGAGCGTCCCATCGTCGCCGAGTACTACCAGCGCTGCTTCGGCGAGGAACTCGACGAGTCCTGGATGCGAGAGGCAACGCCGTCATGACCGAAAGCGCCCAGCAGCAGGCGCGCCGCCAGCAGCGGATCGAGGAGTTGTGCGCGGCCAGCCTGCGTGCGATGACCGGCCAGGCCGACCTGCACTATCGCGGGCGACGCCTCTACCGCGGCGAGTCGCGTCTGCCGACCCATGCGGCCCATCTGCGCATCGACCCCGCGCAGGACGACTTCGCCGACTGCCGAGCCGTCGCCGACGGCATGGCCCTGCGCCTGCTGCATTCCGACACGGCCCTCCATCGCCGCCTGTGCCCCGAAGACGCCATCGAACGGCTGGTCTTCGAGCTGCTCGAGCAGCTTCGCGCGGAGACCCGCGCCCCCGACGACATGCCGGGCATGGCCGACAACCTCCTGCGGCGCTTCGAGCACTGGTCCCGCGACTTCTATCGTTCCGGACTGACCGAGGGCAGCATCGGCATGCTGCTCTACACCGTGGCCCAGATGTGCTGGTCGCGGCTGCAGGCCCGACCGGTGCTGGAGGAGACCGAGGACACCATCGAGGGCATCCGCGCCTCCCTGGTGGGCGAGATGGGCACGGCCCTTCACGGCTTGCGCCGGCATCGCCACGACCAGGCAGCCTACGCCGAGCATGCCCTGGCAATTGCCCGGCTCGTCGGCGAGCGGGTGCGCACCGAGCAGGCTCAGGCCGGGGACGACGACGAGGCCGGGGATCCGGAAGAGGGAGCCACCGGCGCCTTCGCCCTGCTGCTTGACTTCGAGGAAGGCGACGGCGACGACACCGCCATCGCCACCGCGGCCACCGGCCGCAGCAAGGTGTTCGAGGACGCCGCCCAGGCCTACCGGGTCTATACCACCCGCTTCGACCGCGAGGTCGCCGCCGGCAAGCTGGTACGCCGGGCCCTGCTGCGCGAGAACCGCGAGCGGCTGGATCAGGCGGTCGCCGAGCAGGGCATCAACCTGCCCCGCCTGGCCCGCCGGCTGGGCAGCGTGCTCTGGGAGCCGCGCCCCGACGGCTGGGCCTACGGCGAGGAGGAAGGCTGCATCGACGGTCGTCGCCTCGCCCAGCTGGTCAGCTCTCCCACCGAGCGACGGCTGTTCTACCGCGAGCAGGTCAAGCTGGGCACCGACTGCGCCGTCAGCCTGCTGATCGACTGCTCGGGTTCCATGAAGCACCACATCATGCCAGTGGCGATGATGGCCGAGAGCCTGATCCGCGCCCTGGAGATGATCGGGAGCAGCACCGAGCTGCTCGGCTTCACCACCGGCGCCTGGAACGGCGGGCGCGCCTACCAGGAGTGGATGAGCCGCGGGCGCCCCCGCGGGCCGGGGCGCCTTAACGAAGTCTGCCACATGGTCTTCAAGGATGCCGATCGCAGCTGGCGGCGCGCCCGCACCGACATCGCCGCCCTGCTCAAGCCTGACCTGTTCCGCGAGGGGATCGACGGCGAGGCGGTGGACTGGGCCTGCGAGCGGCTGCTGGCCCGCCCCGAGCGCCGGCGGCTTCTGATCGTGATCTCCGACGGCTGCCCGGCGGACAGCGCCACCAATCTGGCCAACGACGCCTACTACCTGGACAACCACCTCAAGGAGGTGGTCGCCCGGCGCACCCGGGAGGGCCAGGTGGAGGTGTTGGGCCTGGGCGTGGGCCTGGACCTCAGTCCCTTCTATCGCCGCTGCCTCGCCACCGACATGTCCCAGGCCCTGGACACCCACCTGTTCGACGAGATCGTCGAGCTGATCGGCGGCCGTCACCGGCGCTGATCGGTGCTTTCACTGAGGAGTCACCGATATGACCGTCAAGACCATCGACTTCGGCAAGGACCCCGGCAACACCGCCCGCCGACGCCTGGCCGCCCTGCCGGACCGCGTAGTCGAGGGCGACCCGCACCACGAATCCACGCTGCTGTTCGAGAGCCCAGACGGCCGGATGCTCGCCGGCACCTGGACCAGCACCCCCGGGAAGTGGCACGCCTTCACCGATCGCGACGAGTTCTGCTACCTCCTCTCGGGCCACGTGCGGCTGATCGACGAGGATGGCGGGATCCGGACCTACCGCACCGGCGACGCCTTCCTGATTCCCGACGGCTTCCGCGGCTACTGGGAGGTGCTGGAGACCACCACCAAGCACTTCGTGATCCGCGATCACGGCGACGACTGACAACAGAGATCCCGATGGCCAAGACCCGCATGGTGCACCAGTTCGGGCTGGGCAGCTCGATCCGCAGCCGCGACTACACCCAGGCCGCGGCCCGGGCGATCCGCGATGCCCTGTGGCACAACTCCCTCAACGTGGCCGACGCCTTCGGCTTTCCCAAGGACGCCATGCTGATCGACGTGGAGATCGGCGTGCAGCGGCCCGAGGCCGTGGATGCCGAGGCCCTGGGGGACATCTTCCCCTACGGCCAGCCGCGCATCACGGTGGTCCAGGGCGGGCTCGACGTGGACAAGCCCGGCGGCGGGGGCATCACCGTGATCGCCAATGCCGCCGTCATCGTCTCCTTCGACATGGAACCTGCACATGACTGAACGACGCATCATCCTGGAGATGGGCACCGGCAACGACCTCTACGGCGAGGACTACACCAAGGCGGCCTGCCGCGCCGTGCAGGACGCCCTGCACCACTCGTCCATCGTGCTGTTCAAGTCGCTGGGCATCGATCACCGCCAGATGCGGGTCCAGGTGACAATCGGCGTGCAGCAACCCGAACGGGTCGACGCCGAGGTGGTGACCGCCGAGCTGCCCCGCGGCCGCGCCGAGGTCCGCGTGGTGCACGGCGGGCTGAACGTCCACGATCCCGAACAGGCCACCACCCACGTCATCGCCACCGCGGCGATCGCCGCCTTCCTGCCCATCGAGGCCGACGCCTGGCGGCTGAGCGACGCCAGCCGCTGAACCGGGTCCCCGCCTGGCCTGCCGGGTGACACCCGGCAGGCCCGGGGCTGCTCATCGAGACTTCAGGAACCGCTGCGGCGACAGGGCGCGCGCATGATCGGGCAGCGATTCGCCCTCGACCAGGCTGGCCACCAGGCGCGCCGTCTCGGCCGAGAGGGTCAGGCCGAGGTGGCCGTGGCCATAGGCCAGGATCAGCCCCGGATGTCCCGCTACCTCACCGATCACCGGCAAGCCGTCCGGGGTGGAGTGGCGCACGCCCAGCCATTTCCGCTCCACCTCGAGCGGACGACCGAACAGCGCCCCCCCCCAGTCGGCGAGTCGCGACCAGCACCGGGCATTCGGCGGCTTGCCCGGCGGGCTGAATTCCGTGGTGCCGGCCAGGCGCACGCCTTCCTGCATGGGCGTGGCATAGAAATGGTGGGTCAGCCAGCCGACCGGCCGGTCGAGGGCCAACGGGGTCTTGAGCAGGACGTGATAGCCCCGCTCGCTGACCACGGGCAGGCGAACCCCGAGATCGCCGAGCAGGACGTTATTCGCCATGCCGGCACACAGCACCACCCGCTCGACCTCCGCGCGCGACTCCCCCGTGTGCAGACGCCAGCCTCCCTTCCCGAGCGGCGCCAGCGACTGGATACGCTCTGCCACATGGGTGAAGCCCTCGCCCTGCAGGCCCTGGTACAGGCTTCGGCTGAGACTCAGCGGGTCCCGCAACGAGCGGGTCTCGGGGAAATACAGGGCGCCATCGAGCCCGCGGGCGCTCAGCTCGGGCTCCAGGCCCATCACCTCCTCGGGACCCAGCGCCTCGCAGGCGACACCGTCGGCCCGCTTGGTTGCGGCCATGGCCTCCAGCGCCGCTCGCTGCCCCCGGCCGTCACGCACGACCTGCAGACAGCCATTGGCACGGTACAGGGCCTCGCCGCCGAGTGCGTCGAGCAACGTGTGCTGGGCCGTGATCGCCTCGCGGATCAGGCGCACCAGGTCGCCCTTGTGGCGGGAGAAGCTTGCCGGCGTGGCGGCGCGCAGGAAACGCCAGCCGAAATCGGCCAGGGCCGGCGTATAGCCGGGATCGATGGCAATCGAGCGATCGGGACGGGCCAGCATGGCCGGCAGTTGCCTGAGGGTCGCCAGGTTGGCCATGGGTGCCGTGGCGTAATTGGCGATCAGGCCAGCGTTGCCGAAGGAGGCGCCTTCCCCCGGCGGTTCGGGATCGTAGAGTCGTACGGCGAAACCCCGCTGCCGCAGGGCATGGCACACGGCGAGGCCGACGACGCCGGCGCCGATCACGGCGATGGAAGTCATCTCGCGCACGCCTCGTGAACTGATGAGCGATCTTGGCCCGCGACCACCAGATCGATCGCCTGAACGATGTCATACACCGGCAGACCCGAGACATCCCTGACCACGTCCGCGAAGGCGGACAGATCCGTGCATTCGAGCACGATGGCATCGAGGGGGCCTCGGCCCATCAAGCGGCGCGTGGCCGCCGCCACCTCCTCGGCGATAAGCTCCATGTCCAGGTCATGGCGTCGCCCTGCCAGGATGACCTCACGAAACTCGGGCGCCTGTTGAAGCCCCTCGATGCTGAGACCGTCTGTCCCCGACGCTCGCCCAGCCCCTCGGAGATGAGCCTCCCCGAGAGCGTCGGCGTCCGCGGTCAGGACGCCCAGGCTGGCCGCTGGGCCGTGCACGACCTCGAGCCAGGACAACAAGGTCAGGCTAGACAGCACCACGGGGACAGAGACGGCCTCGGCGACCTGTCGCTGATAGCGCGCCATGAAGCCGCAGCTTCCGGCAATGACCTTGATACCACCCCGCTCGAGGAAGCGAGCTCGGTCGATCAGCAACTCCAGCAGCTGATCGCCGGGATGATGTAGCAGCCCCGGAATATCGACGCCTTCCAAGACCTCGTAGACCACCGGGTAATCGAAGCTGCGTGGGTTGCGCAGATGGCCGCGCGGCTTGGCGAACCATGACTCCAGGCAAAGCACGCCCAGTGGCGTGTCATAGTAGCGCTGACCTCCGGGAAGGATGCTCTGATTCATGTCCGTTGATCCTTGTGAACGGGTCGGGACCCTAATCGGGAACTCCAGCCATGGCGCGGGTCGGTTCCCACGATGACTGGACCGATGGACGAAGGGGGATGGCCGGCGGCTCGGGGTGGCACAACACGGCGTGAATCGACATTGCCAGGCCCTCGCGCAGGGCCTGGCACAACACTCAGTTATCGCGATAGAAACGCCAGGAGGCGATTCCCACACCGACGGCGGTGATCACGCTGATCGCGCTGACGGCATAGAGGGCTAAGGCGTAGGCAGTCATGGTCATCTCCTTCACTGCACGTGGGAGGTGGCACCGACTTCCGGCACAGCACGGAAGCGACGGTAGACGAGGGTGAACACCGCGATATTGGCCATCACCCCGGCAATCAGCGCGGTGAGCCCTGTGGCGGCCTGCAGATCGAAGGGCCCCCACTTCCAGAGGATGGTCACCAAGGCCCCGGCCAGCATGGCGGCGATCGCCGAGCGCGAGCAACGCAGGTCGAAGAGCACGGCGAAGACGAACGGCAGCAGGATGGTCGGCGCCCAGAGGGCGTAGCTCATCAGCAGCGCATCGACGATGGAGGTGGCGTAGAGGGCGAAGATCACCGCCCCGAGGCCGATCAGCAGGTTGACCACGCGCTCGATCCATAGCCGCTTCGTCTCGCTGACGTCCGGCTCGATGAAGGGCTTGTAGATGTCACCGACGAAGATCACCGCCGCCGAGTTGAGGTAGGAATCCGCCGTGGACATCACCACCGCCAGCAGGGAGGCCAGCACCAGGCCGGTGATGCCGATCGGCAGGGCATCGCGGATCAGCGTCGGCATGGCCTGGTCGGGGGTGATGTTCGGGTAGAGCACCAGGGCGATCAGGCCGATGGTGGCGCTGACGAAGTAGAACAGGAAGCCGAAGCCGCCGGCCACCGTGTAGCCGATGCGGGCATGGCGTGAGTCCGGCGCCGACAGGGCCCGCTGGGTATAGGGCGGCACCAGGGTCTCGCCGAGCAGGAAGGCAATGAAGAGGCTCACGAACATCCCGATGGAATAGTCGCCCATCAGGCTGAAATGAGCCTCGGGCAGGCGTTCCACCAGGGCGGCGGGGCCTCCCAGGTCATGGATGCCGATCAGCATGGTCAGAGGCAGGAACACCGCCAGCATCAGGAACTGCACCACGTCGGTCTGGATCACCGCCCACATGCCGCCGACGGTGGAATACAGCAGCACCACCGCCATGCCGATGATGATGCCCGTGGAGACCTCGATGCCGAGGATGGCATGGAAGACGGTACCCACGGCCAGCGCCTGGGCACCGAGGATGCCGATGCAGAACACCAGCGAGAAGATACCGGTGAACAGCCGGGCACTGCTGCCGAAATGATGCGCCATGATGTCGCCCACCGTCTGGGCGCTCGTGTAGCGCTTCAGGCGCGGCGCAATGTAGAGCCCGGCCAGCACGGTAGCAATGGGAAAGGCCGAGGCCGCGAACATGAAGGCGTAGCCGTCATCGAAGGACTTGCCGGCACGGCCCATGGAAGCACCGCCACCGAGGAAGGAGGCCGCCAGGGTGGCGAAGAGCACCGGCCAGATGATCCTGTTGCCGGCCACGGCGAAGTCCGCGCTGTCGGAGACCTTCTTGGCACTGCGATAGCCGATCACGATCAGTATCGCGAAGTACACTAGAAGACCCAGGAGGTCGATCGAGTTCATGGGGGACACCTTTGTTTCTGTTGTAGGTGCGGTCAGCTTCTTCGCTCCATGCTATAAAGACAACTGAAGCCAGACTATGAATTCATAACTAGAATTTAGACCCTATCCCATGAAGATACGCCACAACCTGCGGCAGCTGCAGATCTTCCAGGAGGTTGTGCGGACTGGCAGCCTCTCCAAGGCGGCACGCCGACTGGAACTCAGCCAACCGGCGGTCAGCACCGCCATCGCGAACCTCGAGGAGGAAGTGGGCTTCCTGCTCTTCCGGCGCAACCACTACGGCACCGAACTGACCGCGGAGGCCCAGCATCTGGCCGAGGGGGTGGACAAGGTGCTGACGTCGGTCAAGCACCTCGGCGAGCTCTCGGAGGGCCTCCGTCAGGGCCAGGCCGGCAAGCTGACCCTCGGCTGCATGCCCGGGCTCTCCCCCGCCGCCATGCCCAAGATCATGGCGGACTATCTCAGAGACCATCCCGACAGCCAGCTCTCCCTGCAGACCTTCAGCTCGACGAAGATCCACGACTGGGTGGCCGAAGGCCAGTTCGACCTGGGGGTCATCGAGACCCAGGACGACCTGCACGAACTGGAGGTCACCCCCTACCGGCTGCGCATGCACGTCGCCTTGCCGCCCGAGAGCCCGCTTGCCAGGCGCAACGTGATCACCCCGAGGGACCTGGACGACCAGCCGATGATCACCCTGGACGAGCATCATCAGAGCACCCTGAAGCTGAGGGATGCCTTTCGCGCGTCAGGCGCGCGGTACCGGGCAGTGATCGAGACTCACCTGTTTCCGTCGGCCATCAGCCTGGTCAATGCGGGCCTGGGCCATGCCCTGGTCGACCCGGTATCGGCCGACAGCTTTCTTCGCCGGCGCGACTGCCGCGTGAGGGTGGTGCCCTTCGAGCCGGCCATCGACCTGGAGATCGCCCTGATCACCTCGCGCTTCCACCCCCCTTCTCGGCACTGCCAGCGGTTCCTGCCTTATCTCGAGACAGGGTTGAAGGCCTGGGAGCAATGCTCGCGTCGGCGGCTCGACGGGCCGGCGATCCGCAACGACTGAGCCCCCTCCGGTCCTGACCATGGGGGCTACAGGGCCAAGGGGGCAGTGACTCCGCTCCGCTTAGCTCAGCTCGGAGAGGATCAGCCCGCCCCCGATCAGCATCAGGGTGACGAAGGCCAGGCGGCGCATGGCCAGGGCGGAGAGCTGCGGCGGCCAGCGGCGGCCCGCGTAGGTGGCAAGGGCCACCACGGGAATGGCCCAGGCGGTGAGGGTGAGGATCTCGAGATCCAGTTGCCCGCGCAGGGCCACGAACAGGGTGCGCATGCCCGAGGTGGCCGCGAACAGCAGGATAAGCATGTTGCGGATCGCCACCAGCGGCATCGGCTGGCGATAGCACTGGTATATCACTGGCGGCCCGGCGATGCCGAACAACCCGCCGCATAGTCCCGACAGAGCTCCGCTGACGAAGAAGCTGGCCGGCGAGGAGAGTGTCTCTCGCTGGCGGGGGCGCAGCACCAGGCTCACCCCGCCGTAGAGCACTACCAGGCCCAGGGCGATGCGCACCAGGCTGGCGGCGCTGCCGCTCAGCACATCGAGCAGCACCACGCCGAGCACGATCGCCGGCAGAATGCCGGCGATCGTGGCCAGGGTCACCCGCCAGTCGAGGTGACCCAGCTTGCCCGGCAGGGCCACGGCACTGTTGGCCAGGGTCATCAAGCTGACCACCGCCGCCACCGAAGCCACCGGCGCGATGGCCAGCCCGCTGGTGGCGCCCATCACGATCATGCCCAGCCCGAAGCCGGTCACCGTCTGGAAGTAGCCGGCCAGGGCGGCGATAGCCAGGAAGGCCAGTGGAATCTCGATCCCCATGGGCGATCAGCCGGCCGTGACCCGGGCCTCGGCGGCCTGGGCCTGGACGGTGGTCACGGCGATGACGTGATAGATGTCGTCGGCGCTGCAGCCCCGGGACAGGTCGTTGGCCGGCCTGGCCAGGCCCTGCAGCAGCGGGCCGATGGCCTCGGCGCCGCCGATCCGCTCGGCCAGCTTGTAGCCGATGTTGCCGGCCTCTAGGTCGGGGAAGATCAGCACGTTGGCGTTGCCCTTGACCTTCGAGTCCGGCAGCTTGCGCTGGGCGATCTCGGCCACGATGGCCGCATCGAGCTGGACGTCCTCGTCGATGGCGAGCCCCGGCCGGGCGGCCTTCACGCCGCGGGCCGCCTGGACCACCTTATCCACGTTGCCGTGCCGGGCGCTGCCACTGGTGGAGAACGACAGCATCGCCAACCTGGCCTCCTCGCCCAGCAGGGCCTCAGCGCTGTCCGCCGCGGCCATGGCGATCTGGCCCAGTTGGTCTGCATCAGGGTCGATGACCAAGCCGCAGTCGGAGAAGATCATCCCGCCCTTGAGGCTGTGGAAGGGCTGGCACAGCATCATCAAGAAGAAGCTCGAGACCAGCTGGCTGCCCGGCGCCAAGCCGAGCAGCTGGATGGCGCTTCGCACCACGTCGGCGGTGGTGTGCACGGCGCCGGCCACGGAGCCGTCGGCATGCCCCTCGCGGACCAGCATGTTGGCGAAGCACAGTGGCTCACGCACCGCCGCCGCGGCCTGTTCCCGGGTCATGCCCTTCTTCTCGCGCAGCGCGAACAGCGCCTCGGCCAGGGGGGCGGCCAGCGGCGAATCGGCCGGGTCGATCAGCTCGACGCCCGACAGGCCGAGCCCTTCGGTCCGCGCCACCTCGGCCATGGCGGCCCAATGGCCCACCAGGATGACGTGGGCGATGCCGTCCTCGGCGGCCTTGACGGCGGCGCGCAACACCCGCTCGTCCTCGCCTTCGCAGAGCACGATGCGCCGGGGCGAGCGGCGGGCGCGCTCGAGGATCTGATTCAAGGCTTTCATGATGTGGCCTCCCGTCTCTGCCGCGCGGCGCGGCAGTCAAAAAAAGCCCCCGACACGGTCGAGGGCAACACACTGCGACACACTGGACTCAGACGTAGTCCTGATACTTCTCCAGCAGCCGCACCGGCTTCTTCAGGGCATCGCGGCGGAACGGATCGCCCAGCTCGCGGGTGCACATGATCTCAAGGATGCAGGTCTTGCCTTCGTTCATCTGCAGGTCCACCGCCTTCT
>NZ_JBIEKH010000043.1:0-8474 GCF_043496985.1 Halomonas sp. B23F22_20
TCGAGGTTCGAGGTTCGAGGTTCGAGGTTCGAGGTTCGAGGTTCGAGGTTCGAGGTTCGAGGTTCGAGGTTCGAGGTTCGAGGTTCGAGGTTCGAGGTTCGGCAGACAGGATGATCGCGGCGGAGGTGCGAACCAAGGGGTTTCCTTGCCCCTCGCACCTCGCACCTTGCCCCTCTTGCCTTGCCCCTCGCACCTCGCACCTTGCCCCTCTTGCCTTGCCCCTCGCACCTCGCACCTTGCCCCTCTTGCCTTGCCCCTCTTGCCTTGCACCTCGCCCGTCATGAGCAAGACAGGAGATAACCCATGGCATTTCCCAAGCGCGTGCGCCTGGTCGAGGTCGGCCCCCGCGACGGGCTGCAGAACGAGCCCGAGGCGATCGCCACCGCCACCAAGCTGGAGCTGATCGACCGCCTGGGCGCCGCCGGCCTCGCCCACATCGAGGCGGCGAGCTTCGTGTCTCCGAAGTGGGTGCCGCAGATGGCCGACCACCGCGAGGTGATGACCGGCCTTACGCGCCGCAACGGCATCGTCTACTCGGCACTGACGCCCAACCTCAAGGGCCTCGAGGCCGCGCTGGAATGCGGCGTTGAGGAAGTGGCGGTTTTCGGCGCCGCCTCCGAGGCCTTCTCTCAGAAGAACATCAACTGCTCGGTGGCGGAATCGCTGGAGCGCTTCGCCCCGGTGCTCGAGCGCGCCAAGGCGGCCAATGTGCGCGTGCGCGGCTACGTCTCCTGCGTGCTCGGCTGCCCCTACGAGGGTGAGATCGCGCCGGCCAAGGTCGCCGAGGTGGCAAAGGCCCTGTTCGACATGGGCTGCTACGAGGTCTCACTGGGCGACACCATCGGCACCGGCACCCCGCTCAAGGCCAAGCGCATGCTGGAGGCCGTGGCACGCGACATCCCCATGGACAAACTCGCCGCCCACTTCCACGACACGTACGGCCAGGCACTCGCCAACCTCTACGCCGTGCTCGAGGAAGGCGTGGCGGTGATCGACAGCTCCGTGGCCGGCCTCGGCGGCTGCCCGTATGCCAAGGGCGCCTCCGGCAACGTGGCCAGCGAAGACGTCGCCTACCTGCTTAATGGCCTCGGCATCGAGAGCGGCATCGACCTGGACAAGCTCGCCGAGACCGGCCACTGGATCACCCAGGCCATCGGCCGACCCAACCGCTCGAAGGCGAGCGTGGCGCTGGCCGCCAAGTAGCGGCTTCCAAGGCATCACGGCACCCAAGACGCAAAAGCCCCCGAGCCGGCTGACCGGCTCGGGGGCTTTTCCATGCGGGGAGAACAAGCCTAAAAGGCGGCGCGCGCCGCCCCCACCATATCCTCCATCTCGCTCTCCTCGACGCCGAGCATTCCCAGGATATGGCGCTGGGCGGCATTCAGGACATGCTGACGCTCCGCCTCCTCGGGCAGGCTCTTGGCGATGGCGACGGCGCCCACCAAGGAGGCGAGAATGGCGCGGGATTTCTCGGCGATGACCTCGCGATCGGGCTCGAACGGCAGCTTCTTCAAGCGCCCCAGCGCGATGAGCCGGGTCTCCAGCATCTTCTTCACGCGCAGGTAGGAGGCCTCGAACAGGGTGCGAATCTCGGCGTTCTCGTTGCCGATTTCATTGAACAGCACCGATTCCGGGCCGGGGGCTCGCTTGCGCTCCAGCTCCTGCAGGTTCCAGCAGTTGGCCACCAGGTCCGTCAGGTGCTTCACCGACAGCGGCCCCTTCACCAGCCTGGCCGCCCGGCTGCTCTCCAGGGTCTCCTGCACCGAGGCCTGATACAGCGCCTCCTTGGAGGCGAAGTGCGCATAGAAGGCCCCATGGGTCATCCTGGCCAGCTTCATGATCTGGCCGATGGAGACCTTCTCGAAGCCCCGGCGACTGAACAGCTCGATGGCCGACTTGAGGATTCGTTCCCGGGAATTCGCCTTGTGGGCTGCCGAGTAAGGCATCGCAACCTCGTCGTCACGCGACTGAATATTACCTTGATCATATCTTGCCCGGTGCTAGCTTGGCGAAAACCCCAAACCGCAAGGTAAAGCGCCATGCAGTCCCCTCTCGTCATCACCGGCATGGGAATGATCAGCCCGCTCGGGTGCGGCGTCAAGGCAAGCTGGGAACGGCTGGTCGCCGGCCGCTCGGGCATCGGCCCGATCACCCGATTCGATACCGGCGAGCTGCCGATCAAGGTCGCCGGCGCGGTGCCGGACATCGCCGACGACCCCGACGCCGGGCTCGACCCGGACCGGGTGGCGGATGCCAAGGAGCGTCGCAAGCTGGAGCGTTTCAGCCTCTACGCCATGGCTGCCGCCGACGAGGCCCTGGCCCAAGCCGACTGGTTTCCCTCGCGGCAGGCGGACCGCGACACCACCGCGGTGATCGTGGGTTCCGGCATCGGCGGCTTCCCCACCATCACCCAGGCCCAGACCACCCTGACCACGCGCGGCCACCGGCGTCTCTCGCCGTTCACCGTGCCAGCCTTCCTGGCCAACCTGGCCGCCGGGCACGTGTCGATCCGCCATGGCTTCCGCGGGCCGCTGGGCTGCCCGGTCACCGCCTGCGCCGCCGGCTTGCAGGCCATCGGCGATGGCATGCGGCTGATCCGCAGCGGCGAGGCCGAGGTGGCCGTGGTAGGCGGCGCCGAGGCCTGCATCGATCCGCTCTCATTGGCCAGCTTCAACGCCATGAAGGCGCTGTCGACGGAACAGGACGACCCGAGCCGGGCATCGCGCCCCTTCGATCGGGACCGCAACGGCTTCGTCATGGGCGAAGGCGCCGGGGTGATGGTGATCGAGACCCTGGCCCACGCCGAGGCCCGCGGAGCCACGCCCCTGGCCGTGCTGAGCGGCTACGGCACCCGCGCCGATGCCTACCACATCACCGCCGGCCCGGAAGACGGCGCCGGCGCCGCCTCCGCCGTGCGGGCGGCCCTGAACATGGCCGGCCTGTCCCCCGAGGCGATCGACCATATCAATGCCCATGCGACCTCGACGCCGGTCGGCGACCGGGCCGAGATCGCCGCGCTGCGGGGCGTGTTCGGCGATGGCCTGGCCGGAGTGCCGATCTCCGCCACCAAGTCGGCCACCGGCCATCTGCTCGGCGCCGCCGGCGGCGTGGAGGGCATCTTCTCCGCCATGGCGACGATGCAGGGCCGGCTGCCCCCGACCCTCAACCTCGACAACGCCGACGAGGACATGCAGGGCCTGGACTTCGTGCCCCACGCGTCGCGGGCGCACGCCATCCAGCACACCCTGTGCAACGGGTTCGGCTTCGGCGGCGTGAATGCCGCGCTGATCGTCAGCCGGCCGTAGCGGCCGACGTCGGCCGCCCGACTCTCTCACCACGCACCAAACGATAAGCCCCCGAGCCGGCGAACCGACTCGGGGGCTCTGTCATGCGGAGGAAACGCCAGCGGCTTGAACTAAGTGCTTGGTGAGACGGATCAGCCCAGGTTGTTGTGGCCATCATCCTATTTGCCATGGTCGATCGGACGAGGCATCGTCCATGTGAATTTGATCTCGGCCGGCAAGCTTGGCCCTGTAAAGGGCTCGGTCCGCGCGCGAAAAAAAGCTGATCGCCGTATCTCCAGGCTGCGCAGCCGCAACGCCCACGGAGAAGGTGTACCTGAAGTCCGGCCTATCCTTGAGGGGTCGCGATTTTCGCACACCGACGAGCATCCGCTCGACGATCAGCCTGGCCTGCTCGAGGGAAGTGGCCGGAAGCGTCAGGACGAATTCCTCCCCCCCGACGCGGCCAAAGCAGTCGGTGCGCCTCACGAGCCGATGGATGCGCTTGGCGAAGTCTTTCAGCACCAGATCACCGTTGTGATGGCCAAACTGATCATTGATGCGCTTGAAGTGGTCGATATCGAGTACGCACAGGCAGCCGGGGGATGGCGATTGATCGGTGACTTGCCCCTGCAGCAAGTCCTCGATTCGAGCCGTCACGAACCGGCGGTTCGCCACTCCGGTCAGCTCGTCGGTATATGAGGCCTTGATCGCCAGGTCCCGGTCCTGGCGAACCTCACGTGTGCTGGCCTTCAGGTCCGTCACATCGGTGGCAATACACAGCATCCAGCCATCTTCCCGGACCGTCTCTGTCATCCAGAGCCAGCGACCATCGAAAAGATCGGTTTCGAAGGCTCTGAAGCCGACCTTTCCCCGGCGCGACTGAGTGGAAAGCAGCCACTCTTCGAAGTCCGCAGCGCGAATGACGGTGCCTCGCTTGGCGTAGTGGTTGCGCCTCATCAGATCAGGCCAGAAAGGTGTCTCTTCCGGCTCGATGAAGTAGGACGATCGAAACGCCTCGTTGGCATACCGAAGTCTGTCAAAGCCATCATAGGCCGCGACAAGAACGGGCGAAGATTCGAACAACTGAAACAAGCTTTGTAGGACGTCGTTCATAAAACCAAATACCAGCCTGCCAACGGCCATCATCGTGCCGATGGCCGCTCAGCACCTTGAAATCGATGGCTTGGCACCATTCGCCTTGGATATCCGCATGCCAACAACCAGCATGCCATACACATCACCTATACGTTAGATCATTTGACATGTGGGCGTCGGGAATCTCGGACCGTCAAAATTATGCCGCATAATGAGTCACTTATCTTACGTCACGCTGAACCGTCGCTGGGTGCGGTCGTCTTCAGAAAATGACAACCGGGCCAACACGACAAGCCCCCGAGCCGGCGGACCGGCTCGGGGGCTTTGTCATGCGGGTGGAAGCAAGGCGCACGTTGCCTTCAAGCACCTCGGTTGCTACCCGGGCAGACCCGACCAACAGCATGCGCTGGGGAACATGGCTACGCTGGATACAGGGAACGAGAGAGCGGAGGCACCGGATGCGAGGCATGCTGCGCGCAGGGCTGATCGGCGGGCTATTGATAGGCATCAGCCTACCGCTCGCCGCACAACAACAAGTGCTGGTGAAAGGGGTAGAACAGGGGCAAGGTACTCTCAGGGCCCGCGGTGGCGAATGCTTCGCCATCACTCCCCAGCATGTCGTCGGGCTGGGGATGGGGCTCAGCGTGATCAACGCGGAACGCATCCGCGCCCCGGCGGAGCCACTCACCGACTTCGGCGACGACATCGCAGTCATCCGCGTCGCAGCCGAGGGGCGCATGCCCTGCGGCATGGGCTGGCCGCTCAATGAATCCCTCGACGATCTTCTACGGCAAGCGGTCAACCGCGGTCGTGAGGGGGTTATCCTGCGCGTACGCGACACCGGTGGCCTGGAGTCGCACGCCGTGCGATTCAGCGCCTTGGACGACCGCTATGTCGAGGTCAGCCTGCTGACGCCGAATAACGAGGCCTTCAAGGGCGTCAGCGGATCGAGGTTGCTGCTCGAGGGTCGCCCGGTCGGCATGGTACTCAGTACCGAGATGGGCGCCATTCGCGCCTACCGACAAGATGCTCTCAACCAACGCATCGGCGAGTTCTTTGCCGTGGGTGGCACGCGGCTGCCATCCAGCACCCTCCCCCTCGAACCCCGCCGCGGCCAGGTCATGGCCACCGCGCGTACCGCGGTGCGAGAGGAACCCTCCCCCTGGTCACCGGCGGTGCGCTGGCTGGAAGTCGGGCAAAGCGTAGAACTTAGGGCCAAGGTCAAAAGCCGCCCCTGGTGGCAAGTCCCCGGGGGCTATGTGCGCGTCCGGGATACCACCTCCCCCTAGTGCCTCGGCACTCTCCCGAATCACAACCACAACAATCAGGAGAATCCCATGCCCTACAAACGACTTGCTGCCCTGGCCCTGGCGCTATGCGCGACTCCCGCCATGGCCATGGATCAAAGCCGCTTCGAAGCGGCCCAGGAACGTGCCGCCATGCTCGACCAGGTGCGCAACCTGCTCGCCGACGAGAGTGCCTCGGTGCGCCTGGCGGTCTTCGAAGAAGTCATGAAAGACGAAGATCCGGTACTGCGCAGCATGGCCATGGAGGCCGCCTTCAGCGGCGACGACGACCGCCTGAAGACCGCCGGCCTGCGCCAACTGATCGAAGAACGCGAGTTCCTCGCCGTGGAGCTGATCGAACCCATGGATCCGTCCCAGGCCCAGTCCTACACCTACGGCGTCTGGCGCGAGCTGCTGCTCAGGGAGCTCAAGGTCGACACCGCCAGCGACGAGGTCTCCGGCAGGTTCGATAGCGCTCAATTCAGCAACGGCAACTTCATCGGGCAACTCACCCGCGGCGGCTGGCGACTGCAGCTCGATGCGGGATACTTCCGCTGCCATCTGGCGCTGAGCGAGCTCAATGGCGTCGACCTGATGGGCTCGCTGGAATGCGCCATCACCGGCCGAGGCAGCGGTGACGACTATGCCGGCGGCAACCGCTCGACTCTGCCCTTCCGGATCCGCCTGTCATGAATGGCGCCACCCTTGCCGCCGCCCTGCTGGCCGGGCTGCTCACCGTCTCGGCCACCCAGGCCCAGACGCCCGAGGCCGTCGAGTTCGCGCTCGAAGCACGCATCCTCAATGAAGGCTACGAGCCCGCGGTCGACGTTTCCGGGCGTACCTTGATGGGAGTGATGGCCGAGCCCAGCGGGCATCCCGACGGCGATGATCAAACGCAGCGGCTATACCTCTGGCTGCCCGATGGGCTGGACATCCAGGGACATCGCATCTGCATTTCGCTCAATTCCCGCGACGGCCACTACACCAGCCTGCTGGACGTATCGCTGGAGAGACTGGTCGCTCGGCGTTCCGGACTCGAGGAACGCGAGGCAGAGAATACCGAAGCCATGCCGGTGGATTTCGTGACCCGCAAGCCCGAGTACTACACGCAGTATGACCAGACCCCGCCGCCCCACCGACTGGCGGTGCTGGCCGAACTCAAGAGTGACTGCAGCCCCGCCACCCCGCGAGAGGCCGTGCTGGTAGCCGCCTGGCGGTCCTTCTCGGCGCCGCAGACGCTCAGCGTGCTGGCCAACAGCAGCCGGCTGGAGACCCTGCTGGCCGTCCTGGTCGAGGCCCCCGAGGGCGAGAGACGCCAACTCGGCGTGATGTGCCAGCCCATCGAGGCCCCCCAGCGTATCGCCTACGATGCCGCCTGCCGGCTGGATATCGCGCGGCTCAGGCGCGAGGGCGATCCCCTGATCAAGGAAACGTTGCTTGTCCGTCGCCGCGGCTCCAGCCTGGCCAGCCAGGTGCCGGTGGAGCTTGCACTGTGAGGATCCCCCGCCCGTCCGGTGGCAATGCCGGGCGCGGCGTCCAGGCCGCCTGGCTGGGCGGCGGCATGGCGGAGCGCCCCGTCGGCCAGACCCTGCTCGCCCTGGTGGTGACCCTGGCCGCCATCCCGCTGATCCTGCATCTGATCACCCAATTGTTTGAGCGCCCCTACGCCTTCTATATCGACGCCAACAGCGAGGTCCTCGAGCTCTCTACCACCGAACTCACCGGGACGAGGTGGTATCTGGGCCACGCTCGGCTGCTTTACCAGGTGGAAGCAGCACGCGAAGAACGACCTCCGGATGCGCTGATCCCCCTCGATCGCGAGGCGCCCGACACGGAGCCCTCTGACTTCCTGGGCTATCTGGAAATCGGCCCCAACGCCGCCGTCACCCTTACCCGTCAGGGCGCCGGCCCCCTCGACATCCAGATCAAACCCGCCCGGTCGGGCGATCCACCCGATGCCTCGCGACTTCCGGCCGTCCTGCTGGAGCCGTTGGCATGCGATCTCCCCATGCCCCCACACGCCAGCGCATCGCGTCATCCAAACTGTGGCGACGACGAAGAACCAACGAGCCTCACCGAGCCCCTGGCGCTACGGGAAGCCACCCTGAGGGTCGACATCGGCGAGTCGCCACTCAATGGCACCCTCAAGGGACTGGGGCACATCGGCGGCGAGCCCTATCAACCCACCACTCCCGCCTCTCCACCGCTCATGCGCCACGGCGAGGTCGCGGTGGTCGGTCGGCGGCTGGTCTCGGAGCAGATCTACACCCTGATGCGGGCCCCGCTGCACCTCGGCGACACCGTCAGCGTGCGAGGCGGAGCCGTCAGCCCGCCGGCCGCAGCAGAGCAGGAGGACTCGGCGCTCTTCACCTGCCTGTTCTCGGTGGAAAGCAAGGCCCTGGAAGGCAAGGGCATCGACCTGGCCTGTCACGCCAGCGGGCGGTCGCTGGCCATCGGCCGCTACGGTGACATAAGCCGCAACGACCTCGCTCCACGCCCCTGGGACGTGCTCATCAATGAACCCAGCATGCAAGCCACCCTGCCACTGGCCATCACGGGCCTTTTCATACTGGTGATGCGCCTGCTGGATGGGCTTTATCCACGACTCTGCCGAAAGCTGAGCGCCGGCCTGGCCCGCCTCCGACAGCGGCGTTCATGACGTCCTCCCCGGCAACGGAGGACTGTAATGACCCCCTAGTTTCTGCTCACCCTACGCGGCTAATGCTGGGTGTGCTCGGGGAGCCACATAGCCCAGAGACTGATGTGGCCGTACGTCGTTGTAGTAGCGGATCCATCGGCTGATCACCGC
>NZ_JBIEKH010000044.1:0-7688 GCF_043496985.1 Halomonas sp. B23F22_20
CCTATGCCGCGTTCAAGAAAGGGCTCCCCAAATCAGCGAAGAAGGAGCCCAGGAAAACGACGGAAAACACTGCTTAACTATAGGGGCCCCACGGGGGCATGTGTCAGGTAATAACCATCACTGTACATCTGGAGGACGTTCATACAGCCTGATATAACGCTCGCATTTGCGGCTGGTTTGGAGCGCAGCGGAGAGCCAGTCCGACAACATGCGCTTGTTAGCATTCCTGTATATCTATCAGATCGAAATTTTCTTGGAGTTCGTCATTATTAGAGGAGAATATAGCAAGATTCACCCCGCCCTCGTTTTTGACGCTTGGGTATTTTATACCCATAACTCCAGCGCCTTCTCGATTTCTAAATCGATATCTAAAGTACTCTGACACTATTTGCGTTGGGACATAATCTACATGTTCCTTCCCATCCTTTCCTACCGGCAAAGTTAACTCACTCCTGAAAGCATACAAAAAGTATCTGTTATGCCTAGTGTCATACAGATCGGGCTCAAAGACGCTCGGTATATCTGGCAGCACAGAAAAATCAACCACTGATATATCTACCTTTGACCGAAATCTCGCAGTGAACCACCTTTTAGACCAACTCAGCACTTCTTTTTCAGCGGTATCCTTTTCAAAAGCCAAGTACAAATATGAAATTCCCGGCGGATTCATTCTGCCAGCGCTTGCGACACCAACGGGTGGAACACCCATTTCGTAAAAACAGGTAAAATTATCTTTCTTCGATGCATGCCTTACACGATAGAATTCAGTACCTGCTGGGATAACGGTGACCAACCCTTCTCGGACACATGTTTCACCCAAAGCATCAAGCATACTTGATATTGGAATATAATCGGGTCGCCCAGACGAAAATTCATCTTCTGGCTCTGTCAGAAAGAGGTATCGCGTTTTTGTTATTACCTGAGTTTTAAAGCTATCCCACCCATATAAAAGCGTGTCGCTCGGATCACTAATCGCCCAATCGCCTTTAGAGTGCTCAGCCCAGTATGTCATTGGGTCTAAGGAATCAATTATGTCATCTAGAAATTTTCCGTCCCAACCAGGATCAAAGTCTCCAACAACATCATGAGTATAAATTTCTCCGGTTAACCATCCTCCTTCAACCCATGGCATATCCAGATCTTGAGCGTCAGCATATTTACTCGAGATTGCGGCAAATATTCGCCCCATGACCAAATCAAAAGGAGTCGCAATTAATTCAGAAGACTCAGCTTCGCAATAGCTGCAGTTTTTAGATTCCAGATTATCATTTACAAGAACTTGAAGTGCTTCATCAACAACACAGTCACCACAAACAAAGGTATCCCTTTCAGTCAAATTGTGACCCTCGTTCATAGAAATAGCTAAGTCTGAAAAGTACCCCATGTGAATGCGCACCTCTTGTAGATTATAACGCTAGCGGCAGGGGCGCGACGTCATGAGCGTCCCTTGCCCGCATTTATTAAGCTGCTGTCTTGTGGTGTAACGCACTTCTCTTTATATATTCCCTAAACTCCTTCTCAGACATTTTGTTGTGCCTTCCGTCATAAGTTGCAGAAACTCGATTATAAATTGATCGAGTACTAAAAATAACAAAAGCACCTTCAAAATATCTACAGACCAAATGGGACTCTGGAGGTAATTCATCGCCGTTGTACTCATTTAAATCCCAATGGTATCGCTCAATATAGGTAGATGGTTCAATCTCTACAAGCTCTTCATATGGGAATATAGGCTGTCTATCGCCATATATACCTGTAGGCTCTATAGATTCCGCTTCTAACCTGAAATAATTCCACTGAGGATCAACGCCAAAAGATTCGTAAGTCAACTTACGAGGCTTTAGGACATCAAAGCTTTTTTCTGAAATTTTTAGAGATATGAACCCTTCTTCTTTAGCGTAGCCAGCACCAATAAGTGCATTACCTCCACCTCCAGGCAAAAACATATGATTCAAGCTTCTCACATTCGCAATTTCATTGAATATCGTGATAATATCGGCGAGATCAGTCCAAGTAACCGAGTCAGGGGCACCCGCAGGAAAGAGTTTATTTTGAAGATCAAACCATTCTGTCAGATTTTTCTCGTGGAAATCTTCATTAATTTCAACCCATTCCTCTAGTCTTTTTACCACCTCAGTCATTTTTGGTCGTTTTTCTGGCGTGTGATCTGTACAATCAGTCAACAAATCATTTAACGATTTAGTGTAGAGGTCTTGACAATAATTATTTAAGCTTACCGCTGAAAAAACATTATATTGTCCGTCAAAGCATTTAAAGTCTCCGGCAACTCCAATCCATAGTGTTTTCGCGAACGAATATACATCTGCAAACTCGCCATTTGCTTCATGCGCGTAACGACGCATTTCTGGGGCCATTGTAAATTTTGGACCTACGTCTTTACCACGCTCAGTCACATCATCTCGACCTGGGTACTTAACCAATCCAAAATCAGCCAAACATAGCCTATCACCGATGTACAAAATATTTGCAGGTTTAATATCACGATGATAGTAATTCCGGCTGTGTAATTGATCAATTGTCTTTGCTACAAGCAACATCCCCCTTACTATGTCAAGCGTATCTTTTCCCTCGCGCCATTCTGAAAACCTCTTACCAACAGGCATAACAAACCAAGGAACCGTGCGAGTGGTGTCTGCTGGCAAATCATATTCTTTGATTCTGACAATGCCATCGATATCACTATTTTTTGTAATAGCATGGATTTCATACTTGAAACGCTTGTAAATATTTTCTCTTATATTTTTTAAAAGCTTTATTGCTCCGACATCTTCATTTTTATTTGCTCGCCAGACTTCACCATTTCCACCTTTACCTAGCCGGGAATCAAGTTTCCATCCGCCTATTGCTTGATGCTGCTTATAGTTATTTCTTTTGGCCATGTGGATCCACTAATAAATTATTGAAGACTGCCTGCCTCGAGGAAGCTTAACGCTGCCATCACCGGTGACAAAGCCGTAGTGAAACGGAGGTTTTGGTACCCGATGCATGGCCTGGTTAAATTGTTGCTCTTATACTCGGAACATCGCCATCGTAATACTCCGCTATTAGATCTTCTCTTGAAGCGGATACAGCGATAAACGGTTTATGCTTGAGAGCTCCAGGGGGAGCGAACAATACCGACGCTCCGAAGCCCCTCATTTCAGCTAATTCAAGCTGAATCAAAAAAGACCTGAATACGTATTGGGGCATTCCGCGCACACACCACTCCTTCGGATTCAGTGACGCCTCCTTGAATGCCCGCTTCGCATGTTCCTTGGAATAGAACAAGAGCATTTCTGGTCGTTTCGTCGAGGGATGAGGATGCGCGAAAAAGCTTCCTGTTACTCGCCCTTCACGTTTTTCCATAATTGTCCAGAAAGGCTCTCCTACAGTAGTCTCATCGGGCAGAGCTACGGTCTTCAGCCTTTCGGCGAGCAATTCATTCAGTTTTGGGAGATCATCTATGGTGAGCAACAATACATCATTATCTTCGGCGATCTCCCGGGCGAGCTTTTGATACCCCAGCCTTGAGACCATCACCTTTTGAATACTGCCAGCGTTACTTAATTTCCCGAAAAACTGGGCAACTTGACCGTTATCAATTGGGCGACCGCAGTCTTTGCATTCAATGGCTACCTTATGTGTTATACCCGCCTTCTCAAACTGGTAGTAGACATCGACTTGGTGCGAGCGCCCGTGTTTGTCCGTTATCTGAATATCTTGGCCAACCACTACACCCTCGTCCTTCATATTGAGCAGAAACGAGTACACCTGCTGAACATGCTTCTCTAATTCAATTCACGTATTCATGGTTCTCTCAAAATTTAACGCCAATATTCAGCGGCGCCCTGACAAGGGCGTCCGGTGGAGGCCCATCAGGGCCGTAACGAACTGGAATGACTTGTTAGCTTACGCATTGCTCCAGACATCAGACAACTTCCAACAAACCTATTGTATCGTTTATCAACTCACTATCTATAAAATCACTTTTGGATAGAAATGACCGCTTTGTTTTGCCATCTCCAATGCATATTAATTTTGTTTCTTCAGAAAAATACTGATTCTTAACAGTCTCAATATTAAAAAGAGGAGCAGATGATGTGTCATCTCCTTTGTATTCCGCAACGGAAAAAACAACCTGCCCAATAGATTTAGTTTCCTGAGAAAGAAAATTAAAAATATTACTTCGACTCTCTGTGTCAATGTCTTCTTTGAAAATAGCATCAAGGAGAAATGGAAAGCTATGAATGTCAGGGTTTGTATAAACCATTTCGTAAAACGAAAAGTTATAGGCCATTAATAACTTATGCAGTTCAACGCCTTGACAGGGAAATGAACTTATAGAATACAAGTTATGATATTTACCTTCTTTTGGAAGTTGAGCGCCCAACTCTGAAACTTTACGCTTGAATATAGAAAGAAACTCTCTTTCCTTAACCTGCCTCAAAGAATCTATATCAACACCATTGTCAACTCTATCTATCTCACCATTTATAACTTCGATTCTTTTCTGCAAGAGATCATTCTTAATGGAAATGTTTTTTAACATTCTTAGATTGGCATTGTGATTAAGCCAAGAATCAAATGTAATATTACTCACCTTTAGATTACGCAATACCGAATAATCATTCTCTATTTTAACTCTCAGTTCGGATATAATATTTTCTACTGAATTTAACTTCGCTGCTGTTTTTTTGATTTGCTCTCTTACATTGTCTTTTTCTTTTAAAGCATCATTGATATCTTGGCTATAGAGATAAAATTCTTTTAAGTCACCAGGTAAGCCTTGATTACATGTAGGGCATTGATCAATTCTTGGTTTTTGATTCTTGATGTTAGCTATTATCTGGGTTAATACTTTTTGTCGACCTCTCAACATACTCAGCTTATTGCATAACTTGGTATGCTCTGCTTCTTTGCTAGATAGGTCTTTGTTTAAATCCTGGTAGCTTTCTAAGTACTTTTCAGCTTCACCTTTAAATCGTTCATCAAGTAGCTTTGATACTTTCAACTCTTCATTTTTATCCTCATAAGAGTTAAGCTGTTTCAGCTCAAAGCCAAGCTCCTTTTTTTCTTTCTCAAGGTTATATTTATTGATTCTTTCATGACTGCTTTCAATGCCGCAATAGTAATCCAAAAAATCAAACTTAAAGTCCTTGTAAAATCTATAATCCCCAATGGACTCACGCATATAAACCCAGCCCACGGACTGGGATATATAATAAGGCAATAGCGCTGCTTCTAATGGCGCACCAATTAACTCCGATTGCTTTTGCAATACCAAATCAAAGCCAATTAATTTTGAAAAAATATCTTTATACCTACCATATTCGAATGAATTATTGCTATTAATGCCATCAAACCTAATAGGTGGCTCACTCCCCTTTTTCAAAACCAACGTGTCATCTGAGCGAACGAATACCAGATTACAATGTTCTTTATGGCCCTTTAGATCGCAATCAAGACGAAAAAAAACACCATTACTATTAATATCATTTAGATTTTCTTTTGAGTCATTTATCCCCATGGCATAAATAACTGATTGAATAAGAGTGCTTTTCCCTGAGGTGTTTCTACCGTGAACGATATTTACTGAATCACTAAACTCAGTATAAAATCCTTTCTCGTCGCTTGGGGAATAAACTAGCAAGCTATTTATAATTAAACTAGACATGCATTCCTCTTGTCTCAACATATGCCGCAATTATAGCGAATGAAACCATATGGTTTTCTAATCTAGGCTGAAATTCTTGTTGATAACGACTGTATAAATCAACAATGCAATCAGCTTCACTCACGTGCAACTCATCAATATCTGTTCTTTCTTCAACAAATTTATAAATTTTTCGATATTCAACTTGTTGAATATCTTTAAAATAATCAAAACAATTCTCAAGCAATTCTTTGGCCCTTCGCCGTATTGGGAGTTTCAAATCCAACTGAGCTGAAATTTGCTCGGAATACTTCCTCCAAAAATCAAACGACTTTCTGCTTTCAGTGAACATTTTGAATGTTTCATTTATTTTATTTCTCGTAATTCTTTTACTTTGATCAGATAGAAGAACTTTATTGTCATCGTTATACGATTGTGCCACATCTTCTAATAATTGCATTAATGTGGAAATAACAGCCTCATGGTCATTAACCTCTTGGCCAAAGTGTTCAATGGCCAAGCCTTTTAGTTCTCTTTGCCAGTTTTTGTGGCTTTGAGCAAAATCAATATACTGAAAATAAACGTGCTCTAATTGAGTGCTATCAAGTATTGACTGGCAAATCCTCGGTTCAATATTTCTCTTGATCTTCTCTGACAAGTCAGAATATTTTTTCCGTTTATTTGAGACTTGAACTTTGATCTTATCTTGCTTTTGACCACTTTCTTTCTTGCTTGTTAATAATATATTCCTATTGGTAAGAAAGCTTAACGTGTGTTGATAATCATTAGACTTTTCGATGGGGTCGCTAACAAGCTCCTTTCCTACCATCGTAATTTTACCAATAATTTCGCAAAGATCGTCGTCTGTTCTCCAATCATTTCTTGACTTCTTTGCTTGGTATGTATCAATTTTTTTTAACTGACCATTGTCATCCAAAAATGCGAATAGAAAATCTTCATGGTGTTCCAAGCAAATAAAGTAATTATTTGAGTTTATCTCTTCATAGCCTTCAAATAGCAGAAAAACAACACAGCAGCGCTGAAATGAATAGCCAGAGCCCCCTTCTACACCTGAATTACTATCTACCATAAAACACTTCCATGATTATTTTTTCTATTCATAATTTTTTAATATCGCACTAAAGAAAGCTAACGCTTTGGCTTTGCGGCGTGCCGGAGCGCAGCGTAGGAGCGTCCGCCAACAGCCATTGGTTAGGCTTTGATTCGATCTAGCAAAGAGGTGACATCTTCTTCCATTCTCTGCTCTTCTCGCAAAGGGTACTCTCCAATCTTCCGCAATTTACCGTTGTGCATTAGATCGAAAATTATGTTCTCAACTTGACCAAATAGGGTCAAAAAATCCTGAATTTCGCCAATATTCGTTCGACCAAAGATCTCTGTGACATTTGACAGGGAGGCAACCTCTTTGTGGGCCATGACTTTGTTTCGTATAGGCCGATATATCTCTTCGTAACGTTTCTGGCGTTTGGCTACTTCGCCCCTCAAACGCTGAAAATCTTCCTCCTTCGCTTCATACACTCTGCCCATGTAGTCCTCCAACCAATCAGGCTCAATGCCATTTTGATCAGTCATCTTTCGCTCTCGAATATGTTGAGCGTCGAATTGGTCAACATTCTCGATACAGAATCGAAGGAATGCGTGGACAGAGAAGGCATCGCCATCAATATCGAAAAGACGGCCAATGGTTATGAAAAATGTCGTCTGAAGGGAGTGCGTAATTACGTTCCAAGTTGCCGCATTGCGGTTTAAGCCACGGCGGACAGCTCTATCATTAGACCCAATGTTGTTTAGATGCTTCCATGCATAAAACGTCCAAGTTGCTGTGGCAACCTCGTCTTGATAAAGCTTGAGCGCTTCCTCAACTCTTCGCAAGAACCCTCCTCACGCCTAACTGTTCAGCATTTCTTCGCCGTGCGCAGCATGGCGGATAAATGCCTGTTGGACTAAGCCGCCCTTCAGGCTGCTACACCGCTTCTATAGGGTATTGTATTGGCCGGTATGCGGCCTGAGACGT
>NZ_JBIEKH010000045.1:0-7400 GCF_043496985.1 Halomonas sp. B23F22_20
TCCAGCTTCCAGCTTCCAGCTTCCAGCTTCCAGCTTCCAGCTTCCAGCTTCCAGCTTCCAGCTTCCAGCTTCCAGCTTCCAGCTTCCAGCTTCCAGCTTCCAGCTTCCAGCTTCCAGCTTCCAGCTTACTGGTCAGCTCTCCGCCGTGCTCGCTGTGCGCGGCTCCTGGCCCGCGGCTTGCCGCTCCAGCAGTGGCTTCAGGAAGCGCCCGGTGTGCGAGATCTCGTGCCTGGCGACCTGTTCCGGCGTGCCCTCGGCAATGATCCGGCCGCCACCGGAGCCGCCCTCGGGGCCCAGATCGATCAGCCAGTCGGCGGTCTTGATCACGTCGAGGTTGTGCTCGATGACCACGATGGTGTTGCCGTGGTCGCGCAGCCGGTGCAGCACGGTCAGCAGCTGGCGGATGTCCTCGAAGTGCAGGCCGGTGGTGGGTTCGTCGAGGATGTACAGGGTCTTGCCCGTGTCGCGCTTGGCCAGCTCGCGGGCCAGCTTGACGCGCTGTGCCTCGCCCCCGGACAGGGTGGTGGCGCTCTGGCCCAGGCGGATGTAGGACAGTCCCACGTCCATCAGGGTCTGCAGGCGACGGGCAATGGCCGGCACCGGGGCGAAGAACTCGAGCGCCTCCTCGACGGTCATCTCTAGCACCTCGTCGATGCCCTTGCCCTTGTACTGTACCTCGAGGGTCTCTCGGTTGTAGCGCTTGCCCTTGCAGACGTCGCAGGGCACGTAGATGTCCGGCAGGAAGTGCATCTCGACCTTGATCATGCCCTCGCCCTGGCAGGCCTCGCAGCGCCCGCCCTTGACGTTGAACGAGAAGCGGCCGGGCTTGTAGCCCCGGGAGCGCGCCTCCTGGGTGCCGGCGAACAGCTCGCGGATGGGCGTGAAGATCCCGGTGTAGGTGGCCGGATTGGAGCGCGGCGTGCGGCCGATCGGGCTCTGGTCGATGTCGATCACCTTGTCCAGGTGCTCGAGGCCTTCGATCCTGTCGTGTGCCGCCGGGCTCAGCGCCGTAGCGCGGTTGAGTTCGCGCGCGGCGATCGGCATCAGCGTGGAGTTGATCAGCGTCGACTTGCCGGAACCGGAGACCCCGGTGACGCACACGAACAGCCCCAGCGGCAGGGTCAGGGTCACGTCCTGGAGATTGTTGCCCCGGGCGCCGCTGAGCATTACCTGCTTCTCGGGGTTGCCGGGAATCCGCCAGGGCGGTACCTCGATGCGTTTCTCGCCGGACAGGTACTGGCCGGTCAACGACTCGGGGCTGGCCATGATCTGCTCCGGAGTGCCCTCGGCGACCACCCTACCGCCGTGGACGCCGGCCCCGGGGCCGATGTCGAGCACGTGGTCGGCGGCGCGAATGGCGTCTTCATCGTGCTCCACCACGATCACGGTGTTGCCCAGATCGCGCAGGTGCTCGAGGGTCTTGAGCAGCCGGTCGTTGTCGCGCTGGTGTAGGCCGATGGAGGGCTCGTCGAGGATGTACATGACACCGACCAGGCCGGCGCCGATCTGGCTGGCCAGGCGGATGCGCTGGGCCTCGCCGCCGGACAGCGTCTCGGCGCTGCGCTCCAGGTTGAGGTAGTCGAGCCCGACATTGACCAGGAACTCGAGGCGCGCGCGGATCTCGTTGAGGATCTTCTCGGCGATCTCGCCCTTGCGGCCCGGCAGTGCCAGGTCGTGGAAATACGCCAGCCCTTCGCCGATCGGCAGGCGCACCACGTCGGGCAGTGTGCGGTCGTCGATGTAGACATGGCGCGATTCCTTGCGCAGCCGCGAGCCGTGGCAGGTCGGGCACGGCTGAACGGCGATATGCCGGGCCAGCTCTTCGCGCACCGAGCTGGACTCGGTCTCCCGGTAGCGGCGCTGCATGTTGGGCAGCACGCCCTCGAAGGGATGTTCGCGGGTCACCTTGCGGCCGCGGTCGTTGACGTAGTGGAAGGCGATGTCGTCGCTGCCGCTGCCGTGGAGGATGATCTCGCGCTCGTGGCGAGCCAGATCCTGCCAGGGCGTCTCCAGGGTGAAGCGGTAGTGGTCCGCGACCGCCTGGAGCTGGTTGAAGTAGTAGACACTGCGCCGGTCCCAGCCCTTGATCACGCCCTCGGCCAGCGACAGCTCGGGGTGGCTGATCAGCTTGTCGGGGTCGAAGTACTGCTGCACGCCAAGGCCATCGCAGCTCGAGCAGGCACCTGCCGGATTGTTGAAGGAGAACATCCTGGGCTCGAGCTCGGCGATGGAATAGCCGCACACCGGGCAGGCGAAGCGCGACGAGAAGGCAAGATCGTCGCGCTCTCCGTCCATGAAATGGATCACCGCCGTGCCGTCGGCCAGGCCCAAGGCGGTCTCGAAGGACTCGGCTAGGCGCTGGGCGAGGCCGTCGCGGACCTTGATGCGGTCGACCACCACGCTAATGTCATGCTTCTTGTTCTTGTCGAGCGGCGCGATGTCGTCGAGCTCGAGGACCTGGCCGTCGATCCGGGCGCGGACGAAGCCCTGGGCGCGCAGCTCGGCGAGCAGCTGCAGGTGCTCGCCCTTGCGCCCGCTGACCACCGGGGCCAGCAGCATCAGCTTGCTGCCCTCGGGTAGGGCCAGGACCTGGTCGACCATCTGCGAGATGGTCTGCGCCTCTAGGTCCTCGCCGTGTTCCGGGCAGCGTGGCGTACCGGCCCTGGCGTAAAGCAGGCGCAGGTAGTCGTAGATCTCGGTGATGGTGCCCACGGTGGAGCGTGGATTGTGGGAGGTGGATTTCTGTTCGATGGAGATGGCCGGCGACAGTCCCTCGATATGGTCGACGTCCGGCTTCTCCATCATCGACAGGAACTGCCGTGCATAGGTGGACAGCGATTCCACGTAGCGCCGCTGACCCTCGGCGTAGAGGGTGTCGAAGGCCAGCGAGGACTTGCCTGAGCCCGACAGTCCGGTGACCACGATCAACTTGTCCCGGGGCAGCTCCACGTCGATCTGCTTGAGGTTGTGGGTGCGGGCACCCCTGACCAGAATCCTGTCCATTCCCACCTCGCGGGCCGCGGCAAAACGACAATTATACGGGGCCGGCAGCAACCGCGGCAAAGTCGTCCGGGGGCGCCGTTTCCTGTGCCGCCACGAAACGCTAGAATATGCGGTCCGTCATCGGGCGCTGCGCCCACTCTCAGGAAACCCCGGAATCTCTATGTCCAAGGCCAGATTGCTGTTAGCCGCCGAGCGGCGGGCCATCGTCGGTTTGGCGGGGCTCTATGCCACCCGCATGCTCGGCCTGTTCATGGTGCTGCCCGTGCTGGCCCTCAAGGCCGACGACCTGATCGGTGCCACGCCGCTGCTGGTTGGTCTGGCGCTGGGAATCTACGGACTGACCCAGGCCGTGCTTCAGATCCCCTTCGGCCTGCTGTCCGACCGCATCGGCCGCAAGCCGGTGATCGCCGGCGGCCTGGTGCTGTTCCTGACCGGTAGTGTGGTGGCTGCCCAGGCGGATAGCATCGGCGGGGTGATCCTTGGTCGCTGTCTGCAGGGCAGCGGCGCCGTGGCCGCCGCCATCATGGCGCTGCTGGCGGACCAGACTCGCGAGCAGGTGCGTACCGCGGCCATGGCGACCATTGGCCTGTCGATCGGCGTGGCCTTTGCCGTGGCCATGGTTCTGGGACCGCTGGTTTCGGCACACTTCGGGCTCGGAGGCGTGTTCTGGTTTACCGCCGGGCTCGCAGCGCTGGGGCTCGTCGTGCTGTGGAAGCTGGTACCGCAGGCGCCGCAGCGCCGTGGCCATCGCGATGTTGGCCTGGATCGCGGCCAGTTGCACAGCATTCTCGGGCGTCTCGACCTTTGGCGGCTCGACGCGTCGATCTTCGGCCTGCACTTTATCCTGATGGCAATCTTCGTCGCCGTGCCTTTCCGGCTGGTCAACGCCGGCATCGCCGAGGCGCACCATGGCCTGGTCTATCTGGCGGTGATGGGACTGTCCTTCGTGGCCATGGTGCCGCTGGTGATCGTGGCCGAGAAACGTCGCAAGATGAAGCTGATGTGCCTGGGCGCCATCGCCGCCATCGTGGCAAGTTTGCTGGGGCTGGGTATTGCCGGCAGCAGTTTGATGGTCCTGATGGGCTGGCTGTTCGCCTTCTTTACGGCCTTCAATCTGCTCGAGGCGACGCTGCCGTCGATGATCAGCAAGCTCGCGCCGGCCGGTGCCAAGGGCACGGCCATGGGCCTGTACTCCACCAGCCAGTTCTTGGGTGCCTTCCTTGGCGGCGTGCTGGGCGGCTTCCTGTCCCAGCAATTCGGCTTGACCGCGGTGTTCCTCGGTGCAGCCGTGCTGGGCCTGGCCTGGTTCGTGCTCATGCTCGGCATGACCCCGCCGCGTCACCTGTCCAGCGAGGTGGTGGCGTTAGCCGAGGACCAGCAGGACGATGCCCTGGATACCCTGATGGCGCGCTTCGCCGCGGTGGCCGGGGTCGAGGACGTGCTGGTGGTGCCGGAGGAGCGGTTGGCCTACCTCAAGGTCGATCGTGCCCGGCTGGATAGCGAGGCGCTGTCGCGGCTGACCGGGTTTCGTTGACCATATCACGCTGACTGCCTGCGCCGGGATGGCCCCGGCATGGGGCGAGGATGTCGTGACGGCGACGACCCGCCAGGATCTCGCGTATAGTGGCGGGATCGGTTTTTCTCGACGCCGGGGCGGCCCGGCGCGAGCGTTCAGGAAGTGTTGAATCAATCGGCGAGCAGCGCGCCACGACGCAATTTGCATGCGGCAGGCTGTCATTCAGTGCTTCCTTCACATTCATTCGGGCCTTCCGGGAACCCAGGCCACACCACCTGAGTGTGCCCCGACGGCCAGCAGTCTTCTGCCAAGATCAAGGAGTCAACCATGGCCCGTGGCGTCAACAAGGTCATCCTCATCGGCAACCTCGGCCAGGATCCCGAGGTGCGTTTCACCCCGTCCGGCACCGCAGTGGCCAACCTCAACCTCGCCACCACCGACACCTGGACCGACCGCCAGAGCGGCCAGCGCCAGGAGCGCACCGAGTGGCACCGGGTGGTGATGTTCAACAAGCTGGCCGAGATCTCCCAGCAGTATCTGCGCAAGGGCTCGCGTGTCTACGTCGAGGGACGCCTGCAGACCCGCAAGTGGCAGGACCAGAACGGCCAGGACAAATACTCCACCGAGATTGTCGCCAACGACATGCAGATGCTCGACTCGCGCAGCGGCGGTGACATGGGCGGTGGCTTCGGCGGCCCGCAGCAGGGCGGCAACTATGGTCAACCCCAGGGCGGCCCTCAGCAGGGCGGTAACTATGGTCAACCCCAGGGTGGCCCGCAGCAGGGCGGTAACTATGGCCAACCCCAGGGTGGCCCGCAGCAGGGCGGCAACTTCGGCGGTCAGCAGCAGGGCGGCAACTTCGGTGGCCAGCAGCAGGGTGGCGGCCAGACGCGTCCGGCGCCCCAGCCCGCGCCCAACCAGGGCGGTGGCCAACAGCAGGGCGGCAACTTCGGAGCCCCGGATCCCGGCAGCTTCGACGACTTCGACGACGAGATCCCGTTCTGATCCTGCGCCGCCCCGTCACGAGGAGTTGCCGTGAAGCTGCTGATCCTGGATGCCGGCCATTGCCTGAGCCTTGCTCTGGCGCGGGAGGCCAATCGCCGCAGTGATGTGGAACTGGTCATCGAGCCCGGGCTGGACCTGTCGGTCGAGCGGCTCGATGAGGTGCGTCCCGATGCGCTGGTGATTCCGCCGCTGTCGCGCCCGCTCAGCGCCGATCCGGCCGCCGTCACCGCCCATGCCGAGGCGGTGGAGGCCTGCATGGGGGCCTGTCGCGAGCGCGACGTGCCGATGGCCTGGTGCGTTTCCGACCAGCTCTACGAAGATGGCTTCGAAAGCCCCATCGACGAGCACGTCATACCGGCGCCCCGCGATGAAGGGCTGCGTCGCCTGGTGGCCACCGGCGACCGGATTCGCGCCGAGCTCCCACGCCATCTGATCGTGCGCCTGGGGCCGCTGTTCGCCCTGGAAGGCAGCCACGCCTGGCTTGGCGAGCTGCTCGATACCCTGGTCAGCGGTGGCGGCCTGCGAGCCGAGGCCGACGTGATCTTCTGCCCGACCTCCGCCGACTCGGTGGCCATGGCGCTGATCGGTATTCTTCAGCAGCAGGGCTGTGGCGCCGGGGCCTGGGGCAGCTATCATCTTGCCGGCACCGAGCCGGTCAGCGCCTACACCTTCGTATCGATGGTGCGCACGCAGCTGGAAACCCGGCTCGAGGGGCGCGGCGAGGAGGTCGAACTCGGTGGCGTCAAGGCGCTCAGTCACCATCATGATCAGCCGCTGCGCCGCGTGCTCAACTGCCGGCGAGTGCTCGACGTCTTCGGCGTCCACCAGAAGCCCTGGCGGCTCGAGGTGGGGCGCATGCTCGACATCTGGTGCCTGGCGCGCGACGACGACGCCCGCCCCGTCGAGGAGACCCGCGAGACATGAGCGTGATCCGCAGCATCATCTTCTACATCGGCTACTTCGCCGCCATGCTGGTGTGCGGCGTGCTGTTCCTGCCGCCGGCGCCGCTGTTGCCGCTGCGTTCGCGCTATCGCCTGCTCAATCTCTACAACCACTTCATCATCGCCTGGTTCCGGCTGGCCTGCGGGGTGCACTACGAGATCCGCGGCCGCGAACGGCTACCCGAAGGTCCCTGCGTGCTGCTTGCCAACCACCAGTGCGAGTGGGAGACCGTCTACCTGCAGTTGCTCAAGCCGCCTGTGTGCACGGTGCTCAAGAAGGAGCTACTGAACATACCGATCTTCGGCTGGGGGCTGCGACTGCTGCATCCCATCGCGCTGGACCGCTCCAAGCCCGCACGGGCCATGAAGCAGGTGCTAACCCAGGGCAAGACCCGGCTCGAGGAGGGGCTCTCGGTGCTGATCTTTCCGGAGGGCACCCGGGTCGAGCCCGGCAAGCGCCGGCGTTACAACAAGAGCGGCGCGGTAATCGCCTGTCGCGCCGGCAAGCCGGTGGTGCCGGTCGCGCACAACGCCGGGGAGCGCTGGCCGGGCCGCCACTGGGTCAAGCATCCCGGTCGACTGACGCTGATCGTGGGCGAGCCGATCGAGACGGTTGGCCGCACTCCCGAGGACGTTCTGGCCGAGACCGAGGCCTGGATCGAAGCGCGACTGGCCGAGATCTCCGAGGTACCGCGGCCGCGGGACGAGATGGCCAAGGAGCCTCAGGAGACGGCGGCGAGCTGAACGGCCCCGCTTTGCCGGCCACTGGAACCTGGCAGGCCTGAGGATCCTCGCGCAGCAAAGCTGGGCTTATATGGACCCGTCCCGTTGTGCAAGCCAGAAGCGACGACGCATCAGGTGAGGACTGCACGCTTATATCCGGCCTATGAACGGCACACCCGGTGCCTGGCCTTGATGGAATGCGCGCTCTCCGC
>NZ_JBIEKH010000046.1:0-7171 GCF_043496985.1 Halomonas sp. B23F22_20
CGCCCGAGGTCAGCCTCAAGGACATCTTCGTCTCGCTGCTGCCGTTCATCGCCTTGCAGCTGTGCGTGCTGTTCGCGCTGCTGTTCTGGCCGAACCTGGCCATGTGGCTGGTGGGCTGACGACGCCGAGAAATTGACGGTATTGGCGAGTCATCGGTCTTCCGGTGGCTCGCTTTTTTTTCGAAGGTGCCTGGCGATTTTTGCGAAATGATGGGGCGTTTTCTTGCGCATGATGAAAAAATAACGGCGCCTTGGCGCCGTAGTTATCGTTGCTTCTGATAGGTGTCCAGGCTGTGGTTCAGTCGTCGTCGCTCTCGCTCATGGCCTCGAGGAAATGCTCGACGATCTCGCGAGGTGGCTGGCGGATGTCCATGCGGATGGCCTCATCCGCGCCGGGCACTTCTAGGGTGGCGAGCTGGCTGTCGAGCATGTGAGCGCCGGCAAAGAAGTGGCCGCCGCGGGATTCCAGGCGTTCCAGCAGCACCCGGCGGCTGCCCGACAGATAGAGGATCTTCAGGTCAGGTGCCGCCTGGCGAAGCTGGTCACGGTAGCCGCGCTTGAGCGCCGAGCAGCCGATGATCAGGTCGCGTCCTTGATCGTGGTAGTCCCGGTAGAGGTCGGAAAGGGTCGCCAGCCAGCTGGCACGGTCATTGTCATCGAGGGGCTCGCCGCGGCTCATCTTGGCGATATTGTCCGGGCCGTGGTGGTCGTCACCGTCGATGAAGGTGGCCCCCATGGCGGCGGCCAGTTGTCGTCCAATATGAGACTTTCCTGAACCGGAAACCCCCATGACGAGAATGCTCTTGGCGGTCGTCTTCATGCGAGAATCTGCCGTGTCATGACATCGAAAGGTTGTCGGCGATTCTAGCATTTTTTTGAGTATGAGAGATGAGCATTTTTCTCGGAATCGAGCGCGAGAGGATGCTGAGATCCATATGGCGAGCGCGGACACTTTTCGAATATCGCCTAGCGATAGCCGGCCATCAGTTTGCGTATCAACGGAGTATCGGCATCGCGATGGGTGGGTAGCTCGAAACGCGCCCTGGCGATGGCCGTGCGTGACAGTATGGCGGTGATCAGCCCCTCGTCGTCCTCGGCCGCGGCGAGCGTCTCGCCGCGGGGGCCGAGGATGCGCGAGCCGCCCCAGAAGTGGCTCGCACCCTCGGGGCCGTAGCGGTTGGCCATGATCACCGGGGTGCCGTAGGTCATGGCGTAGAAGCGTACGTTGAGCGCCCAGTTCTGCTCGTTGGAGAAGTCCTCGCTGACGATGCCCGAGGCGGAGTTGATCGGCGCGCAGAGCACGGTGGGTCGGGGCAGCAGGGCGGCGTGCACCAGGGCAGGGTTCCACAGGTCGGCGCAGATCAGTTGAGTCGCCGACCAGCCGGGACGTACCTGAGCATGGGTAATCTCGCTGCCGTGGGTGAACCACTTGCCTTCCTCGAGGCCACCGTAGGTGGGCAGGTTGAGCTTGCGGTGCACGGCGACGATCTCACCGTATTGGAGGATGGCCAGGGCGTTGTAGTACTCGCCGGGGCTGGCTTCCTCGACGAAGCCGACCACCGCCTGCATGTCGCCGCAGGTTCGGGCCAGTCGGGCCAGGCGCGGATCCTCCACCGGCATGGCGACGCGCATCACGTCGCTGCCCAGCCCATAGCCGGTCAGCGAGAGCTCGGGGAAGACCAGCAGTTCGACGCCGCGGTCGGCGGCGTCCCGGAGGATCTCGAGGTGGCGCTCGAGATTGGCGTCCACCTCGCCCAGCTCGGCGTTGAGCTGGGCGGCGGCGACATGGAGCTCGTCCTGATAGTGCATATCACGTCCTCGTGGCAACGGAGAGAGGCGTTAGTGGGGCGGTCGATGGTGAGACGCGACCGAGGGAGATGGTTCAGTCTGCCTCGGCCGGTCCGAGCAGGTCGAGCAGATCGCCGACCGCGCGGGTTTCCAGGGTCAGGATGATCCGCTTCAGTTCCTCGGCGCGTTTGCCGAGGACGGGTTCAGCCAGGCCGTGATACTTGGCGATCAGCTCATCGTCGGACAGCGGATTGTGCGGGTTGCCGCGGGCCTCGCAGGGCTCGCTTTCCAGCACTCGGCCACCGTCGAGATGTAGCCGTGCCGAGGCCCAGCGCTCGGCGGGGAAGCGGGCATTGAAGGTATCGCTCTCGTGGATCTCGACCCGGGAAGCCAGGGCGCGCAGCACCGGGTCATCGAGGGTGGTGACGGCATCGGTATCGAGGGTGCCGCGGGCCAGGGCGGCGGCCACCGACCAGGGCAGGCTGTACTGGGCCTGTTCGGTGCTGTCGGGGTGCATCACGTGTAGCCGCTTGCCTTCGTGGAAGGTCGTGATCTCGATCCGCGAGATCGTCGCTGGGTCGTCGACTCCGAAACGCAGCGACAGCACTGCCTCCACGGCCGGCTGGGCCCAGCGGCACACCGGGTAGGCCTTGAAATACTGCTCGTCGAGATACCAGCGATGGCCCAGGTCATGCCACAGATGTTCGACTTCGGGGACGGTAACGGTCAGCGCTGGGGCGCCGGTGAAGCCGTCTCGTGCCAGCAGCGCGGCGGAGATTCCCGTCATGGCGCCCCAGCCGGAGCCATCCTTGAGCATGGTGGGGTGGTCGATGCAGCGCATCATCTGGCTGCGCGGCCCGTAGAACTCGGCGATGCCCAGGGCGTGGTGCAGTTGCCGACGATCCAGGCCCAGCAGCCGCCCCGCCATGGCGGCGACGCCCAGGGCGTTCCAGGCCCCGGAGGTGTGGTAGTCGGGGCTCGTGGCGTGCAGGGCGATACCGGCGCGGGTCGCAACCTCGTAGCCCAGCGTCAGCAGCGCCAGAAAGTCGCGGCCCGAGAGCTGCGCGACCTCGGGCAGAGCCAGCAGTCCCGGCAGCAGGGCAACGCCGGCATGCCCCTTGGTCAGTACCTGGCCGTCGTGGGCGTCCAGGGCGTCGATCAGCCAAGCGCCGTGCAGGGCCACGCCGGTGGGCGAAGCCCGGCCGTCGGCGAACAGCAGCGGCCGCTCGCCGCCATGCTGGGAGACGGCGAAGCGTCGGGCGCGGTCGGCAAGTTCGGTTCGGGTGGCGCCCGCGGCCACCCCGACGAGGTCCAGCAGGCAGCGCTTGGCCTGGGCTTCGAGGGCGGCATTGGGTAGCGGGTCGGCGTCGAGGATCCAGTCGAGCGGGGTGGTGGTCATCGGAAGCTCGTCGAGGGAGGGGAAGACGGCGAAGGCCGCCCACGGGCGGCCTTCGGTGTGACGTCATGGCAGGATCGTGCTCAGAGCAGTTCGTTTTCCTCGAGGAAGCTCTGGGCCACGTCCTCGATGGTCTCGCGCTCCACGTCGACCCGGGCGTTGAGGGTGGCCATGGTCTGGTCGTCGAGCAGTGCGGACAGCGTGTTCATCTGCTCGGCGAGGTCCGGGTTGGCGTCCAGGGTCTCTTGGCGAACCACCGGGGTCAGGGCATAGGCCGGGAAGAAGTTCTGGTCGTCCTCGAGGACCTGGAAGTCGAAGGCCGGGATGCGACCGTCGGTGGCGAACACCAGGCCGACGTCGACCTGGCCGTCGCGCAGTGCCTGGTAGACCAGGCCGGAATCCATGCGCTTGACGTCGGCGCGACCGACGCGGAAGTCGTAGGCCTGCTGCAGCGGCCGCCAGCCGTCCTCGCGGGCGTAGAACTCGGCGTTCATGGCGAAGCTCAGCGCCTCGCCGTCGTTGACCGCCTGGGCCAGCTTGGAGAGGGAGTCGATGCCGGTCTCTTCCACGCTCTCCTCGCGCATGGCCAGGGCGTAGGTGTTGTTGGCGGCGGAGGGCTCCAGCCACACCAGGCCCTTCTCGCCGTCGAGCTCCTTGACCCGCTGATAGGTCTCTTCCGGCGACAGCGACTCGGTGACGTCGTTGTAGTTGATCAGCGAGGTGCCGGTGTACTCCCAGTAGAGGTCGATCTGGCCGTTCTCCTGGGCCTGGCGGAGTACCGCGGAGCCCATGCCGGCACGGCTTTCGACGTCATAGCCGAGCCCCGTCAGGTACTGGGATGTCATGCTGGCCAGTATCTGCTGCTCGGTGAAGTTCTTGCCGCCGACCACGACCTCGTTGGCCTGGGCGGTGCTCATGGCACCGGCGAGCGCCAGGCCGGACAGCGTCATCATCAAGCGTTTCATGGTGTTCTCCTTGATCTTGCCAGTGGTGAATCTTGCCGAATGGGACCGCCCACAGGCGGTCGGAAATGCGTAGGTGTTGCCCGTTCAGGTCCGCGACGGGTTGACCCCGCGGGGTACCACCAAAAAGGCGGTAGTCGCCACGACGGCATCGACCACGATCGCCAGCAGGGCGGTGGGAATGGCGCCGGACAGCATCATCACCGGGTCATAGAGGTCGATGCCGGTGAAGATCAGCTCGCCGAGCCCGCCGGCGCCGATCAGGAAGGCCAGCGGCACGGTGCCCACGTTGATGGTCAGCGCCGTGCGTACGCCGGCAAAGATCACGTAGAGGGCATTGGGCAGCTCGACCCGCAGCAGGCGCTGGGTCGGCGACATGCCGATCCCCGCGGCGGCCTCCATCAGCGCCGGGTTGACGCCCTTGAGGCCGGCGTAGGTGTTGCGGGTGATCGGCAGCAGGGTGGCCACGAACAGCCCGAATACCGCCGGCACGGTGCCGATGCCCAGGAAACTCATCGACAGCGCCAGCACCGCCAGGGTGGGAATGGTGGTGCCGACGTTGAGGACCTGCATCGCCGATTCGGCGACTCGGGCCATGCTGGGACGCGACAGCACGACCCCCAGAGGAATCGCCACCAGAATGGCCAGGCCCCCTGAAATGGCAGTCAGCCACAGGTGCTGGACGGCCAGGAACTGGACATCGGGCAGGTAGAAGATGAAGTCGTCGATGACCCCGCTGGACTGGCTCCACACGCCGACGAAGAAGATGGCGATGAGCAGCGCAATGCGCAGGGCCCCCTTCAGGCTCTGGATCGGCATCGGCTTACTCCTTGGTGGCCGGGTCGGCAGTCGCGGGTGCTTGCTCCTTGGGACGGAACCGCGAGCCCAGGTGATGGGTCATGGCGCGCTGGGTGATCTGGCCGCAGACGCGGCCGGTCTCGTCCACGCAGGGCAGCCAGGTGATGTCGTTGGAGAACATCAGCGAGGCGACCTTGCGCAGGTCGTCGTCCAGCGACACCGTGGCCGGCACGTTCTGGAAGTGGTCGCGACAGTAACCCTTGGTGGTGCGCGCCTGGGAGCGGGTGATCAGCCCCACCGGCTGGCGCCGGTCGTTCACCACCAGGATGGCGTTCTGGTAGCCGAAGTCGTCGATCCGTGCCAGGGCGGTCTCCAGGGTGTCGCCAGGGGACACGGTGCCGATCTCGTCGGAGACCACGTCACGTACCTTGACCAGGTTGAGGCGCTTCAGCGCCCGGTCCTCGCCGAGAAAGGACTCGACGAACTCATCCTTGGGGTTGGCCAGCAGCTCGTCTGGCGTGGAGTACTGCTCCAGGCGGCCGGCGCGGAAGATGGCGACGCGGTCGCCCATCTTGATCGCCTCGTCGATGTCGTGACTGACGAACATGATGGTCTTCTTGAGCTCCTGCTGCATCTTGAGGAACTCGTCCTGGATCACCGCGCGGTTGATCGGGTCGATGGCGCCGAACGGTTCGTCCATCAGCATCACCGGCGGGTCGGCGGCCAGCGCCCGGGCCACGCCGATGCGCTGCTGCTGGCCGCCGGAGAGCTCGTTGGGGTAGCGCTTGAGAAAGGCATCGGGGTCCAGCGCGATCATGTCCATCAGCTCTCGGGCGCGTTCCCGGTATTTCGCCTTGTCCCAGCCCAGCAGCTTGGGCACCACCGTGATGTTGTCCTCGATCGTCATGTTCGGAAACAGGCCGATCTGCTGGATCACATAGCCGATGTTGCGGCGCAGCTCCTGGGTGTTCAGGTCGGTGGTGTCCTCGCCGTTGATGAACACCTTGCCCGAAGTGGGGCGGATGATGCGGTTGATCATCTTCAGGGTGGTGGTCTTGCCGCAGCCGGAGGGGCCGAGCAGGATGCAGATCTCGCCGGCGGGCACGTCCATGTTGATGTGGTCGGCGGCGGTGACCGCCCCCTTGGGGGTATCGAAGACCTTGGTCAGGTTATCCAGTCGAATCATTCAGCGGAGTCCTTGTTGGTGAGGCGGGGCGGCGAGGTGCGGCATCAGGCCGTCTCGGCGGCGCGCTCCATGCCCAGGGGCGTCAGGCGCTTCTGCAGCGCCAGCAGGCCGTAGTCGACGATGATCGCCAGCAGGCTGACCGCCACGGCGCCAACGATCAGCTGGCGGGGATCGGACTGTGAGATGCCGCGGCTGATGAAGGTCCCGAGCCCGCCGGCGCCGATGTAGGCGGCGATGGCCATCACCCCGATGTTGAGCACTACGGCGGTGCGTACCCCGGCCATGATCACCGGCACCGCCAGCGGGATTTCCACCATGCGCAGACGCTGGTTCTGGCTCATGCCGATGCCGCGGGCCGCCTCGCGCAGGGCCGGGTCCACGTTATTGATGGCGGTGTAGGTATTGCGGATGATCGGCAGCTGAGAGTAGAGCAGCACCGCGATGACCGCCGGCAGGTAGCCGATACCCTGGCCGATCAGCGACAGCACCGGAATCATGATCCCGAACAGCGCGATGGACGGCACCGTGACGATGATCGAGGCCACGTAAAGCACGGTCTTGGCCAGGCGCTCGTTCTTGGTGATGGCGATGCCGATGGGCACGCCGGTAAGGGTGGCGATCCCCACGGCCACCCCGACCAGGGCAATGTGCTCGAGCGTTCGCGAGAGCAGCAGGTCGAGGTTGTCCAGGGCGTACTGAAAGAGCTCCAAGTCCCTATCTCCTAATCGTTTCCATGCCGAAGAAGCATAGCCGTCGGCGGGCGTTGACGACGTAGTACTGATGATGTCGTGAGCGTGAGGCGGGTGCTCGTCATGGGGTCGTAGCTTAGCAAAGCGTTGTTTTTGCGTGGATGACGATACGCAATGGTGGGAATTGCGAGCCGTGATGCATGGGGTTCGGCTTCGGGCTTCGGGCTTCGGGCTTCGGGCTTCGGGCTGCGGGAGACGGGAGACGGGAGACGGGAGACGGGAGACGGGAGACGGGAGACGGGAGACGGGAGACGGGAGACGGGAGACGGGAGACGGGAGACGGGAGACGGGAG
>NZ_JBIEKH010000047.1:0-3492 GCF_043496985.1 Halomonas sp. B23F22_20
CGTCTCAGGCCGCATACCGGCCAATACAATACCCTATAGAAGCGGTGTAGCAGCCTGAAGGGCGGCTTAGTCCAACAGGCATTTATCCGCCATGCTGCGCACGGCGAAGAAATGCTGAACAGTTAGTCATTGAGGTTCTGAGTGAGTAATGAAATTCGGGCGATAATTCAGAAGGCTGAAGAAACGCTCCAAACGGCTCGGTTTGGCTACGAGGATCTCACGTCGGGAAATCGCTACCGGAGGTATTCGGGCATCCGGAACTTGGTCGTTTTTGGCCGGTCGGTGACTTTCGTAATTCAGAACCTTAAAACGCCTGTTGGTTCAGATCGGTTTGATGCTTGGTATCAACCCATACAGGAAAAAATGAAGTCTGATGTTCTGATGAAGTATTTCGTCACGCTGAGAAACGAAATACTCAAACAGGGAAAACTGCCGGTCAGCACATCTGCCTTAGTCAACTTCTCATCTTCTGACATGGCAAAGTTGGGAACACCTCCCCCAGGAGCCAGTGGATTTTTCATTGGAGATCAAACTGGCGGTAGTGGGTGGGAAATCGAATTGCCGGATGGGACAAAGGAAAAGTATTACGTTGAACTCCCCGAAAGCATGGCCAAGGTTCAGCAGCACTTCAGCGAATTGCCGGTTCCAGATGATGACGATTTGAAGAAAAAGTCTATCGAAGAGCTTTGCAAATACTACCTTAAAGAACTTGAGGGGGTTGTAGACGAGGCTCGGAAAGCCTTCTTGGGTGAGGATGCTCAAAGGGCCGGAGGTAAGAGGCTTCCTCCTTATTTGAGAGTAGTGAAATGACTTATAACCAGTGCAGGCACGGCGACGCCCACTACATTGCGCCTTCGGCTCCATTCCGTGGGCGCGCATGCTGCAAGCGTTAGGTTTCCAACCTCCGAACCATCTTCTTTAATACGTCCAGCGCAACCTCCATCTCTTGTGCGCTTATCTCAGCCGAGTTCTTATTGGCCCATGGAATCTGCTTCCGCTCCAGCGCCAGGAATACGTCTTCCCCTTTAGGCGTTATAGTGACCAGCTTGGCTTTCTTATGGTGCGGATTGTCTTCGTACACAAGGATCCCTTCCTTTACCATCGCGTCACTAAGTCGCTGTACACCCTGGCGGGTCTGCCCCATCGAATAGGCAATTTGAGACACTGTCTTTGGTGAATCAGCGTAGGCTAACGCGCCAAGTACCTTCCAACGTGCGCTGGTCAGCCCCAGCTCCTTCGTCAATTCATCGCCTTCTGAAATCAGTAGGCCACCAAGCTTGAATAGCTCCAGTACGATATCTGTATACAAGCGGCCTTCCCGAGTGTGCTGCATGTCGAGCTCCAGAAAAAGTTGACAACATGTTGCCATGTTGACAGCATGTTGTCAACTGGCTGTAATTGTCCTGCACGCCCAAGAAAACAGCACCTGGAGACAGCAACCATGAAGAGAACCGTTCACAAGCTTGCAGCGATAGCTGCCACACTTTGTATTGCCACCTTTTTTCTATCCACGCTACTGGTTGAGCTATTTGGCTCTCAAGAAGCCATAGCGACGGTAAAAAGCCTGATCGTAATGCCCGGCCTGTTCATTCTTGTTCCAGCCATTGCGGTGACTGGCGCAACGGGTTTTGCCTTGAGCAAGAACCGCAAGGGACGTTTATTGGAGGCGAAAAAAAAACGGATGCCGATCATTGGCGCCAACGGAATCCTGATATTGCTTCCTGCTGCCATATTCCTTGATCAATGGGCTTCTTCTGGTGCATTTGATACCAGGTTCTACCTGGTACAGGGCATGGAACTGATTGCCGGGGCAGTGAACCTAGCATTGATGAGCCTGAACATACGGGATGGTTTGAGACTGGGCGGTAAACTGACTGCTCGAAGCAAAGCATGATCAACACGGCGGGCTATCTGTGGAATATCTGATTCTTAAGTACTTGCACATTCTCGGTGCCATTTTGATGGGTGCCGGGCTTGTTGGTGTTTGGCTTGCTGATCTTCGCTCACGCCAGCACAGGGATCTAATCCGGTTTTCCGAAGCCGTCAGATATATCGCCGTGTTCTACGATGGTGTCGTGGTACCCGGTGCACTTATTCTGCTTTTTTCGGGAACATGGTTTACCTATAAGTACTTTGGCGGCTGGAAGTTTCTGGAGACGCCGTGGCTTGCAGGGATGATTTTTCTTTTCGCCTTTGAATTCATCGAAGGTAATACCGTAACCCGTCTCTATTTTATGAAGTTGCGTCGTTTGACGCAGGAAGCACTTGGTCAGGGTGAAATCACGGAAGAGCTGGAGAAAGAGCGGGGAAAAGTGGTTTCTTCGTTTACCCATTACCTCGATCTCCCCATGCTGTTCCTTATTATCGCGCTGGGTGTGATTAAACCCACCACTTGGAATGTGTTCATTTACGGATCACTTATTGCTGTTTTTCTTGCCTCATTCTTCACAGTGCTGATCCCTCGGCTGTATCCCTGGGGTTCTGAGGTCGAGAAAACCTAACAAGGGGTTAAACATTGTTCTGGACTTCCCCCCACTCTAGTGGACACGCATCGGTAACTCCCCAGCAGGAGAGAACCGATGCCCGAGATGATCATGGGGAAGAAAATACAGCGCTATAGCACCGAGTTCAAAGTCAAAGCGGTGGAGTGGAGCCATCAGGCCCACCGGAGCGTCCAGGGGTGGCTGAAACACTGGATATCCACCCTTTCATTCTGTCACGCTGGCGAAAGGAATATCGCGAAGTAAAATTCGCCATGAAACAAGTCAGGAAGGCACCAGCTGAGGCGAAGCAGAAGGTCCAGGAGCAGGATGAGGTTGCTCGCCTGAAACGCCCGTATCGGAGCTTCAGGAGGATGCAGATGATAGGTTACGGAGTTTGGTTTTCTGTATTAACTGCTGTTGGATTTGGTTTGATCGGTGTGTTCGCATCTCAGTTGTCTGAGTGGTTAAGAAAAAAGCCAAAGTTGGTGTTAGGGCTAAATATTGGCGCAGGGGTCACATTTATTTCCTCGGGGTTGGTTGTAGCATTTATGAAACAGCGGTAGACTAAGTGCTAGCAAAGAGTTTAAATTAGATTTCCGCATCTTTCACGGTTTCGTTTTTCTCAGGATTTTGGCAAAGGTGTCGTTAAGTATTGGTGCGGTGTTAAATGCATATGGAGTTTGACGTGAGTGAGCGGATATACTATGAAAGGTCATTAGGGGTGGATGTATATCCTCATCTAAAAACTGCCCTTGAATTAGTTGATCCACTATTGCCAAAGATAGCGGTGGATGTGGGGTGTGGAGCAGGGCGTGATGCGTTTTATTTGGTTGGTTGCGGCTTTGCCGTATACGCATTCGACAAAAGTGAAGCCGCGATAGCTAGATGTCGGGTCCCGTGTGATTGACTACCCGCTTGGTAAATAACTCAGGACGCTTGGTCTGCCATTCTTTCATCATCGCAATCGGTGATTGATGGTGCAGCGCCTTCTGCGGGATGTGGTGATTGT
>NZ_JBIEKH010000048.1:0-1252 GCF_043496985.1 Halomonas sp. B23F22_20
ATCTTCCGCGCAGGCCGACTCGACTAGTGAGCTATTACGCTTTCTTTAAAGGATGGCTGCTTCTAAGCCAACCTCCTAGCTGTCTAAGCCTTCCCACATCGTTTCCCACTTAACCAGGATTTCGGGACCTTAGCTGACGGTCTGGGTTGTTTCCCTTTTCACAACGGACGTTAGCACCCGCTGTGTGTCTCCCACGCTGCACTCACCGGTATTCGGAGTTTGCCTCGGGTTGGTAAGTCGGGATGACCCCCTAGCCGAAACAGTGCTCTACCCCCGGCGGTGATACGTGAGGCGCTACCTAAATAGCTTTCGAGGAGAACCAGCTATCTCCGGGCTTGATTAGCCTTTCACTCCGATCCACAAGTCATCCAAATCTTTTTCAACAGATCCTGGTTCGGTCCTCCAGTTGATGTTACTCAACCTTCAACCTGCTCATGGATAGATCGCCCGGTTTCGGGTCTATTTCCAGCGACTGGTCGCCCAGTTAAGACTCGGTTTCCCTACGCCTCCCCTATACGGTTAAGCTCGCCACTGAAAATAAGTCGCTGACCCATTATACAAAAGGTACGCGGTCACCCCACGAAGGGGCTCCCACTGCTTGTACGCATACGGTTTCAGGATCTATTTCACTCCCCTCTCCGGGGTTCTTTTCGCCTTTCCCTCACGGTACTGGTTCACTATCGGTCAGCCAGGAGTATTTAGCCTTGGAGGATGGTCCCCCCGTCTTCAGTCAAGGTTTCACGTGCCCCGACCTACTCGATTTCACGGGATCAGGCTTTCGACTACGGGGCTATCACCCTGTATCGCTGAGTTTCCCAACTCATTCGCCTAACCTTTCACCCGCTTAAGGGCTAGTCCCCGTTCGCTCGCCGCTACTAGGGGAATCTCGGTTGATTTCTTTTCCTCGGGGTACTTAGATGTTTCAGTTCCCCCGGTTCGCCTCCTGCACCTATGGATTCAGTACAGGATACTCAGGTTACCCTGAGTGGGTTTCCCCATTCGGAAATGCCCGGGTCACAGGTTGTTTGCCACCTCGCCGAGCCTTATCGCAGGCTTCCACGTCCTTCATCGCCTCTGGCTGCCAAGGCATCCACCGTATGCGCTTCATCGCTTGACCATATAACCCCAAGGGGTCTGATCCGCGATGACAACAACGACAATTGCCGGATACGCTTGAGACGTATCTCATGCCCTTTCCCGGGTAGGAAAGGGACTTTGTCAGCATGATTTACATTGTTAAAGAGCGTTTAGA
>NZ_JBIEKH010000048.1:1344-2771 GCF_043496985.1 Halomonas sp. B23F22_20
ACGTATTACACAAATTTTGGTGGGTCTGGGCAGACTTGAACTGCCGACCTCACCCTTATCAGGGGTGCGCTCTAACCAACTGAGCTACAGACCCAAACAGTCTTTGCTCTGGCCGATCAGGTAATTCATTGTGGACACTTGCCGAGTGCCGGCGACGTCGTCGATTAAGGAGGTGATCCAGCCGCAGGTTCCCCTACGGCTACCTTGTTACGACTTCACCCCAGTCATGAACCACACCGTGGTGATCGCCCTCCGAAGTTAGGCTAACCACTTCTGGTGCAGTCCACTCCCATGGTGTGACGGGCGGTGTGTACAAGGCCCGGGAACGTATTCACCGTGACATTCTGATTCACGATTACTAGCGATTCCGACTTCACGGAGTCGAGTTGCAGACTCCGATCCGGACTGAGACCGGCTTTATGAGATTAGCTCCACCTCGCGGTATTGCCACCCTCTGTACCGGCCATTGTAGCACGTGTGTAGCCCTACTCGTAAGGGCCATGATGACCTGACGTCGTCCCCACCTTCCTCCGGTTTGTCACCGGCAGTCTCCCTAGAGTTCCCGACCGAATCGCTGGCAAATAGGGACAAGGGTTGCGCTCGTTACGGGACTTAACCCAACATTTCACAACACGAGCTGACGACGGCCATGCAGCACCTGTCTGAGCGTTCCCGAAGGCACCAATCCATCTCTGGAAAGTTCGCTCGATGTCAAGAGTAGGTAAGGTTCTTCGCGTTGCATCGAATTAAACCACATGCTCCACCGCTTGTGCGGGCCCCCGTCAATTCATTTGAGTTTTAACCTTGCGGCCGTACTCCCCAGGCGGTCGACTTATCGCGTTAACTGCGCCACAAAGGTCTCGAGGACCCCAACGGCTAGTCGACATCGTTTACGGCGTGGACTACCAGGGTATCTAATCCTGTTTGCTACCCACGCTTTCGCACCTCAGCGTCAGTGTCAGTCCAGAAGGCCGCCTTCGCCACTGGTATTCCTCCCGATCTCTACGCATTTCACCGCTACACCGGGAATTCTACCTTCCTCTCCTGCACTCTAGCCTGACAGTTCCGGATGCCGTTCCCAGGTTGAGCCCGGGGCTTTCACAACCGGCTTATCAAGCCGCCTACGCGCGCTTTACGCCCAGTAATTCCGATTAACGCTCGCACCCTCCGTATTACCGCGGCTGCTGGCACGGAGTTAGCCGGTGCTTCTTCTGTGAGTGATGTCTTCCTTGCAGGGTATTAGCCCACAAGCGTTCTTCCTCACTGAAAGTGCTTTACAACCCGAGGGCCTTCTTCACACACGCGGCATGGCTGGATCAGGCTTTCGCCCATTGTCCAATATTCCCCACTGCTGCCTCCCGTAGGAGTTCGGGCCGTGTCTCAGTCCCGATGTGGCTGATCATCCTCTCAGACCAGCTACGGATCGC
>NZ_JBIEKH010000049.1:0-2492 GCF_043496985.1 Halomonas sp. B23F22_20
CTGAGGCAAGCCCCGGTCTGAGGCCGGGGCCTCTATCGATGTGACATCGACCAGGCTGCAACGACATCGCCCCGCCAAAGCGGGGCGATTCGAGCGACCTCTGACAAGCCGTTTTGACACGGCCTGCGAGGGCCGCCCTTGTGCGTTGTCGCCATCGTCGGGCCGATGGCCTACTCGTCGGTGGCCTCGATGTAGGTCAGTGCCTTGTCGAGGGTCGCCAGGGTGCGATCGATGTGATGCAGCTTGTCCAGCCCGAACAGGCCGATGCGGAAGCTGCGGAAGTCCTCGCCTTCGTCACACATCAGTGGCACGCCGGTGGCTACCTGGAGGCCGGCCGCGGCGAACTTGACGGCAAGGTCGGGATCCCGGGTGTAGCTCACCACCACCCCGGGCGCTTCGAAGCCGGGAGCCGCCACGCTCGGATAGCCATGCTCGGCGAGCAGTTCGCGTACCCGACGACCCAGCTCGAGCTGCTCGTCGCGGACCTTCTGCAGGCCATATTCCTCGGTTTCGGCCATCACGTCGCGCAGGGTGTGCAGACCATCGGTAGGCATGGTGGCGTGGTAGGCATGGCCGCCGCCCTCGTAGGTCTCCATGATCGACAGCCACTTCTTGAGGTCGCAGGCGAAGCTGGAGCTCTCGGTTTCCTCGATGATGTCGCGAGCCAGGCGCGACATCATCACCATGGCGCAGCAGGGTGAACCGCTCCAGCCCTTCTGGGGGGCACTGATCAGGACGTCGACGCCGGTTTCCTGCATATCGACCCAGTCGGTGCCGGAGGCGATGCAGTCGAGCACCAGCAGCCCGTTCTCCTCATGAATGGCTTCGGCGAGGCGCCGGATGTAGTCGTCCGGCAGCTTGATGCCCGAGGCGGTCTCGACATGGGGCGCGAACACCAGGTCGGGCTGCTGGTCCCGGATCGACTCGATCACCTCCTCGATGGGCGGGGGAGCGAAGGGAGACATCGGGTCGTCATCGTCGAGGCGGCGCGCCTTGCGGACATAGAGGTCCGAGGGGATCTGGCCGCGCTCCAGGATCTGGCTCCAGCGGTAGCTGAACCAGCCGTTGCGAATCACCAGGCAGCGCCGGTCGGTGGCGAACTGTCGAGCTACCGCTTCCATGCCGAAGGTGCCGCTGCCGGGGACGATGACCGTCGAGTGCGCGCGATAGACCCGCTTCAGGGAAGCGGAGATGTCACGCATCACCTGCTGGAAGCTCTTCGACATGTGGTTGAGGGAGCGATCCGTGTAGACCACCGAGTACTCGAGCAGTCCATCGGGGTCGACATCGGGAAGTAAACCGGCCATTACGATCTCCCAGTTGTGGTCCAGGCCTTTAGTATAAGGTACCGAGGATATGCGCATTCAGCGCTGCAGGCCAGTGTTCCCCCCTGACCGCTCTCGATACTCAAGGCGTTGCCGAAGCCATCTTGGCGGCGTCTGTCGTGGCCTCATGGCTGATGGTGGCGATGGCGTCGGCAGCGTTACGCAGCGCCGGCAGACAGCCCAGGATCTTGTCTCGCGACATGCGCATGACCGGTGCCTGAATGGCAAGGCCGATATTCGAAGGGCCTTCTGGATTGGGCGCGAGCACGGCGATGCACAGCAGGCCCGGTAGAAACTCCTCGTCATCGAACGCATAGCCTTGCTGCTTGACGGTCTCGATCTCGGCCTCGAGGGCGGCGGGGTCGGTGAGGGTATTGTGGGTGAAACCCTTCAAGGGCACTTGATCCAGCAGGCGGCGCCGTTGGGCGGGAGCCATCTGGGCCAGGAATAGCTTGCCGCTGGCCGAGCAGTGCACGGGAACCCGAGAGCCGGGATGGAGATAGAAGCGTAGTGGGGCCGAGGTCTCTACGCGGTCCAGGTAGAGCACTTCTCCCCCTGAAAGAGCGGTGATGTTGCAGCTCTCTCCGACTTCCTCGACAAGATCGGCCAACACCGAATGTCGAGCGCCATACACGGTGTCGTTGAGCAGCAGGTTCTCGGCGAGGGTCCGCAACCGGCTGCCTTTGCTGTAGTGGCGGCCGTCGGCCTCGCGCTGGAGCATCCCCGAAGATTCCAACTGCTGGAGCATGCGATGCAGGGTGGGTTTGGGCAGGCCAGTTTCGTCCACCATGCCCTGCAGTGTGAAGAACTGGTCCTTGCCTGCGATTACCTCCAGCAGGGCCAGCAGGCGTTGAGCCGGGGTCTCTCCCTCGAGGCGGCTCGTCTCGGTGCGATGGGTAGTCATGGTGGTATTCCCCTCTTTAGTTCACAGGGTAATTAGTTCCTGAAAAGAAGTCAATTTGTACCGTTTTATGAGATTTGTGTTGACTGGGTGAAGGCTGACGTCTAGCTTTGCCGTAAGTTCCGTTTATCGGAATGAATGGTTCCATAAAAACATCATAAATATCTTCAACCGGCTCGGAGGACTCCCATGAGCACCGACAACACCGCAGATACCCGCCAGGTCGTGCAGGGCAAGCAGACGATGACGCCCTCGGAGGCCTTCGT
>NZ_JBIEKH010000004.1:0-251789 GCF_043496985.1 Halomonas sp. B23F22_20
GGGCTGCGGGCTGCGGGCTGCGGGCTGCGGGCTGCGGGCTGCGGGCTGCGGGCTGCGGGCTGCGGGCTGCGGGCTGCGGGCTGCGGGCTGCGGGCTGCGGGCTGCGGGCTGCGGGCTGCGGGCTGCGAAGATCTTCCAGCGACGGACGCAGTCCAGGCAAGCTTGGCATTGCCTGTTCCACGTGAAACACTCCCGACTCAGACTATCTGACATCTAGCCTGGAGCGCGATATGCCGCTTGCCGAGAAACTCGTCATCCTCGATCGCGATGGCGTGATCAACCAGGATTCCGACGAGTACGTGAAGACACTCGACGAGTTCCTGCCCTACCCCCAGGCCATCGAAGCCATTGCTCGACTCTCCAAGGCGGGTTGGACGGTGGCGGTGGCCACCAATCAGTCGGGGATCGCCCGAGGCTACTACGACGAGGCGACACTGGCAGCCATGCATGACCGGTTAAACGCCCTCGTCGTCCAGGGCGGCGGCGAGATTGCCCATATCGTGCACTGCCCGCACGGTCCTGGCGATGGCTGTGATTGCCGTAAGCCGCTACCCGGATTGCTCAAGCAACTGGGTGTCGAGCTCGAGATCGAGAACCTCGCGGGCAGCTGGATGGTCGGCGACAGCCTACGCGACCTGGAAGCCGGCGAATCGGTGGGCTGCCGACCCGTCCTGGTTCGTACCGGCAAAGGTGAAAGGACCCTGGCCAAGCATCCCGAACTTGCCGACGACGGCAGGACGTGCCTGTTCGACGACCTGGCCGCTTTCGTCGATTGGCTGCTCGAGAAGCATCCGTAAGCTGCGGGCTGCGAATCAGCAGTATGAAATCGACCGCAGTAACAGAAAACCCCGAAGGCTGAACCTTCGGGGTTTTCTTGTCGCTCGACGCTTGCAGCCCTGTTGGGCTAGAAGCGTTTCACGTGAAACATCGCCTCGCCCGGTTAGACGTCGAGATTGGCGACCAGGGCGTTACGTTCAATGAAGTCGCGGCGCGGCTCAACCTCGTCGCCCATCAGGGTGTTGAACATCATGTCGGCGGCCACAGCATCCTCGATGGACACTCGCAGCATGCGACGCGTTTCCGGATCCATGGTCGTTTCCCAGAGCTGATCGGGGTTCATCTCACCCAGCCCTTTGTAGCGCTGAATCGAAAGGCCGCGCTGCGCCTCGCTCATCAGCCACTCCAGGGCATCGTAGAAGCTGGCGATAGAGTGCTGCCGCTCGCCGCGGGCCACAAAGGCTCCCTCCTCGACCAGCCCGTCGAGAGTCTCGCCCAGACTGGCGATGGCACGATAATCGGCGCTGGTGAAGAAGTCGACGCCCCAGACATAGTCGGTGGTCACGCCATGGGCGGTGAGGCTCACCGCGGGAAGATGGAAGCCGCGCTCGTTGTCTTCCTCAAGGCGGAAGGTATAGCGAGGGCCGCCCTCGTAGGCCACCTGGGCATCCATCTCGGCCTGGAGATGTTCGATCCAGCTCTGCATGGTAATGCGATCACGCAGGCTCTCTTCGCCCTCGAGGTGCGCCGCATGCACGATCTTGCGCAGCACCACATCGGGATAGACACGCGACAGGCGGTCGATCCGGCGCATGACGTCACGATACTGATCCACCAGAGCCTGTAACTGCTCGCCAGCGATTCCCGGGGCATCGGCATTCACATGGAGACGCGCGCCATCCATGGCGGTAGTGGTCAGATAGTCGGTCAGTGCCTGTTCGTCCTTGAGATAGCTCTCCTGTTTGCCTCGCTTGATCTTGTAGAGCGGCGGCTGTGCGATGAATACATGGCCGCGCTCGATCAGCTGCGACATCTGCCGGAAGAAGAAGGTCAGCAGCAGGGTCCGGATGTGCGAGCCGTCGACGTCCGCATCGGTCATGATGATGATGGAGTGATAGCGCAGCTTGTCGGGATTGAATTCTTCACGCCCGATGCCGCAACCGAGCGCGGTGATCAGCGTTCCCACCTCGGCCGACGACAGCATCTTGTCGAAGCGCGCTTTTTCGACGTTGAGGATCTTGCCCTTGAGCGGCAGGATCGCCTGGGTACGCCGATCGCGCCCCTGCTTGGCGCTGCCGCCTGCCGAGTCACCCTCCACCAGGAACAGTTCCGACAGGCTAGGATCCTTCTCCTGGCAGTCCGCCAGCTTGCCAGGCAGCCCGGCGATGTCCAGAGCCCCTTTGCGCCGCGTCATATCGCGCGCCTTGCGTGCCGCCTCCCTGGCCCGAGCCGCATCCAACATCTTGTTGACGATGGCCTTGGCTTCGTTGGGACGCTCGACCAGATATTCCGAGAGCTGGCGGCCCATCTCCTGCTCGACGGCGGTCTTCACCTCTGAGGAGACCAGCTTGTCCTTGGTCTGGGAGGAGAACTTGGGATCCGGCACCTTGACCGAGATGATCGCGGTCAAGCCTTCCCGAGCATCGTCACCGGATGTGTTGACCTTGGCCTTCTTGAGCAGCCCCTCGGCCTCGATGTAATGATTCAGACTTCGGGTCAGTGCGGCACGAAAGCCGGCCAGGTGCGCACCGCCATCCCGTTGAGGGATGTTGTTGGTATAGCAGAAAATATTCTCTGCAAAGGTGTCGTTCCACTGCATCGCCACCTCTACGCCGACCCCGTCCTCACGCTCCACATTGAAGTGGAACACCGGGTTGAGCACCGTCTTGTTGGTGTTCAGATGATCGACGAATGCCTTGAGGCCGCCCTCATAGTGGAACAGCTCTTCCTTGCCACTGCGCTCATCCATCAATCGGATGGCCACACCTGAGTTGAGGAAGGAAAGTTCGCGCAGTCGCTTGGCCAGCACATCGTAGTGGAACTCGATGTTGTGGAAGGTCTCGGGAGATGGCTTGAAGTGGACCCGACTGCCGGCCTGCTCGGTCTTGCCTACCACGCCGAGAGGCGCCTCCGGCACGCCATGGCGGTACACCTGCTCGTGAACCTGCCCGTTGCGCCAGATGGTCAGCTTGAGCTCTTCGGACAAGGCATTGACCACCGAGACGCCGACGCCGTGCAGACCGCCAGACACCTTGTAGGAGTTGTCATCGAACTTGCCGCCGGCATGCAGCACCGTCATGATCACTTCGGCCGCCGACACACCCTCTTCCTCGTGCACGTCGGTCGGAATGCCGCGACCGTTGTCGCTGACGGTGATCGACTCGTCTGGATGGATCACCACCCGAATCTCGCTACAGAAACCCGCCAGAGCCTCATCGATGGAGTTGTCCACCAGCTCGAACACCATGTGGTGCAGGCCTGTCCCATCGTCGGTATCGCCGATGTACATGCCGGGCCGCTTGCGTACCGCATCCAGCCCCTTGAGGACCTTGATGCTCGATGAGTCGTAAGCCTGTTCGCTCATTGACTACTCCGTCATGAAGTCTGTCTGTCCGTTGGCAGCAGCTGCCCCTGCCCCGAATCAGTGCGTTTCACGTGAAACATCGCTACCGGCGTCTGCGTGCTCCACGAGCCGGCCAGAGCCTCCGGGTCGACACTGGTGATGAATGCCTGGCAGCGCATTTTCTCCAGCCAAGCGCAGAAAACCCGGCGGTGCGTGTGATCCAGTTCGGCGGGAAGATCGTCGATCAGATAAACGCAGGACTGGCCAGTAGCCTGCTCCAGCAGCCTTCCCTGGGCCAGCTTGAGGGCACTCACCACCAGCTTCTGCTGGCCTCGCGACAGCACCTCGACGGCAGGTCGCCTGTCGAGGCGAATGCCCAGGTCGGCCCGCTGAGGGCCCTGCTGAGTGAACCCCATCTGACGATCGGTCTCTCTTCCCTGATGCAGCACCTCCGCCAGGCAGCGCTTGCGATCCCACCCCCGTGAATAACGCAGGCTCAGGCCCGGAAGCTCTATCAGTCCAGCCAGGGTCTCGCTGAATACCGGTTGGAAGTCCGCCATCCACTCACGTCGCAAGGCATCCATCCGTTCGCCCCACAGCACCAGTTCCTGCTCCCAGGCATTCAGTGAAGCATCGTGTATTCTACCATGCCTGAGCAGGGCATTCCGATGCTTAAGGGCTTGGCGATAGCGCCGCCATGCATCGAGAAAGTCGTGTTTCACGTGAAACACACCCCAATCGAGAAACTCTCGGCGGCCAGCCGGGGATCCCTCGAGCAAGCGAAATGCATCCGGGTTGATCAGTTGCAATGGCAGCACTTCGACCAGCCCGGAAAGGCGCTCCAGCCGCTCACCGCCCAGGCGCAGCTCGAGTTCGTCGGCCTCTCGGTGGCGGCGCACGCCGATCGGCAACGGTGGAGTGCCCATCAGGCGCCCATGGAGGGTCAGGCTCTCGGCCTCATGGGAGATGGCATGGCGCAGCCGCCTCGTGCGGAAGGAGCGCCCCATCCCCAGCACGTGAATGCCTTCCAGCAGGCTGGTCTTGCCGCTGCCGTTGGTACCCACAAAAAGATTGATCCCCGGCCCTGGACTGAGCTCCAGGGCCTGCAGGTTACGCAGACCCTGAAAGACGAGACGATCTAAGGGCATGCAGAATCGACGCTGGCGTCAAAGACGCATCGGCATGACGACATAGAGCGCGTCGCCACCACCCGGCTCTTCCATCACCGCACTGCTGTTAGGGTCGGCCAAGGTCATCTGCACCCGATCCTCGTCAAGCACGTTGAGCACGTCCACCAGATAGCCGACGTTGAAGCCGATCTCCATGGCCGAACCGGCATACTCGATGGCCACGTTTTCCTCGGCCTCTTCCTGCTCGGGGTTGTTGGCCATCACCCGCAGGTTGCCTTCCTCGAGATTGAGGCGCACCCCACGATATTTCTCATTGGAGAGAATGGCAGTCCGCGACAGCACCTGGCGCAATTCGGCACGCTCGGCGATGAATACCTTGTCGCCGCCACGGGGCACCACCCGCTCGTAGTCGGGGAACTTGCCATCAACCAGCTTGGAGGTGAAGGTAAAGTCGCCGGTATGGGCTCGGATGTGGGTGGCGCCGAGGGTCAGGCTGACCGGTTCTTCTCCGTCGTCCAGCAGTCGCACCAGCTCGAGTACCCCTTTGCGCGGCACGATCAATTTCTGGGACGGCTCCAATTGAATATCGGCCGGCCGGGAACAGACGGCCAGGCGGTGGCCATCGGTCGCCACGGTGCGCACCAGGTTGGTAGCGAACTCCAGCAGCATACCATTGAGGTAGTAGCGTACGTCCTGCTGCGCCATGGCAAAGGAGGTCGCATCGATGAGATGCTTTAGAGTGCCACGAGGCAGGCTCAACTCTACGCTGCTCTGGCCGTCCTCGATGCTGGGGAATTCGGCGACCGGCAGAGTCGACAGGGTAAAACGCGAACGGCCGCTGCGCAGAACCGCCCTGCCCTCTTCCACGGACAGCTGAATCTCGGCCTGATCGGGCAATGACTTGCAGATGTCCATCAGCTTTCGTGCCGGTACGGTGATGCCGCCGGGCTGCTCCACCTGGCTTGCCACGGTACGCCCGATCAGCTCGACCTCGAGGTCGGTGCCGGTCAACGAGACTTGGTCCTGCTCGACCTGGATCAGCACGTTCGACAGCACCGGCAGGGTCTGGCGGCGCTCCACCACGCCGGCGACCAGCGCCAGAGGGCGCAGCAGCGCTTCACGGGAGATGGAAAATTTCATGTCGACTCCACTTCTCTTGTCCTGGAGGAATTGAGGCCGGCGACCCGACCGGTCGATCGCATATGGAGAATCAGCTGGTCAGCAGACGCAGTAGATTCTTGTAATCCTCGCGGATATCCGCGTTCTCTTCCTGAAGCGCCTGCACCTTGCGGCAGGCATGCAGCACGGTGGTGTGATCACGCCCGCCGAAGGCATCGCCGATTTCCGGCAGGCTATGATTGGTCAACTCCTTGGCCAACGCCATGGCAACCTGCCGAGGCCGAGCCACAGAGCGCGATCGGCGTTTGGAGAGCAGATCGGCGAGCTTGATCTTGTAGTACTCGGCCACGGTGCGCTGAATATTATCGACGCCTACCTGCTTGTCCTGAAGGGCCAGTAGGTCCTTGAGTGATTCGCGGATGAAGTCCTGGGTGATCGGCTTGCCCATGAAGTGGGAGTCGGCGATGACCTTCTTGAGTGCGCCTTCCAGCTCGCGGACGTTGGAGCGGATCTTCTGGGCGATGAAGAAGGCCGCATCATGAGGCAGGTCGACCTTGGCCTGATCGGCCTTCTTCATCAGGATCGCCACCCGGGTCTCCAGCTCCGGCGGCTCGATGGCGACCGTGAGCCCCCAACCGAAGCGGGACTTGAGCCGCTCCTCGACCCCGCTGATCTCCTTGGGATAGCGGTCCGAGGTCAGGATCATCTGCTGCCCCCCCTCGAGCAAGGCGTTGAAGGTGTGGAAGAACTCCTCCTGCGAACGCTCCTTGCCGGCGAAGAACTGGATATCATCGATCAGCAGCGCATCGACACTGCGATAGAAGCGCTTGAAATCGTTGATGGCATTAAGCTGCAGCGCCTTGACCATGTCGGCGACGAATCGCTCCGAGTGCAGGTAGACGACCCGGGCATTCTCCCGCCGCCCTGCCAGGGCATTGCCAACCGCATGCATCAAGTGGGTCTTGCCGAGACCGACACCGCCATAGAGGAACAGCGGGTTGTAGGCGCCGCCGGGATTCTCCGACACCTGGCGCGAGGCGGCCCGAGCCAGCTGGTTGGACTTGCCCTCGACGAAGGTCTCGAAAGTGAAGTTGGGATTGAGGCCGCTATTGTGCTTGAGACTACCCTCGACCTGCACCTGGCGCTCACCACCAGGCCGTCGAGCGGGCTCCGCCCCTTCGTCACGAAGCCGTTCGATCTCACTCTCGTCGGCGACATCCCCGCGCGGAGGCGTACGCACCGCCGGAGCACGCGGCGCGGCGGACACCGGATCGCCCAGCTCGCGGGGCTGCGGGGCAGGCGCCGCAGCGGCTCGGCGACTCCCCACGGTCAACACCACCTTGGGGGGCTTGGCAGGGGCGAGCTCGCGCATGAGCTCGCTGATCCGCTTGGCATACTTGTCACTCACCCAATCGCGCACGAAACGGTTGGGAGCCAGCAGCCGCAGCTGGTTGGCTTCCCCTTCCTCCGCCTGCAGCGGACGGATCCAGGTATTGAACTGCTGGGAACTCAGTTCGTCCTGCAGGGTATCGAGACACTGTTGCCAGAGAGCGAGCGACACGCGACCTCACCATTGGGTTGAAGAACGACCGGGCATTGTATCGTGCGATTGCCAGGTTATCCACATGAACCCAAGATTCCACCACGCCTGTGGATAATATGGCCTGGAAGCGCGGGAGAGAATGCGTGACACCTGGGCACATCCTCCGGCCTGTGGATAATGTCCGCAGACGTACACCGCTCCTCCACGGGGCCTCCACCTTTTTCCAATAGCCTATCCACACCAGATTGAATCGCTTAATTATTTGTATTTTAATTGAAAATCATGCTTATCCACAAAATCCTTCCCCATTAATAATAACAGGGTTTAATAAAAAGACTTATTTAGTAACTGTAGTAGCCATATGGGCCGATCATGGCCGGTGCCGCCGCTGGCGTCGCCAAGGAAAAATTGCGCCGCGGGCACAAAATCACTACAATTTCCGGTCCTGAGCCGAATCTACCCGGATTCCCCACCGGAACCCGGGCGCCTCTGAATCGCCGATTTGTTCCAAAAACCACGTGGGAATAACGAGTTATGAAACGCACCTTTCAACCCAGCGTTCTCAAGCGCAAGCGCGCGCACGGCTTCCGTGCTCGTATGGCCACCAAGAACGGTCGTGCCGTCCTGGCACGTCGTCGTGCCAAGGGCCGCAAGCGCCTGAGCGCCTGATCGCGGACCTCGTGTCCTGTCAGGGCTTTCCCCGGCGGCTGCGATTGCTGACCGCCGGGGACTATCGACGTGTCTTCGAGACGGCGGCCTTCAAGGTCCATGGCAAGGGATTAATGGCCCTGGCCTCGCCCAACCCCATGGGACATCCTCGCCTCGGGCTGATCTTCAGCAAGAAGAACGTGCGTCGAGCCGTCGACCGCAACCGTCTCAAGCGCCTGGCGCGCGAGTCCATCCGCCTGAGCCAGCATCGACTCCCTCCTGTGGATATCGTGCTGCTTGCCAGACGCGGCGTTCATGAACTCGATAACGCCACCGTCCATCGCCAGCTTCATGGCATGTGGCGACGGCTGGAACGCGAGGCTGCCAAGGCGGCGAAACATGATGCCCCTACGGCAAGTCAGTGATAATGCGCCTGCACACTGCTGTCGGCACCGCCAGGAGCCAACATGCGCATGATCATGCCAGACGCCCCCCTGCTTGACGCCGCCGCGCTTCCAAGGGACGCTCGGCGAGCCGACGATAGCCTGCCCTCGGCAGGCTTTTGCGTATGTCGGACCGTCGAGTGGCATCGTGCCATCGGATTGTTCACCACCCATCGAGCAGACCCCTCATGGATGTAAAACGACTCTTACTGCTGATTCCCCTGGCGGTCCTCGCCTACCTGATCGTCGTGCAGTGGAATCAGGATTACGGTCAGGTGGCTACCGCCCCCGAGGCCCCGGCCATTTCAAGCGCGGGCCAGGCGCCCTCGGCGTCTTCCGGCGATGATCTTTCGGTGCCTGCCAACCAGCAGGCGACGGCAGACATGGCCGGCAGCATTCCCGGCCAGGCCCCGGTCAGCAACAGCCGCGACCTGGTGGCCGTCGCCACCGACGTCCTGGACGTGCGCATCGATCCCCAGGGCGGCGACATCGTTTACGCCGCCCTCCCCCAGCATCAGTACGCCCTCGATTCCGGCCAGCCCTTCGTACTGCTCTCCGACAACCAGTCGCGCAGCTACGTGGCCCGCTCCGGCCTGCAGCTGGAAGGCCATCAGGGCCGCCTGACCTTTACCCCCGAACAGACCGAATACCGACTTGGAGATGGCGCGAACCAGTTGCAGGTTGACCTTACTGCCCAAGTCAACGGCGTCGACGTCATCAAGCGCTTCACCTTCGATCGCGACAGCTACGCGGTGAAGGTCGACTACCTCGTGGACAACCAGGGCGAGACCCCGGTCACGGCACGCTTCATCGGCCAACTGGTTCGCGATAACAGCAGCGACCCCTCGACCGGCCCGAAGATGGGCATGCGCTCCTATCTGGGCGCCGCCTACTCCACGCCCGAGGACAGCTACCTGAAGGTCGACTTCGAAGACATCAAGAACGGCAACTTCGAAAACCGCGACGTCGAAGGCGGCTGGGTCGCCATGATCCAGCACTACTTCACTTCGGCCTGGGCGCCGCCCCAGGACCAGAAGAACCTCTACTATGCGACCACCGACTCACAGGGACGCAACGTGGCGGCGTTCGCCGGAGCCTCGCAGAGCGTGGCCCCGGGCAGCGCCGCCGACCTGAGCGCCACCCTCTACATGGGTCCCAAGGTCCAGGATCGTCTCGAGGCGGTCGCTCCCCATCTGGAACTGACCGTCGACTTCGGCTGGCTGTGGTTCATCGCCAACCCGCTGTTCTGGCTGCTGGACCACATCCAGGACCTGATCGGCAACTGGGGCTGGTCGATCGTCATCCTGACCCTGCTGGTCAAGACCGCCCTGCTGCCGTTGTCCGCCAAGGCCTACAAGTCCATGGCACGGATGCGCAAGCTGGGTCCGGAGATGCAGCGCCTGAAGGAGCAGTACGGCGACGACCGCCAGAAGATGTCCCAAGAGATGATGAAGTTCTACCAGAAGGAGAAGATCAATCCTCTGGGCGGCTGTCTGCCGATCGTGGTGCAGATGCCGGTGTTCATCGCCCTGTACTGGATGCTGCTCGAGTCCGTGGAGCTGCGCCACGCACCCTTCATGTTCTGGATTCAGGACCTCTCGGTGAAGGATCCCTACTTCGTGCTGCCGATCCTGATGGGCGCCTCGATGTTCGTACAGCAGCTGCTGAACCCGACGCCGCCGGATCCGACCCAGGCGAAGATCATGAAGCTGCTGCCGGTGGTCTTCACATTCTTCTTCCTGTGGTTCCCGGCCGGTCTGGTGATCTACTGGGTGGTGAACAACATCACCTCCATTGCCCAGCAGTACTTCATCACGCGTCGGATCGAGGCCGATCCCAACGTCGGCAAGGGCATGAAGACGAAGTAACGGCAAGCCCCGTAGCGGCGTCTTCGCTCCTGCTCCAGACCCCCGCCTCGGCGGGGGTCTGGCGTTTGAGGGGCCGGATACGGACAATAGCGACGTCTCACCGAGGAGTCACCGATGGCCGAAAGCCTCTATCCACAGGACACCATTGCCGCCCTGGCTACGCCTCCCGGTCGTGGCGGCATAGGCATCATTCGCGTCTCAGGGCCCGCCTGCCGAGCGATCGCCGCCAGCCTGCTGGGGCACTGCCCAGCCCCGCGATACGCCCTCTATGGCCCCTTCCGGGGCGAACACGGCATGATCGACGAGGGGATCGCGCTGTTCTTCGAGGGACCGAACTCATTCACCGGCGAGGACGTACTGGAGCTGCAAGGGCATGGCGGCCCGGTGCTCATGGATCTGCTGCTGGAGCACTGCGTGCGGCTGGGAGCTCGCCTCGCTCGTCCCGGCGAGTTCTCCGAGCGCGCCTTCCTCAACGACAAGCTGGACCTGGCCCAGGCCGAGGCGATCGCCGACCTGATCGAGGCCAGTTCGCGGGGCGCCGCCGAGAACGCCCTGCGCTCGCTGCAGGGTGAGTTCTCGCGGCGAGTCGAGACACTGGTCCAGCGTCTGATCGAGCTGCGCATGTACGTCGAGGCGGCCATCGACTTCCCCGAGGAGGAGATCGACTTCCTGGCCGATGGCCATGTGGCGGGCAAGCTGGCCGAGGTGCAGAACGAACTGGGCGAAGTGCGCGCTGCGGCAGCACAGGGGGCGCTGATGCGCGAGGGCATGAGCGTAGTGATTGCCGGTCGCCCCAACGCCGGCAAGTCCAGCCTGCTCAATGCCCTCACCGCCCAGGAAACCGCCATCGTCACCGAGATCGAAGGCACCACCCGGGACGTGCTCCGCGAGCACATTCACCTGGACGGCATGCCGTTGCACGTCATCGACACCGCCGGCTTGCGCGATACCCCGGACGCCGTGGAACGCATCGGAGTCGCCCGAGCCTGGGAAGAAATCGCCAAGGCCGATCGAGTACTGCTGATGGTCGATGCCGCCACCACCGAGGCGCTCGATCCCATGGCCATCTGGCCAGAATTCGTCGAGCGCCTGGCGGACCCTTCTCGCCTGACCCTGGTTCGCAACAAGGTGGATACCAGCCACGAAACGCCCGGTCTCGACTTGTCCACAGCCACCCCGGTGGTGCGGCTGTCGGCGAAGACCGGCGAGGGTGTGGATAACCTGAAGGAGCATCTCAAGGCGATAATGGGATACTCGACGACCACCGAGGGACGCTTCTCGGCCCGGCGGCGTCATTTGGATGCCCTGGACCGCGCCGGACAGTCACTTTGTAACGGTGAGGCGCAGCTATCGGGTTACGGGGCCGGGGAGCTGCTCGCCGAAGACCTGCGCGACGCCCAGCAGGCGCTTGGGGAGATCACCGGCGAGTTCAGCGCCGACGACCTGCTGGGGGAGATCTTCGGCAGCTTCTGCATCGGCAAATAGGGCGCAGAAGTCGGGGCCTGGCACCGGCTTTCCGCCCCCCGCCGGGCGAGATCCGCGACAGCTCCTGCCTCGGCAAGCAAGCGAGTCGCTAGCGCCCGGCACACGCTCCGGCGTCGGGCATGCTCGCCACAATACTATTCTTCCACCCACCAGTCGCCGCGATGCCGGGCGGTGGGTCCCCACAGCGGCAGCAGCGCACCCATGGCCTCATTGATCCGCTCGCCGAGGCCCCAGGGCGGATTCACCACCAGCATGCCGCTGCCGTACATGCCGTGCCGCTCACCGGGATCGTCCAGCGTCAGTTCGCTGCGCCAGATCTTGCGCAGCCCGCCGTCGCGCAGGCTTTCCAACAGCACCTGATGGCGTCCGGCGGGCAGCAGCGGGTACCAGATCATGACTACGGCATGGCGCGCCTTGCGCATGGCCGAGAGCACGGTCTCGGCCACCTCTTCATACTCCGCCTTGCGCTCATAGCTGGGATCGATCAGCACGCACAGCCGCGGCGTCTTGACGGGCAGTGCTGACAGCAGACCCGCCAGGCCATCCCCATGGACATACCTCACCCTGCTGGCAAAGGCCTGACCGGAAAGATGCTCGTGCTCTCCGGGATGCAGTTCGAACAAGCGCAGCTGGTCCTGTTCCCGAAGCCGATGCGATAACCACCAGGGAGAGCCAGGGTAGTGATCGAGCGAAGCACCGGATTGGGCTTCGGCCAGTGCGGCCAACCAAACATCCAGCAGAGGGGTGCCGGCAAGCCTCGAGCGGGCCTCCCATAGACGCGCGACACCGTCCTGGTACTCCTGTAGCCGTGCCGTCTCAGCTGCCGCCAACGGATAGAGCCCGCGACCCGCATGAGTATCCATATACGTAATGGGTGTTTTTTTACGTAAAAGGTACTCGCCGACGGCATAAAGCGTCAGATGCTTGTGAACGTCGGCGAAGTTGCCGGCATGGTAGGCGTGCTGGTAGGAAAGCATGGCGGATATCGGGTATTCAGCAAGGAAAAGGCCCGCCCCCACGAGGGAGACGGGCCGGCGACGGGCGGCATGTGAGGCCTGATCAGCCCTGGTTGATGGGCGTCAGGGTGATCTCCACACGACGGTTCTGGGCCCGCCCGGATTCGGTGTCGTTGCTCGCTACCGGCTGGTTTTCGCCATAGCCGTTCATGTAGAGACGGTTGGATGCGACACCGGATTGCGAGAGGTAGCCGCCGACAGCCTGGGCACGGCGCTCAGAGAGACGCTGATTGTAGGCTGCATCGCCGGTGCTGTCGGTATGGCCGGCGATATTGACGCGCGTCTCCGGATATTGCGTCAGCACCGAGGACACGTCATTCAGGGCATTGCGCGCCTGCATGGTCAGCTCGCTGGAATCAAAGCCAAAGGTCACGCTGCTCGGCATGTTGAGGATGATGTCGTTGCCCTGTCGTTCGACACCGATACCGGTCCCTTCCATGCTTTGCCGCAGCTGCTCTTCCTGCTTGTCCATGTAGGCGCCGATACCGCCACCGGCGGCGGCCCCAACGGCGGCGCCGATCAGCGCGCGATCGCGTCGACTGGTGCTGCCGTCGCCACTGAGGGCCCCGGCGGCGGCACCGACCACGGCGCCGATGGCCGCTCCGGTACCGGTCTTGCTGCGCTGGGTCTGGCCGGAATAGGGGTCGGTGGTGGTACAGCCGACCAGGAGGACGGCGGCCGCCAGCGGCGCGATCATGCGAACGGTCTTGGTCATAATGTCGTCGACTCCATGTTGACGTATGGCAACGCGTCTAGCCCGTCTCATCGATCAGGGCCAGCAGTTCATTCAAGAATAATAGACCCTGAGGTGAGGCTCGAAGCCATTCCTCGTCTTCCACCAGAAGTCCTTTTTTTCTCGCCGCCTGGAGACAGGTCAGCAGCCGATCGACAGGATGCCCCGTATGGGCCTTCCAGATCGACAGTGGCACACCTTCAACTAGCCTGAGCGCGTTCATGGCGAACTCCAGCGGCAGCTCCCTCGGCGCGATGGCTTCACGCCCGGCCAGGAAACCACGGGGATCATGCTGTCGACGCAGATAGGCATCCGGCTGCCGGGTTTTCCACCGCCTCTCCATGTCAAGGCCTGAATCGCCCCAACGGCTAAGCTTGCCATGAGCGCCGGCACCGATTCCCAGGTAGTCACCGAAGCGCCAGTAGTTCAGGTTATGCCGCGCCTGACGACCAGACCGGGCGTAGGCGGAAATCTCGTAGCGTTCAAGCCCCGCCGCTTCCAATCTCTCGTGGCCCAGATCCTGAATGTCCCAGAGGATCTCTTCCTCGGGCAGCCGAGGTGGGTGCGAATGAAATTCGGTGTTCGGCTCCAGGGTTAACTGATACCAGGACAGGTGCTCTGGTGCCAACGACAAGGCTGTCTCCAGGTCTGTCATGGCCAGCTCAGGCGTCTGCCCCGGCAGGCCATGCATCAGGTCCAGATTGAGGTTGTCAAAGCCCGCCGCACGAGCTTCACCAACTGCGGCAAGCGCATCATCACCGCTATGGATACGACCAAGAGCGGTCAGTTGGGCGTGCTGGAAGCTCTGTACTCCGATCGAAAGGCGATTGATACCTGCCTCGCGATAGCCGGCAAAGCGACCGCGCTCCAGCGTTCCGGGATTCGCTTCCAGAGTAATCTCCATGTCCGCTGCCCACGGCAGTCGCGCCGACACGGCTTCCAGCAATCGTCGATAGAAGCTGTCCGACATCAGGCTGGGCGTACCACCGCCGATGAAGATGCTGACCAGCTCTCGACCCTCGGCCAGGGCGAGATCAGCGTCCAGATCGGCGATCAGCGCCGACAGATAAGCATCTTCCGGCAGATTCGCCGACGCACCCACGCCATGTGAATTGAAATCGCAGTAGGGGCATTTGCGTACGCACCAAGGAACGTGAACGTAGAGGGCGAGGGGTGGCAACGGCATGTTCATGCTGATAGCGACTGAGCATCGAGCTGAGTGACCAGGGCACGCAGGGCACGACCACGGTGACTCAAGCGATTCTTCTCTTCGCCAGGAAGCTCGGCGGCCGTCATGCCCCGCTCCGCTACCCAGAACAGCGGGTCGTAACCAAACCCACCATCACCACGGGCCTCAGTCAAAATGCTGCCATCCCAGCTCCGTTGAACGATCAGCGGGACGGGATCCTCCGCATGACGCAGCAGGACGAGGACACACCAATAGCGAGCCGTGCGTCTGTCGGCGGAGACTTCACTCAGGGCCTCGAGCAGATACGCGTTATTGCGCTCGTCATCCTTCGGCTCACCGGCGAAGCGTGCGGAATAGATTCCGGGACGCCCCTGCAAGGCATCAACGGCCAGCCCGGAATCGTCGGCCAGTGCCGGCAATCCACTGACACGGCTGGCTTCTCGAGCCTTGAGCAAGGCGTTCTCGACGAAGGTCAGCCCGGTTTCCTCGACGTCGGATACCGCGTAATCGGCCTGGGGCCGGACCTCGAAGCCCAACGGTTCGAGCAAGCGCCCGAATTCGCGCAACTTGCCAACATTACCACTGGCTAGCACCAGGGGAGTATTCATTCGTGCACCTCGCCCATCATGTTCATGGGGGCACATTCTAGGGCGAGGGGAGGAGGTAGAGGAAGGGAGTCAAGCTGGCATTGCTCAGATGGCTGGTGGATTCAAAGGCAAACGAGCCTGCACGGTGTGCAATTCTTCATATTGCAGGAATGAATAACTTCATACACCACTAGGACAAATCGCCTATAACACACTGATAATGCTGAGATGATTTATCAAAAACAGTTAATATTATAAAAAATATTGTCCATATAGCTAAAAGTTAGTAACAAAAGCTTACATTACGTCCGACACTTGAGATCAGAAGAAAATGAGCCATGAGCGGCAATGCTCGTGAAGGAGCATGAGCTACCTCAAACTCAGCCCCTTGAGGTTACAAAATGGTACAAGATAAGCGCCTGATCTTGCTGGTGACCGAGTCGAATCCGCAGTCACAGCTATTTGCCGACTATCTACGCCAGCAGCTAGGATGCTCGGTCAGCATCACTGCGCCGGGAACCGCCTGGAAGCCGCGCGATACCAACGATGTGCTGGTGCTTCTCGACGTTGACCATATGGCGGATACAACCATGCAGGCATGGCAGTCCCGTGCTGCAGAAAGGCCTCATACCTCACTGGCCGCATTCAATCTTCGTAATGAAGATCATGGCGTTGAAACGCTGTCCTGCATGCATCTCCAGGGCATTTTCTACCGTGATGATCCGTTGCCACTGATCTGCAAGGGGCTAAGCACGTTACTGGAAGGCCATCTGTGGATGTCGCGCTCGCTCATGGGTCGCATGCTGGAATTCTATCGCCAGCACCAGATCAATGCCTACCGCCCGGCATGCGGGCTCACCCAGCGGGAACTAGAAATCATAGGGCTACTCGGCTCAGGGGCTTCGAACATGGAGATCGCCGATCGCCTCTTCGTCAGTGAGCATACGGTCAAATCTCATCTCTACAATATCTTCAAGAAAATCGATGTTCACAATCGATTACAAGCTGTCAATTGGGCTCGCCAGAACTTGGGGGCACCGCCGCCGCTAACGGCCAGGAGGGCCAACGGAGAATGAGAGAGCCCAATGAGAAAAACCATCTGATGACATTTATCCAGCGATGCTAGCTTATCACGCTGGAGAAAGAATATTCTCAGATTCCATTTTCACTAATCAATCAAAGCCCTCATTCCAAGGTTATGCTATGAAAGCGACAAACGATTTGATCGTTGTTGGAAAAATGGATGGCCACCTTGATGAGATAGTCTCAGGACTCAAGGACAGAGACTGGAATATCACTCACGTCGAAAACATACAGAAGAGCCAGCGCACCCTGCACAATAAACAGGGTTTTCTTGTCGGTATCATTTACTTGGATACGGCATGTTTCGAAACACTATGGAGCATAGAGGGGATCCTCAACGAATTTTCTACTCGCTGGATTGCCGTCACTCCAGAAACGGTGATCAAGGATGCGTCGGCCTGCAGGATGATAAGCCGACTATTCAGTGGTTATCACACCATCTCGACCGACCTGGACAAGCTACATCAGTCGCTTTCCCATCAGCATTCGTTTGCCAGCCTGGTACTTGCACACCACGATGACGATAGGCTCGAGGAATGCCAGGATTGCCATATGGTAGGTGCTAGCCCTGCCATGAAGGCCCTGTATCGCACTATTCATAAGGTCTCCACGGTCGATGCCCCGGTTTTCATCCAGGGAGAATCGGGTACCGGCAAGGAATTAACGGCGCGAGCGATTCACGAAGAGTCTCTCAGGGCCAGTGCTCCTTTCAATGCTATCAACTGCGGTGCTCTGCCAGCCAATCTGATTCAGTCGGAACTCTTCGGGCATGAAAAGGGCGCCTTTACCGGTGCCAGCCAGCGCAAGGTCGGGATCATAGAAGGGACTGAAGGTGGGACCCTATTTCTCGATGAGATCGGCGACCTTCCCTTGGATATGCAGGTCAATCTACTGCGTTTCCTTGAGAATCGGACGATTCAGCGTGTCGGGGGGTTAAAGGAAATTACTGTGGATGTTCGCGTACTGGCTGCCACTCATGTGAACTTGGAAGAGGCCGTCGAGAAAGGAACTTTTCGCGAAGACCTGTTCCACAGGCTGAACGTCCTTCATATCAAGATTCCACCGCTACGGGAACGTGGAGATGACATAGAGATCCTGGCGAGACACTTCTTCGATCAGTTCGCCAATGAAAAGTCCATACAAGTGCGGGGGTTCACCAGGGAAAGTCTGGCCATCATGCGCCTTTATGAATGGCCGGGAAACATTCGTGAGCTCATCAATCGGATTCGCCGCGCAATGGTGATGTGCGAGCATTCCTTGATCAGGCCGACAGATCTCGGGCTCGAGCGCCGGCAATCAGCCTCGCGGTATGCCGAGAGCCTGGAGGAAGCACGAGACATCGCCGAACGCAGCGTCGTGATGGCAGCGTTAGCGCGAAACTCGTTCAATATTCAGCATACCGCTCGTGAGCTTGGCATCTCTCGGGTCACCCTCTATCGTCTGATGGATAAGCATGATATCAACCGTGGTAACGAAGCCACTGGCGGCAAGGGAGAATCCTGGAGACGGCATAGCACTTCTTCGAAAATCTTGCACCTGTCCAGCGTCAGCAAGAGCCGATAATGCCTTTTTGACCACTGCTTATCTTTTTGAAAGCCAAGGGATTATCCAATAAACGGTACTACAACATCACGTCAACGGTCCCATATGCCAGACTTCGTTCGAGGGGGCTTCACTCTTCCAATTGGCATCATGTTCATGATCATTCGAAATAACTAAATTGCTAATGAACAAGATCCAAAATTTGTTCTAGTCTCCTACTGAGGGGGATGGCTCTTCGATTCAGACGGAGCCATGAGCGCCACTCGGTCTCATACCAAAGGGATAGAGGGACAGCATAATGAAGCTTATCCACAGGGGTTTCGCTCTAGCGTGCGGCCTAGTGCCATTCTCACTGGCAAGTCAAGCCTGGGCACAGAGCAACGCTGACAATGACATCCAACCCGTCGGGCAGCGTCCTCCGCCAGCGGAAGAGGCACCAGAGATACAGGCCATTCCGGACATCGGCGGGGTCCTGACCCCCAAGGGGCGCCTGGTCATAGAGCCGGAGTTTCAGTATTCCCATGCCAGCGTCAATCGATTGACGTTTCGTGGGGTTGAAATCCTGAGCACGCTGCAAATCGGTGTGCTGGCTGCCGAGGACATTGATCGCGACACCTTCACCGCTGCCGTCACAGGACGTCTGGGGGTCACGGATCGTCTGGAAATGGAGCTGCGCCTGCCCTATCTGTACCGCGACGACACAGCCAACTTCAGCGTCAATGAAGCCGACGAACCTTTCGATCTCGAGAGAAGCCAGTCCGGTGATGGGCTGGGGGATATAGAGCTGGCGGCGCACTATCAGATGAACAGCGGCCGCGGAGGCGGCCCCTTCTTCGTCGGTAACCTGCGTTACAAGTCCACCACTGGGGAAGGGCCCTTCGACGTTGATCGTGACGACAACGGGATTGAACAGGAACTCGCAACCGGCTCCGGCTTCCACTCCATCGAGCCCAGCGTGACCATGCTGTTGCCATCGGCGCCTGCGGTCTATTTCGCCAACCTAGGCTATCTTTTTAACCTCAAGGATGACATCAACGAAGATGTTGGTGATGTTCGCGTCAAAGAGGTTGATCCCGGTGACGCCGTACGCATCAGTCTCGGCATGTCCTACTCGATCAATCCAAAGTCGTCCTTTACCTTGGGCTACAAGAACGACTTCATTCAGGAGACGGATACCACCTTCGTCAATCCCGATACGGGTAATTCCGTCACCCAGAGCACCCGAAGCCTGAACGTCGGCTCCATGCTGCTGGGATGGTCGTACCAGATGTCCAACGACACGGTCTTCAACCTGGGGCTCGAATTCGGGGTCACCGAGGATGCGCCGGATACGACACTGACCCTGCGGACTCCCATCGGACTTAATGTTTTCTAGATATATCGCTGGAGTGATATACATGAAAAAGGCTGCCAGTGGCAGCCTTTTTCAATACGCTTTTACAACGCTTCCGGCACATTACTTTCAGCGAGGTAATCCTTGGAGCGAGTTGAGAATCATGGCACGCTGTCGGGAAGCCTTCACTTCGCCAATGTTCATGACGTGCACACTGACGTCAACATCATTGCTGATGCTCAGCCCACTGGCAGTCGTCGATAGGCTACTGACGATGGCATTGCGAGTGATACGATGGAGCGCAGCAGTCATCCCACCGTCGGGATCACTGAAAAGCACGCCTGAAAAATCCGACAAGCCCGCCAAGTTAAGCTGACCGCGAATATCGGCAGCATTAACGCTATTGCCGACAGCTGAACTGCTTCCCGCACTTCCTACGCCACCGGCTCCTCCACCTGAAGAGAAGCTACCCCCAGTACCTTGCCCCACTCCGGAACCAGGGGCACCATTTCCGCCACTCGTCCCAATCGGTGTTACGGTCCCGCTACCTAATCCAGATTTTTCCAGTGTGCTGGACAATATCCTTGTTCCAGCGTTGTCGAAAGCCACCTGAGTGATGTAGCGCACCCTGTCGTTGATCATGGTGGTCAGCGTGGCACCGAAGCTCATGTCCATCCCTGCCAGCTTGAATCCGCCACGCAGATCCATCATGCCATCATCAGAAAGGATTTCCCCCCGGTAATAAATATCATGAGTTCCTGCTGAAAGAATTCCCGGCATATCCTCGGATGCGTTACCCGAACCCGCCACGGATATCAAGGAACCAGTCAGCAGGAACACCGCCCACCAGCGACCTCTACCACTTACTTTTCCCGCTGATGGACCACTGTTCATGTACATGCTCATGGTCGGTAACTCCTGTGAGAATATTACCTACCCAACTCGTTGGCACCTGGCAATGTCAGCAAGTATGACCCCACACTTCTGCGTTGTAACCCTGATTCGATGGGAGAAGGGGGACGCACACGCCAGTCCTGCTGATTGTTGAAATTCGCCCGAGCCACTTCCACGTCATTGCGGACACCGAGCACCTTGTTGCTCCACAGGCCTTCGAAGATACTCTTGGGCACCACGACCGTCCCCGCTGCCGGGTCGCCCACCAGTACGTTCTCGGAATCCATCCCCTTAACGACGACAAAGTGCTTGTACCCCCCCGTATTGACCAGTGTAATGGCGGGAACGCCGATCCGAATGAAGTCGTCCAGCGTGATCTCGAAGCCATCGGCATTAAGCCCATGCGTATCAAGGTAGCGCTTCATATCCAGCATGGAGAAACCAAAGGTCTCGATCTGTTCACGATCACCATTGCGGATCATGGTCTCGAAGACATCGGCTTCGGTAGTAGGTCGGTCATAGTGATAGGTCAAAAGGGTAGCGACGGCGGCCGATCCACAGCTGAAATCGTACTGTTGACGAACCACACGTTCCCAACTGATTTCCGAGAGACTCTTGGCTTCAACTTCGAAGTTTCCAAAGGGATTGAAAATTCGAACTGTTCCCGCTTCAGCGGACATGACGAAGCCCTTTCCACTCGCTAATATTAGAGCGAACAGCAGGAAAGAGCCCTTCAATATCTTACGCATTATCACGGCCTCTGGACAAAGATCCATGCGAATGACGACACCCACTTCCCGTATTTAGTACGAGAGCATGACCATCGCTATCGGCTCTCCCACCTCATGGATTGGAAATGTAGACGCTGATGCCAATCGCATTATTGATGGCGTTGGCATTACCCGTCACGCTATTGAAGATGCCAGTACCGCTGTAATGCCCCATGGAACCACTCTCGAAGGTGATATTCCCGGTCGCCATATCGCCGTTGAGCACCTGGAAACTCGACCCGGCAGTAATCGCATCCATGTCCTGAACGCTCTGTACGTTGACGCGCTCCAGGTGAATATTGACGCCATCACGCCCGCGGGTCTGTTCCAGAGATTCCGTCGGCATGACCTCCAGTGCGCCAAAGCCCTCGCCCGGTGCCTCCTCGGCGTGTGCGGTCGACAGCAGACTGGCGGAAAGCACCATGACGCCGACGGCGAACCACTTGGTATGTTCTGAACGCTTCATCTCCCTTGCCTCCACTGACTGAAATCTGGCAGTGCAGGAACTGGCGGAGACCTTCTCCGCCAGTTCCCGGTTGGGACAAGCGGGCCTCTCTCGAGGCCCGAGCCATCATCAGTTGCCGATACTCACACCGCTGTGAGCAGAGATGCTGGTACCGGACAGCTGGGAGTTGTAGAAGCCGGTGGAGTTGTTCATGTTGGCCACGCCACCATAGACGCCTCCGGCCGCCACGGAGATGCTGGCCGCACCGGTACGCAGCACCGCTGCAGCACCGTTGCCTCCGTTGCCTCCGGCGCCACCATTGGCTCCAGTGGCATAGGCCGCACCGGCGACGCCTTGGCCGCCACCGCCGCCGCCGCCATAGCCGGCAGCACCGTTGCCTGCCACAGCGCCAGCCCAGCCAGTGCCGGTTCCGTCGCCGGCCGTGCCGGTGCCGGTGCCGGTGCCGGTGCCAGTCCCTGCACCACCATTACCCGCAGCCGAGGCGGCCGTTGAGCCTGACTGAGAAGCGGCGGTCTGCTCGCCATCCACGGCAGCGCCGATGCCAGCGCCATTGCCTTCACCGAGGCCGAGCAAGCCACCGAGACCCACCCCGGTGCCGGTACCGTCGCCTTCCCCCCAGTTATCCCCATGGTCGAAATTACCGGCCTTGGAACTTGAGGCGCTGAGCGCACCGGAGTCAGAGCTGCCGCCCTTGCCTGCGCCGAGGCCGACGCCGGCGCCGGTGCCGTCACCGCCCTGGCCTGCTCCAAGGCCCAGTGCACCGGCGTCACCGCCGCGTCCGCCATCGCCCTTGCCGCCATCGCCGCCGAGCCCGACACCGACACTGACGGCCGCATTCAGGCCACCATTGCCACCATGGGCGCCATTACCGCCGTCACCGCCAATGACCTTGATACCGCCGCCGATGACCACGGAGCTCATCTTCTGCTCGGAAATAACGCTGACCGCGGTGTTATACGACTCACTCATGGCCCAGGCATCGCCCCCACGACCGACCGGCCCACCGGCACCACCAGCGCCATAGCCAGTTCCAGTAGCAGTCGCATCACCACCATCGCCGTAGCCCTTGCCATAACCCAGGAAGCCATGGCCAGAGCCATTGCCACTGGCATCGGCATTAGCAGCACCGGCCCCTGTACCGTTGCCACCGATGCTATTTCCACCGGCTCCGCCGATGGCTTGCGCATCGGAGTCCACAGCCTGGAAAGCATTCTTACCGCTGTTGGTCGGGTTGGCCTGGGCGGTGGAAATTGCCATGACCAGCGCCAGCAGGGATGTACCCGCAATTGCATAAGCTTTCATGATCACACTCCCGTTCAGTTTCGGCTGAATCCCTTTCGTCCTGCCGGACGATCCGCAGATCGACACCGGCGTCGGTTCTCTCTGCCTGCTCAGCCGAAGGTCTGTCTTGAGCCCTCGAGGATCCCGCTGCAGGCATGTAACACAGAGCACGAGTCATGCCATGTTTTGTTAATTTTTTGATATAAAAGAGAAAATCTACAAAGAGAGGGCAAGGGAGGGGAGTTTTCGGCGGGAATATCGGTGCCATGGCTCAGGCAAGTGTTAGCCTGGTGAAACAGTCAGCGACTTGAAGGGTATGAATTATGGGTAAAAAATCATAAAAAACATAAAGTTAACTTATTGATACAAACAGTTCACAAAGTTGTTTCAGTCTTGACACTGTCGTCGGTGTTTTCTTTATTTCCTTTTTAATCAACAATTTGTATTAAATTCCCAAAAACAGAGATCAGATCGAAAATGACAAGTGGATGTAACACCGCGGCTAACACGAACCATCAGGGAGAGAACGCGGCCGGCATATAGAGACCGGCCACGCCAGGCATCAGCTCCAGTGCATGTGTTCCTGGATCAATCCGGCCAACGTCTCGGCGGCGTTGTCGGCGGTCGTGTCCAGGCGAACGAGGTGAAAGCGCTCCTCGTCAGAGAACGGCTCGAAGGCAGCTCGCTGGCGCGCCAACACGGCCAAGCCATCCTCGACCACGGTTCCCTGTCGTCTGGCACGCTTGGTGATACGTCGCTCGAGAGTCACCTCGTCGGCCTCGAAGCTGACCAGCAGCACCGGCAACCCACGGCTCTCAGCCTGATGCCTCAACCAATCGCGCTGTGAGCGGGTCAGGCAGGTGGCATCCACACAGGCCGGCAGGCCAGCATCCAGCAGGCTCCCCGCACACTGTGCGAGTCGATGGTAAGTGCGTTCGGTGGCCTCTTCGGTAAAGATATCCACAGCCTCATCGCCATCCCTGGCCTGTGGGTGAAGACCATGCTGGCGACGCCGCTCGACATCGGAACCGACTCGGACGGCCCCCAGCCGGGTCACTAGGTTACGGGTGAAACGGCTCTTGCCGCTGCCAGAGACGCCGACCCCGATCACCAACGGAGGAAAACGAAATTCGGCATGCCGTTCAGCCAACTCCAGGTAGCGTCGACAGGCACTCATGGTTTCCGCCAGCAGGGCAGGTCGCTCGTCGTCCCCCTCCACCGTCTCGAGGCGACGCAGGGCGCGCCGCGCGCCGGCCAGGCACTCCAACACCCGGAATGCAGACAGCAGCCGAGCAGCCTCATAGTCGCCGCTGAAACGTAGATAGAGATCCAGGAATTGGCGGGCGAGTCGCGCTTCGTCGCGAACTTCCAGTCCTACCAGCAATGACGCCAGGTCCGCGGCGGGATCCTGGACGACCTCGGCACCGAAGCCCTCGAGATCGCGGTCGATGGCGTTGGCCATCAGTACCCGCCCCTCGTCCAGCAGGCGGCTGTCACGGTGATCGCAGGCCCAGCTACGCGGCAGCCGCCGGGCCTCTCGGGCATCCAGTACAGGAGCTAATCGCTCGAGGTTCTCTTCCAGCCAGCGGGCCAGGACCCGAAGGCGATGACGATCCTCGTCACCGCCCATCAGCGACGCCAAGGCCTGCACCTCGTTGGTCACTCTTTGCTGCAGTGCCTCCCGAAGAGCGCCTGGTTCGGTCCGATCCGTTGCATGCTCGGCCTGCCAGGCACCTAACTCCTCGACCAGCGTCTCCAGGCCCAAATCGCGGCCTGAGCTTCCTGGGGCGTGTCGCTGATTCATCGTTGGTCTCCTTTACGCAGCCATCGCGCCGGCCCTCAGGCCTGTCGCATCGCGGCGAAGGCGGCCTCGGCCGCGTCCAGGGTCAGTTGAATGTCCTCGGGGGCGTGAGCGCTGGACATGAAGCCCGCTTCGAAGGCCGAGGGCGCCATATAGATGCCATGCTCCAGCATTGCGGCGAAGAAACGGCGGAAGGCATCCCCATCACAGGCGGTGGCCTGAGCAAAATTGTCGACCCGGCTCTGGCCGGTGAAGAAGACGCCAAACATGCCACCTGCTCGCTGGGTGATCATGTCGATACCGGCGGCATCGGCCCGCTCCTGGAGACCATGGCACAGGGTCTCGACGCGCTGCGCAAGGGCATCATGGAAGCCGGGCTCCTGCAGCTTGGTCAGCAGGGCGATGCCCGCCGCCATGGCCAGTGGATTTCCCGCCAGGGTACCGGCCTGGTAGACAGGACCCAGCGGCGAGATGTTCTCCATGATGCTACGGCGGCCGCCGAAGGCCCCTACCGGCATGCCACCGCCGACGATCTTGCCCAGGCAGGTGAGATCCGGCTCGATGCCGTAATAGGCCTGGGCTCCGCCCATCGCCACCCGGAAGCCGGTCATCACTTCGTCGAAGATCAGCACGCTTTCATGGCGATCACAGACTCGACGCAGGGTCTCGAGGAAACCCGGCTGTGGAGGAATGCAGTTCATGTTGCCGGCCACCGGCTCGACGATGATGCAAGCCACTTGGTCGCCGATCTCCTCGAAGCACTGCTCCACCGCGTCAGCATCGTTGTAGGCCAGGGTCACGGTGTGCTCGGCTAACGCGGCGGGAACACCGGGAGAGCTGGGCTCGCCATGGGTCAAGGCGCCGGAACCGGCCTTGACCAACAACGAGTCGGAGTGGCCGTGATAGTTGCCCTCGAACTTGACGATCTTGTCACGACCGGTATAGCCACGAGCCAGACGGATTGCCGACATGGTGGCCTCGGTGCCGGAGTTGACCATGCGCACCATCTCGATGCTGGGGATCATCTCGCAGATCAGATCGGCCATGGTGGTCTCGATGGCCGTGGGCGTGCCGAAGGAAAGCCCGTTATCGAGCCGCTCGCGGACCGCCGCCAGCACCTCGGGATCCGCATGGCCAGTGATCATCGGCCCCCAGGAGCCGACATAATCCACATAACGCTTGCCCTCTACATCGAAAAGGTAAGCGCCCTGAGCCCGTTCCATGAAGACCGGCGGGCGCTCCAGGCCCTTGAAGGCACGCACCGGCGAATTGACTCCGCCGGGGATATGTCGGCAGGCCCGTTCGAAGAGCTGGGCGGATGTGGTCATGTCAACCTCATTTGCTGTTGAAAGTAAGCGTCGTATCGTGCCGAAGTCCCGCCATGTGGGCATTCGGCCTGTGGATAAATCTTTGGATAATCTCTTGGCGAGCGGTGATTCCCCAGTGAATGTCGCCAAACGCCGCCGAAGGGCCGCCACTGATATTCCTCATTCTCGATGCTGAGCCCGAGGATGACCAGTCCATGGGCTAGGGCCAAACGGAACCGCGCTCGGTCGGCAACCGCCACAGCCGCCGCGGCAACCGCTGCCCGGCACCGGGATGCCAACCATGCGCCAGCGAATCCCAGGTGAAGGCCTGGGCCTGTTCGCAGGCCGTCACCAGACTCTCGCCCAGGGCCAGACGTGCCGCCAGCGCCGATGCCAGGGTGCACCCCGAGCCATGGAAATCACCGACCAGACGCGTCCAGCTCCACTGGCGATCGCCATCCGGCACATGCAGGGTATGCCGCACCTTGTCCTTGGGCACCCGCTCCTCCGGGTCATCGGTGCCGGTGACCAGCACCGCCTGGCAGCCCAGATGCATCAGCTCGACGGCGCGCTCGGTATCGTCCCGGCACGCCGGACCGGCCAGTCGGGCGAGCTCCAGGCGATTGGGCGTCAGGATATCCACAAGGGGAAGCAGCCGCTGGCGGAACGCAGCTTCCAAAGCAGATGTGGACAACTCTTTACCACCACCCGCCTTGAGCACGGGATCGACCACCACCGGCACCCCGGGACGTCGTCGCAGGATCTCCTCGACCGCCTCCAGCGCCGCCTCGGAGGCGACCAGGCCGATCTTGATGGCGGCGATCTCGATCTCTTCCAGTGCCAGAGCCGCTGCCCGGATCAGCTCGGCATCCACCGGCTGCACCTCACGAACGTCACGACAGTTCTGCACCGTCAGCGCCGTGGGAATCGTCAGCGCCCAGCCGCCGCAGGCTGCCACCGCTTCGCTATCGGCCACCAGCCCGGCCCCGCCGGTGGGGTCGTGCCCCGCCAACACCAGCACCGCCGGCAGATGAGGTTGGGTTTCCACATCGGCCCCCATCAAAACGGTTTCAACACGGCGAGAAGCACGATCGCCAGCAGCGCGAGCACAGGCAACTCGTTGAAGATGCGAAAGAAACGATGCGTACGCGTGCATCGATCGGCAGCAAACTGTTTCAGATAAATGAGGCAAACATGGTGATAGGCGACCAGCGCCGCCACAAGCGCCAGCTTGGCGTGCATCCAGCCCTGGGAGAGCCACCCGGGGTTCAGCGCCAACAGGCCGCCGCCCAGCACCAGCACGGCGATCATCGAGGGCGTCATGATGCCGCGATAGAGCTTGCGTTCCATGACGGCGAAATAGTCGCTGGCCTGACGCTCACCGCGGTCCCGGGCCATGGCGTGATAGACATAGAGCCTTGGCAGATAGAACAGGGCAGCGAACCAGGTCACCACGGCCACCAGGTGGAGGGCCTTGATCCAGAGGTACATATCGACTCCTCAGCCGGAGGGAACGTCGCTATAGCGATAGTAACGCTCGATGGCGTCGCGGGTGATGATACCGGAAATCCGCCGCTGCTTCGGGCGATGGCCGTGCTCCACGTAGAGGGCGTCCGCATGCTTGGTGTTGAGACGCTCGAAGGCTTCAGAGAGGGTCGCCTGGAGATGAATCGGGGCCAGGTCGAGACGCTGCCCGGGGATCTCGAGCAGATCCAGGCGGCCCTCCTTGTCGATCAGCTTGTCGTTGGCGTCGTGCTCAAGCATCCAGCGTGCCAGGTCGGCGGCCTTGAGGGCCAGCGTCGGCTTGGCATCGCTGGAGCGCTCGATCACGATCCATTCCGGCTTGGCCTCGAGCAGCGCGCTGGCCTGGTCGAGGCTGATCCGGCGGCGAGTGCGCACCAAGGCACGCTCCATCACCGCTGGTACCGACACCCGGCTGAGCGCCTGCATCAGCGGCTGTTGCAGGGGATGCAAGCCATGGCGGGTGACGCTGATGAAGAAGCCATCGCAACCGCACAGCTGGCGCGAGGTCAGCCCGGCCACCACCACCGCCAGCATGCCCGGCAGGATCAGGTTGGGGTTGTGGGACAGCTCCAGCAGGGCCATCAGTGCAGCCAGCGGCGCCTGTAGCACCGCGCCCATCATGGCGGCCATGCCCAGCATGGCGTAGACGGCAGGCCCCGAGGCGAGCTCGGGCATCAGTTGGGCGCCGAGCAGGCCGCACAGGGCTCCCGCCGCACCGCCGGCCACCAGTACCGGGCCAATGATGCTGACCGGAATGCCGCAGGCCACGGCGAAGGCGGTGATCAACAGCTTGCCGATGGCCACCGCCAGCAACACGTCCAGGCTCAGCGCTCCACCAATGGTCATCCCCAGGGTGTCGTAGCCCATGCCCTGCACCTGGGGATACCACCAGGCCAGGGCCCCCACCAGAGCGCCGGCCACGGCGAAACGGGCCGCGAAGGGCAAGCGCTTGAGTTGCCCTCCGGCGCGCGCCACCCGCACGAAGGCGCCGGCCAGCAGCCCGATGCCCAGTGCGCTGAGTACGATCCACGGCAGGTTGAACAGCGAGCCCAGGGCGATGCCGGTCTCCTCGAAGGGGCGCTCGAAGCCGAACACCGCCTGGGATACCACGGCCCCCATTGTCGAGGCCAGGATCACTGGCATGAAGCCGGTGATGGTGTACTCCATCAGCACCACTTCCATGGCGAAGATGACGCCGGCGATGGGGGTATTGAAGGACGCCGAGATCCCCGCCGCGGTACCGCAGGCCACCAGCACGCGCAGGCTGTTGTGGGGCAGGCGCAGGCGCTGGCCGAGCCCGCTGCAGGCCGCTGCCCCCAGATGGATGGCCGGGCCCTCGCGCCCGGCGGAGAGGCCGCCGAGCACCGAAATCAGGCCCACCCACCACTGGGTGAACCAATTGCGCATCGGGAAACGCCCCTGGTGGTAGGTCAGCCGTTCGATGACATGTGCCACGCCGATCTGGCGTCCCGCGGGGGGCAACCGCCATAGCCAGACGCCGATCAACGCCACCGCCAGCAGTGGCAACAGCGCCCGGGTCACCGGCGCCAGCCCTTCGAAGGCCTCGGGATCGCCATCGGGCAGGAACAGCGCGGCGCCAAGGATGAGCAGTAGTCGGAAGATCACCATCAGCCCACCGGTGATCAGCCCCGACACCACGCCCAGCACGCACAGCTGTGGCAGGGCATCCACGCTGGCCAGGCGCTGGCGGAAACGTTCCAGAGTGAAGCGGGATAGCGAGAAACGCGACAAGATGACCTTCCTGTTCGATCCAGCCCCCCTCCTAGGTGGGAGCCCTCTCCCTTGTGTATCATATCCGTACACATAGGTCCCAGCGTCCACCAATGAGGAGTCCATCGTGATCAAGGTCGGAATCGTCGGCGGCACCGGCTATACCGGGGTCGAACTGCTCAGGTTGCTGGCCCGTCACCCGGAGGTGAGCGTCGAGGTCATCACCTCGCGCAGCGAGGCCGGGCTGGGGGTCAGCGAACTCTACCCCAACCTGCGCGGCCACTACGACGAGCTGCGCTTCAGCGAGCCCGCCCCGGCTCGGTTGGCGGCCTGCGATGCGGTGTTCTTCGCCACGCCCCACGGAGTGGCCCACGCCCTGGCCAGCGATCTGCTCGAGCGCGGCACCCGGGTGATCGACCTGTCGGCGGACTTCCGCCTGCGCGACGCCGCCGAATGGGAACGCTGGTACGGCCAGCCCCATGGCGCGCCCGAGCTGCTGGATGACGCCGTCTACGGCCTGCCTGAGGTCAATCGCGAGCGCATCCGCCAGGCACGCCTGATCGCCGTACCCGGCTGCTATCCCACCGCGGTGCAGCTCGGCCTGCTGCCGCTGCTCGAGGACGGGCTGATCGACGTCGGCCAGGTCATCGCTGACTGCAAGTCCGGCGTCACCGGTGCCGGCCGCGGCGCCAAGGTGCCCTCGCTGCTGGCCGAGGCCAGCGAATCGATGAAGGCCTACGGCGCTTCGGGCCATCGTCACCTGCCCGAGATCCGCCAGGGCCTCGGCGACGCCGCGGGCGGCCCGGTGGGACTAACCTTCGTGCCTCACCTGACGCCGATGATCCGCGGCATCCACGCCACCCTCTACGGTCGGCTCACCGGCGAGGCGGGCAACCTCCAGGCGCGATTCGAGCAGCGCTTCGCCGACGAACCCTTCGTCGACGTCATGCCGGCGGGCAGCCATCCCGAGACGCGCAGCGTCAAGGGCGCCAATGTCTGCCGCCTGGCCATCCATCGCCCCGGCGACGGCGATACCGTGGTAGTGCTCTCGGTGATCGACAACCTGGTCAAGGGTGCCTCCGGGCAAGCCGTGCACAACCTCAACCTGATGTTCGGCTTCGACGAGAATGCCGGCCTCGACGCCCCGGCCATCATGCCGTGAAGTCATCGCCTGCCCCCTCGCCATTGCGTCGGGGCAGGGCGCCCGCCTAAATAGTTGACCCTTTTGCTGGGGGTTATGGATAATCGTCCCCTGCACGACATTCACCGAATTCCGGGGAGGTCACCCATGAGCGGTGCCGCATCCTTCGTACCTACTCCCCTGCTGCTGTCCGACAGCGCCAGGAACCGGCTCCAGGCCCTGATCGCCGAGGAAGGCAAACCCGAGCTCAAGCTGCGCGTCTACGTGACCGGCGGCGGCTGCTCCGGCTTCCAGTATGGCTTCGACTTCGCCGAGACAGTGGCCGATGACGACACCCTGGTCGAGTTCGGCGAGGTCGCGCTGGTGGTCGATCCCCTCTCCTACCAGTACCTGGTGGGCTCCACCGTGGACTACGAGGAGGGGCTGGCCGGTGCCCGCTTCCTGATCCAGAACCCCAATGCCACCACCACCTGTGGCTGCGGCTCCTCCTTCATGGTTTGACGCCAAGCGTTGAGACACCCCTAAATAGCGTCATTTGCCGAGACTTGACGCTCTCACGACAACTCGCCATGGTTGATTAGGTACTCCAAAACAAATCATGCCATGGAGAGTCACATGAAGCGTCAATTTCAGGCGGCATCGCTGGCGTCCTGCCTTGCCCTCGGCCTGAGCGCCACGGCCCAGGCCCAGGACACCACCCTGGACGTCGTCACCGACCCGAGTTTCGTTCCATTCGAGATGATGGATCAGGACTCCGGCGAGATGGTCGGCTTCGACATGGACATCATCGCCGAAGTCGCCGAGCGTGCCGGGTTCGACTACAACCTGCGCACCATGGACTTCAACGGCATCATCCCCGCCATCCAGACCGGTAACGTCGACATCGCCATTGCCGGCGTGACCATCACCGACGAACGTGCCGAGATCGTCGACTTTTCCGATCCCTACTACGACAGTGGCCTGCGTCTGCTGGTCAATGCCAACGACGACAGCATCCAGAGCGTCGAGGACCTGGAAGGCAAAAAGGTCGGCACCAAGATCGGTTCCACCAGCTACGACTTCCTCCAGGAAAGCCTGGGCGACTCCGCCGACATCACCCCCTATCCGGGCTCCAGCGACATGTACATGGCGCTTCTCGGCGGCAGCGTGGATGCCGTCTTCTACGATGCGCCAAACGTCGGCTATTTCTCCCAGACCCAGGGCGAGGGCCGCACCAAGGTCGTAGGCCCGCTCTACGAAGGCCAGCAGTACGGCATCGTGCTGGTCAAAGGCAGCGATTGGGTCGAACCTGTCAACGAAGCCCTGTCTACCATGAAAGAAGACGGCACCTACGACGAGATCCATAGCAAATGGTTCGGCAGCCCCAGCGGCGAATGAACCTCGCGCGAGGCTGACACGGGGTCGGGTCACTAGACCCGGCCCCGTTGCATTAGGCAAGGCCTGAAAAGCGCCTGCGCTCATCGACTTTTCAGACCGTGCCTCGGCCCCGCGTCTCCCCCTTTGTACCCTGACGGAGATCTTTCGTGGACGTCACCTTTCAATTCGACTGGCAGGCCGCCTTCGCCTCCATCCCCCACCTGCTGACGGGGATTCCCTATACCCTGCTGATCTCCTTCTCGGGCCTTGCCCTCGGTTTCATCATCGGCATCGTCTTCGGCCTGTTGCGCATCAGTCCAACGAAATGGCTGAGATGGCCCGCCGTGGCCTACATCGAGATATTTCGCGGCACCCCTGTGCTGGTGCAGGTACTGTTCATCTTCTACGGCCTGCCGCAGCTGCTCGGCGGCCCCATCAACGCCCTGGTGGCCGGTATCGCCGCCATCGCCGTCAATTCCGGAGCCTACATCTCGGAGATCGTGCGCGGCGGCGTGCAATCCATCGAACGCGGCCAGCGCGAAGCTGGACTATCCCTGGGCCTGTCCCGGCGCCAGACCTTTCGTTACATCATCTGGCCCCAGGCCTTGCGGCGCATGATCCCGCCGCTGGGCAACCAGGGCATCATCAGTATCAAGGACACCTCGCTGTTCTCGGTGATCGGCGTAGGCGAGCTGGTGCGTCAGGGCCAGGTCTACATCGCTACCACCTTCAACGCCCTCGAGGTCTACCTGATGGTCGCCATGCTCTACCTGGTGGTCACCCTGTCGCTGTCGGTGGCATTGCGCCTGCTGGAGCGCAAGGGTCTGGTCGGACAATAAGGAATGCGCGAGATGAACCAACAGACGTCCCAATCCGGCGGCGAGCCCATCGTGCGCCTGAGCAAGCTCAACAAGTCCTTCGGCGCCCTTCACGTGCTCAAGGACATCGACCTCACGGTCACTCCCGGCGAGGTCGTGGTAATCATCGGGGCCAGCGGTTCCGGAAAATCGACCTTGATCCGCTGCATCAACGGCCTCGAAGAATTCCAGCAGGGTGAGCTGGAAGTCGACGGCAACCCGCTGAAGCCCCATGGCAAGGCCACCAAGGCGCTGCAGAAGATTCGCACCGAGGTCGGCATGGTGTTCCAGCAGTTCAACCTCTTTCCGCATCTCAGCGTGCTGGACAACGTCACTCTGGCCCCGATGAAGGTGCGCGGCTGGAGCCGCCAGGATGCCACCGAGACCGCCGAACGGCTGCTGGAGCGAGTGGGCATCAGCGACCAGGCCGCCAAGTATCCCACCCAGCTCTCCGGCGGCCAGCAGCAGCGTGTGGCTCTGGCTCGAGCGCTGGCCATGGAGCCCCGGTTGATGCTGTTCGACGAGCCGACCTCGGCGCTGGACCCGGAGATGATCGGCGAGGTGCTGGATGCCATGCGCGAGCTCGCCAACGAAGGCATGACCATGCTGATCGTCACCCACGAGATGGGCTTCGCCCGCGAAGTTGCCGACCGGGTGATCTTCATTCACAAGGGCGAGATCGCCGAAGAGGGGCCACCGGAAACGATCTTCGACTCGCCCCAAGCCGAACCCACCCGAAATTTCCTGTCGCGGGTGCTCAAGCACTGACAGTGTCGCTTCTCCTGCGCGCCTCACCGGGCCCTGTCGTTATCGACAGGGCTTTTTTTTGGCCTGTGGACAAGATTTCTCGACAATGACCGCTGAGCCCCACCATGGCGGGGCCGAAGAGGAATCACCGAGGTTGTTCACAGCCACGGTGACAAGCCCGGTAGAAGCGCGTGGACAAGCCGTGCTCGAGCCGGGCTGTGGGTAACCCTCGCATTCCTCCACAGGCCCCGAACATGCCGTCCGCAGCTCGCGCGCCGCTTTTCCTTCCAGGGGTCAACAATGCAACCTGTTGATAAATAATCAGTAGTTATGGTTATCCACGAGAAATGTCCACACTAGTAGTTACAACCACAACAGAACTTCTTTTTATCTATTTGTTTATTGATTTAAGTGAGTGAAAGGATCGGTGCGCGGCGCTTCCGGGGTGTGGAAAACCCTGACGATTACCCACAAGGGCGTTATACTGGCGGGCTGATTTCATACCCTGATCCGCAACATTCGGCGCGACGGCGCCGATCGAGGTGAACCTTGGAGTATCCCGACCGCTTCGACGTCATCGTCATCGGCGGTGGTCATGCCGGGACCGAAGCCGCCCTGGCATCGGCTCGCATGGGCTGCCGAACCCTGCTGCTGACCCACAACATCGAGACCCTGGGCCAGATGTCCTGCAATCCCGCCATCGGCGGGATCGGTAAGAGCCATCTGGTCAAGGAGATCGATGCGCTCGGCGGTGCCATGGGGCTGGCCACCGACCTGGGCGGCATCCAGTTCCGGGTACTCAATGCCCGCAAGGGGCCGGCCGTGCGGGCGACGCGTGCCCAGGCCGATCGCGTGCGCTACAAGGCGGCGATTCGGGGTCTGCTGGAGAACCAGCCCAATCTGGAGATCTTTCAGCAGGCGGCCGGCGATCTGATCGTCGACGGCGACACCGTGCGCGGGGTGATCACCGAGACCGGCGTGCGCTTCATGAGCGACACCGTGGTGTTATGCACAGGCACTTTCCTTGGCGGCGTTATCCACATCGGGCTGGACAACAGCCGTGGCGGCCGGGCCGGCGATCCTCCCTCCAACGCTCTGGCCGAACGCCTGCGTGCGCTGCCGTTTCGTGTCGACCGGTTGAAGACCGGCACTCCACCCCGTATCGATGCCAAGAGCGTGGATTTCTCGGTACTCGAGGAGCAGCCGGGGGACGCCCCGACGCCGGTGATGTCTTACCTTGGTAGCCGTGACATGCATCCTCGCCAGGTCAGCTGCCATATCGCTCACACCAGCGAGCGCAGCCACGAGATCATCCGCGCCAACCTGGATCGTTCGCCGATGTTCTCCGGCACGATCGAGGGCGTGGGGCCGCGCTACTGCCCGTCCATCGAGGACAAGGTGCACCGCTTCGCCGACAAGGCGAGCCATCAGATCTTCATTGAGCCCGAGGGGCTGGATACCCACGAGCTGTATCCCAACGGTATCTCCACCTCGCTGCCGTTTGACGTGCAGCTGCAGGTGGTGCGCTCGATCAAGGGGCTGGAGAACGCCCATATCACTCGCCCGGGCTATGCCATCGAGTACGATTTCTTCGATCCCCGCGATCTCAAGCACTCGCTGGAAACGAAATTCATCCACAACCTGTTCTTCGCCGGCCAGATCAACGGCACCACCGGCTACGAGGAAGCCGGCGCCCAGGGCCTGCTGGCCGGGCTCAACGCCGCCCGTCGCGCCCGTGAGCTCGAGGCCTGGTGGCCGCGCCGTGACGAGGCCTACCTCGGCGTGCTGGTGGATGACCTGATCACTCTGGGCACCAAGGAGCCCTATCGGATGTTCACCTCGCGGGCGGAATATCGCCTGCTGCTGCGCGAGGACAACGCCGATCTGCGCCTCACCGAGGCGGGCCGTGAGCTGGGGCTGATCGATGACCACCGCTGGGCCGCTTTCAGCGCCAAGCGCGAGGCCATCGAGGCCGAGACCGCTCGACTTCGGACCAGCTGGGTCCAGCCCGGCAGCGAGGCTGCGGCACGAGTGGCCGAGAAGACCGGCCAGCCGCTGTCCCGCGAGTACAACCTGATGGATCTCCTGAAGCGCCCGGAGCTCGGCTACGACGATCTCGCCGATCTGGTCGGTCAGCCGGTCGACGACGAGCGCGTCGCCGAACAGGTTCAGATCCAGGCCAAGTATCAGGGCTACATCGATCGCCAGCAGGACGAGATCGACAAACTCAAGCGCCACGAAGCCACCCGGCTGCCCGATGACCTGGACTACGCGCGAGTCGAGGGACTCTCCAACGAGATCCGTCAGAAGCTCGGCGAAGCCCGGCCGGAGACCCTGGCCCAGGCCTCGCGCATCTCCGGGGTCACCCCCGCGGCGGTCTCGATCCTGCTGATTCACCTCAAGAAGCGTCGCCTGCTGGACGACAGCCGAGTGGCCAACGGATGACCCCGAACGAGACGATCCTCAGAGAACGCCTCGAGCGTGGCTTGGCCGAACTCGGCCTCGACGTGGTGCCGGAACGACGCGAACGCCTGTTGGCCCTGGTGGGCCTGTTGCACAAGTGGAACCGCGCCTATAACCTCACCGCGGTACGCGATCCCGAGGAAATGATCGCTCGGCACCTGCTCGACAGCGCCGCCGTGCTGCCCTTCGTGAAGGGGCCTAGCCTGCTCGACGTGGGGGCTGGCCCGGGCTTGCCGGGACTGGTGCTGGCGATTCTCGCACCGGAACTCGAGGTCACGCTGCTCGACAGCAATGGCAAGAAGGTGCGCTTCCAGCGCCAGGCGGTGATGGAGCTAGGCCTCGAACAGGTCACCCCGGTCCAGGCCCGAGTGGAGGCCTTCGAGCCCCCCGCCGAGGGCTTCGATCAGGTGATCTCGCGGGCCTTCGCCAGTCTCGAGGACTTCATCGCCCTGAGCCAGAGGTTGCCGGGGGAGGGCGGACAATGGCTGGCCATGAAGGGGCCCGCCGTGGAGGACGAACTCGCCGGCCTGCCGGAGGGGGTCGCAGCGGTGGCTTGCCACTCGCTGAGAGTGCCGTTTTCGGCCGGCGACCGCCGCCTGGTGATCCTCGAGCGTGCGCGCTGAGGCGGGATGCGCCGGACGCTGCCGAGAACCCTGTCTCCCAACGCAAGGATGTCGCCGTGACCAAGATTATCGCCTTGACCAACCAGAAGGGTGGCGTGGGCAAGACCACCACTGCCGTCAATCTGGCAGCCAGCCTGGCCGCCCTGGATCGTCGCGTGCTGCTGGTCGACCTGGACCCCCAGGGCCATGCCACCATGGGCAGCGGCGTCGACAAGCACGAGCTCGACGGCAGCGTGCTTGACGTGGTGCTCGGGGAGCGCCGCCCCACCGAGGTGATCCTCGACTGTCCCGAGGCGGGATATGCCCTGCTGCCGGGCAACGGCGACCTGACCGCCGCCGAAGTCGAACTGCTCGACCGTGACGAGGGCCGCGAGCAGAGCCTGGTCAAAGCGCTAAGCGAGGTGGCCGGCGAGTATGACGTGGTGCTGATCGACTGCCCACCGTCGCTCAACATGCTCACGGTCAACGGTTTGACCGCCGCCCACGGAGTGCTGATTCCGCTGCAGTGCGAATTCTATGCCCTGGAGGGGCTGTCGGCGTTGCTCGACACCGTCGAGCAGATCAAGGACAGTGTGAACCCGAGTCTCGAGGTCTTCGGCATCCTGCGCACCATGTTCGACTCGCGCAACAGCCTGACCCGAGACGTCAGCAAGCAGCTGCGCGACTACTTCGGCGACGCCCTGCTCAAGACCACCATCCCCCGCAACGTGCGGGTCGCCGAGGCCCCCAGCCATGGCCTGCCGGTCACCAAGTACGCGCGCTTCTCGCGGGGCAGCCAGGCCCACCGGGTGCTGGCCAAGGAACTGATCCGTCGCCTGTCGTTGTAGCCAACGCCGGCCTGCGCTTACAGATGAGGGAAAGCCGATGACGCGTAAACAACGCGCTCTGGGACGTGGCCTGGACGCCCTGATCGGTGCCGGCGCCCGCCGCCGCGAAAGTCTGGATCTGCCGGGAGGCGAGGCGCCGCCGGAGAGCGAGCTCAACGGTGCCGAGTCGCTGCCGCCTGCCGCCGACGAGCGGCTTGAACGCCTGCCGCTGGGCCAGCTGAGCCGGGGCCGCTACCAGCCGCGCCGCGACATCCAGCCCGAGGCCCTCGAGGAACTGGCCGACTCGATTCGCGCCCAGGGGGTCATGCAGCCGATCGTGGTGCGTCCGATCGGCGAGAAGCGCTACGAGATCATCGCCGGCGAGCGGCGCTGGCGGGCGGCACAGCTCGCCGAGCTGGACGTCATTCCGGCGGTGGTGCGCGAGGTCACCGACGAGGTGGCGCTGGCGCTGGCGCTGATCGAGAACATCCAGCGCGAGAATCTCAACCCCATCGAGGAGGCCATGGCGCTCAAGCGCCTGCTCGACGAGTTCGAGCTGACCCAGCAGCAGGCGGCCGATGCCGTGGGGCGCTCCCGGGCCCAGGTGGCCAACCTGCTGCGCCTGCTGGCGCTGGATCCCGAGGTGCAGACCCTGCTCGAGCGCGGCGATCTGGACATGGGCCACGCCCGAGCGCTGCTGGCGTTGTCCGGACCCAAGCAGCGCCAGGCCGCCCATGAGGTGGTCAACAAGGACCTCACGGTGCGTGCCACAGAAGCACTGGTGAAGCAGCTCGCCAAGGGCGAGCCGAAAAAGGCCGACAAGCCGACGCCGAGTCCCGATGTGGCACGCCTGGAGTCGCGCCTGGGCGACCTGCTGGGGGCTCCGGTCAAGATCCAGCACGGCCGCGGCGGCAAGGGGCGAGTGACCATTCGCTACTCGAGCCTCGACGAGCTGGACGGCATTCTGGGGCACATCAAATGAGTGGGATACGCTCACCGCTAATATTAGTCAGCTAAGCAAAGTGTCGCGGATTTCTCGACTTTTAGTCGTAAGCTGGGGGGATATCGCGCGAAATCGCTCCGTGATCGGTTGAAGCCATCGTGGGGCTTCCCTATAATCCCGCCGGGCCCGCCGTTGGGAAGTGTTCGCACGGCGGAGCGGAGGTAGCGGACGCCTGGCGTCGATATCGTGCACGGAGACCCCATGGCAGCCAGGATCAAGCGTCCCAGCGTACGACGACTGCTGCTGGTGCAGTTCGGCATGGTTTGTCTGGCGAGCCTTCTCGGTGCCTGGTCGGAGGGTGGTCCCGGCGCGCTCTCGGCACTGCTTGGCGGCGCGGTGGCCTTCCTGCCCAATGCCTTTTTCACCTGGCGAGTCTTCCGCTATCAGGGGGCTCGACATACCAGGAACATCGTCAACGGCTTCTATCGCGCAGAAGCCGGGAAGTTCGGTTTGACGGCGGCTCTGTTCACCTTGGTGTTCATCGCAGTGCCCCCCTCAAACCCCGCTTTCTTCTTTGGCGCTTACGTGGTGACGCTGTTCGTCCATTGGCTGGGACCCTGGCTGCTGCGGCGACCGTCACACACCTGAAATCGAGGCAGATCATGGCAGGCAATACCCCGACAGCGACGTCGTACATCCAGCACCATCTGCAGAACCTGACCTTCGGGCACCATCCGGAGCACGGCTGGAGCATCGCGCAATCGGCCGAAGAGGCCTCCGAAATGGGCTTCTGGGCCCTCCATCTGGACACTCTGGGCTGGTCCATCGCCCTGGGCCTGGTGTTCGTGCTGCTGTTCCGCAAGGTGGCTTTGAAGGCCACTACCGGCGTGCCCTCCGGGCTGCAGAATTTCGTCGAGCTGATGGTCGAGTTCGTCGACAACTCCGTGAAGGATACGTTCCACGGCAAGAGCCAGCTGATCGCGCCGCTCTCGCTGACCATCTTCTGCTGGGTCTTCCTGATGAACCTCATGGACCTGGTGCCGGTGGACTTCCTGCCCATGCTGGCGCAGAAGGTCGGCGCCATGTTCGGTGCAGACCCGGCCCACGTCTACTTCAAGGTGGTGCCCACCACCGACGTCAACGCCACCCTCGGCATGGCGCTGTCGGTGTTCGCGCTGATCATCTTCTACACCATTCGCGAGAAGGGCTTCTCCGGCTTCATCGGCGAGTTGACCCTGCATCCGTTCAGCTCTCCCAACAAGCTGGTGCAGGCACTGTTCATCCCGGTCAACTTCCTGCTCGAGACCGTGACCCTGATCGCCAAGCCGATCTCGCTTGCACTGCGTCTGTTCGGCAACCTCTATGCCGGCGAGCTGATCTTCATCCTGATCGCCATGATCGGGCTGTGGCAGCTGCCCCTGCACTTCGCCTGGGCGACCTTCCACATCCTGGTCATCACGCTGCAGGCCTTCATCTTCATGATGCTGACCATCGTCTATCTGAGCATGGCGGTGGAGAAGCACTGACGCTTCACCCTTAACCCTTACCATCAACCCTTAACCACAAACCTCTATAACCTAACTGGAGAGAACCACCATGGAAGCACAAGTTCTGGGTCTGACCGCCATCGCCGTGTCCCTGCTGATCGGCCTGGGTGCCCTGGGTACCGCCATCGGCTTCGGTATCCTGGGTGGCAAGTTCCTGGAAGGCGCCGCGCGTCAGCCGGAAATGATCCCGATGCTGCAGGTCAAGATGTTCATCGTCGCCGGCCTGCTGGACGCCGTGACCATGATCGGTGTGGGTATCGCGCTGTTCTTCACCTTCGCCAACCCGTTTGTCGGTTAACTCGCCGCGGTCGCAAGACCCGACGAGCCCTTAACCCCAAACATGTGACGCGAGAGGTGCTGGCGTGAACCTGAACCTTACCCTGATCGGCCAGGCTATCGCCTTTGCGTTCTTCGTCTGGTTCTGCATGAGGTTTGTATGGCCGCCGGTCATGCAAGCCCTGCGGGACCGTCAGAAGAAGATCGCCGATGGCCTGGACGCTGCCAGCCGTGCTTCACGCGACCTCGAACTGGCCGAACAGCAGGCCAGCGAGACGCTGCGTGAAAGCAAGGAGCAGGCGGCAGAAATCCTGGAGCAGGCCCATAAGCGGTCCAGCCAGATGATCGACGAGGCGCGTGAGCAGGCCCGCCAGGAAGGCGAGCGCATGATCACTCAGGCCAAGTCCGAGATTGAGCAGGAAGTGAACCGCGCGAAGGATGAGCTGCGTAGCCAGGTGTCACGACTCGCCGTCGTGGCCGCGGAGCGGATCCTGGAGTCCTCCATCGACGAGAAGCGGCACGCAGAGCTCGTTGACAAACTCGCCGAAGAGCTTTGAGGAGGTGACCCATGGCGGAACTGTCTACCGTCGCTCGCCCCTACGCCAAGGCGGCTTTCGAACACGCCGTTGAACGCAAGGCGCTCGAGGACTGGTCCGGCATGCTCACCACCGTGGCGCGTGTCGTCGACAACGACGACATGCGCCGTCGAGTGCTGGGCAATCCGCGGCTTTCCAGTGAACAGAAGGTGGCGGCCCTGGTCGACGTCTGCGGCGATGCCGTAAATGACGAGGTCGCCAACTTCCTGCACCTGGTCAGCCACAAGGGCCGTCTGATGGCCCTGCCGGCCATCGCCGCGCAGTTCGAGCTGCTCAAGGCCCAGCAGGAGAAGCGCATGGACGTCGATATCGTCTCCGCTTTCCCGTTGGACGACGCGCAGCAGGACAAGCTCGCGAGTGCTCTGGCCAAGCGTCTGAACCGCGAAATCTCCATTACCACTCAGGTGGATGAGAGTCTCCTGGGGGGCGTGATCCTGCGCGCCGGCGATACCGTCATCGACGGTTCGGTGCGTGGTCGACTCAACCGCCTCCACGAGGCCCTTTCCGTCTGAGCCTGAGGGACATGGCATGCAGCAACTGAATCCTTCCGAGATCAGCGACATCATCAAGCAGCGTATCGAAAAGCTGGATGTCGCATCCGAAGCCCGCAACCAGGGCACCATCGTCAGCGTGTCTGACGGTATCGTGCAGATCCACGGTCTCACCGACGCGATGTTCGGTGAGATGATCGAGTTCCCGGGCGGCATCTTCGGCATGACGCTCAACCTCGAGCGCGACAACGTCGGCGCCGTGGTGCTGGGCGACTACCTGCAGCTCGAAGAGGGCATGACTGCCCAGTGCACCGGCCGCATCCTCGAGGTGCCGGTGGGTCCCGAGCTGCGCGGTCGCGTGGTCGACGCCCTGGGTAACCCGATCGACGGCAAGGGCGAGCTCGGCACCGAGCTCACCGACGCGGTGGAAAAGGTCGCCCCCGGCGTCATCACCCGTCAATCCGTCGACCAGCCGATCCAGACCGGCTTCAAGTCCATCGACGCCATGGTGCCGATCGGCCGCGGCCAGCGTGAGCTGATCATCGGCGACCGCCAGATCGGCAAGACCGCGATCGCCGTCGACGCGATCATCAACCAGAAGGGCACCGGCGTCACCTGCGTCTACGTGGCCATCGGCCAGAAGCAGTCGACCATCGCCAACGTGGTGCGCAAGCTGGAAGAGCACGGCGCCATGGAGCACACCATCGTGGTCGCCGCCGGCGCCGCCGATCCGGCCCCGATGCAGTTCCTGGCCGCCTACTCCGGCTGCACCATGGGCGAGTACTTCCGCGACCGCGGTGAAGACGCCATGATCGTCTATGACGATCTGTCCAAGCAGGCCGTGGCCTATCGTCAGGTCTCCCTGCTGCTGCGTCGTCCGCCGGGCCGTGAAGCCTTCCCGGGTGACGTCTTCTACCTCCACTCCCGTCTGCTCGAGCGCGCCGCGCGCGTCAATGCCGACTACGTCGAGAAGTTCACCAACGGCGAAGTGAAGGGCAAGACCGGCTCGCTGACCGCGCTGCCGATCATCGAGACCCAGGGCGGCGACGTCTCCGCGTTCGTGCCGACCAACGTGATCTCGATCACCGACGGTCAGATCTTCCTCGAGACCGACCTGTTCAACTCGGGCATCCGTCCGGCCATCAACGCCGGCCTCTCGGTGTCCCGTGTCGGTGGCTCCGCCCAGACCAAGATCATCAAGAAGCTCGGCGGCAGCGTGCGTCTGGCCCTGGCCCAGTACCGTGAGCTGGCGGCCTTCGCCCAGTTCGCCTCCGATCTGGATGAGGCCACCCGCAAGCAGCTGGAGCACGGTCAGCGCGTCACCGAGCTGATGAAGCAGAACCAGTACGCGCCGATGTCCGTGGCGCAGATGGCCATCTCCCTGTACGCCGCCAACGAGGGCTACCTGGAAGACATCGAGGTCAGCAAGGTGCTGGATTTCGAGCGTGCCCTGCAGGACTACATGAAGTCCGAGCACGCCGAGCTGCTCGACAAGATCAATGAGTCCGGCGACTACGGCGACGAGATCAAGAGCGGCCTGAAAGCCGGTCTCGACACGTTCAAGGCCACTCAGAGCTGGTGACCCCGTCGGCCCGCTCTCCCCGGGGGGCGGGCCCTGGAGCTTTCTGAGGGCCACGAACAAAGGTAGATCGCTATGGCAGCTGCAAAAGAGATACGCACCAAGATCGGCAGCATCAAGAACACGCAGAAGATCACCAGTGCCATGGAGATGGTCGCTGCGTCGAAGATGCGCAAGGCGCAGGACCGGATGAAGGCCAGCCAGCCCTACGCCCAGCAGATCCGCAAGGTGGTCGGCCACGTCGCCGACGCCAATCCCGAGTACAAGCATCCGTGGATGCTCGAGCGCGAGGTCAAGCGGGTCGGCTACATCGTGGTGTCCAGTGACCGCGGCCTGTGCGGCGGCTTGAACGTCAACATGTTCAAGGCCGTCGTCAAGGAAGCCCGGGCCTGGCACGACAACGGTGCCGAGCTGGATTTCTGTGCCCTGGGCAGCAAGGCCACCGGCTTCTTCCGCAAGTTCGGCGGCAGCCTGGTGGCGGCCAAGAGCGGCCTGGGCGAGGCGCCGGAGGCCGACGACCTGATCGGCAGCGTGAAGGCGATGCTGGATGCCTACGACGAGGGCAAGCTGGATCGCCTGTACGTGGTGTTCAACGAGTTCGTCAACACCATGACCCAGAAGCCGGTGATTCGCCAACTGCTGCCCCTGTCGCCCGACATGGGTGCCGAAGAGCAGAACGAAGAACACAAGCGTCCCGCAAGCTGGGACTACCTGTATGAGCCGGATGCCAAGGAGCTGTTGGATAGCCTGCTCGTGCGTTTCGTCGAGGCGCAGGTCTATCAGGCGGTGGTCGAGAACGTGGCCTGCGAGCAGGCCGCGCGGATGATCGCCATGAAGAGCGCCACCGACAATGCCGGCAATCTGATCGACGACCTGGAGCTGGTGTACAACAAGGCCCGTCAGGCGGCCATTACCCAGGAAATCTCCGAGATCGTCGGTGGCGCCGCCGCCGTATAACGCCGAGGGAGGGTGCGGCCCTTCCGGCAACCGGGTTTCATTTGCAGGTATTTGAGAGGAACCAAGATGAGCGGACGTATCGTACAAATCATCGGCGCGGTGATTGACGTAGAGTTTCCGCGGGACGATGTGCCCAAGGTCTACGACGCGCTGAAGGTCTCCGAGAAGGAGACCGTTCTCGAGGTCCAGCAGCAGCTGGGCGACGGCGTGGTGCGTGCCATCGCCATGGGCTCCACCGAGGGGCTCAAGCGTGGCATGGACGTCACCAACACCGGGGCGGCCATCTCCGTGCCGGTCGGCAAGGCGACCCTGGGTCGCATCATGAACGTGCTGGGCGAGCCCATCGACGAGGCGGGCGAGATCGGTGAAGAAGAACGCATGCCGATCCACCGCAAGGCGCCGGGCTATGCCGATCAGGCGGCCTCCGAGGAGCTGCTGGAGACCGGCATCAAGGTCATCGACCTGGTATGCCCGTTCGCCAAGGGTGGCAAGGTCGGCCTGTTCGGCGGCGCCGGCGTCGGCAAGACCGTCAACATGATGGAGCTGATCCGCAACATCGCCACCGAGCACAGCGGCTATTCCGTATTCGCCGGTGTCGGCGAGCGGACCCGCGAGGGCAACGACTTCTATTACGAGATGGAAGAGTCCAACGTCCTCGACAAGGTGTCGCTGGTCTACGGCCAGATGAACGAGCCGCCCGGCAACCGCCTGCGCGTGGCGCTGACCGGCCTGACCATCGCCGAGAAGTTCCGCGATGAAGGCCGCGACGTGCTGCTGTTCGTCGACAACATCTACCGCTACACCCTGGCCGGCACCGAGGTCTCCGCTCTGCTGGGCCGCATGCCGTCCGCGGTGGGCTACCAGCCGACCCTGGCCGAGGAGATGGGCGTCCTGCAGGAGCGCATCACCTCCACCAAGACCGGCTCCATCACCTCCGTGCAGGCGGTGTACGTGCCCGCGGATGACCTGACCGACCCCTCCCCGGCGACCACCTTCGCGCACCTCGATGCCACCGTGGTACTGGCGCGCTCCATCGCCGAGCTGGGCATCTACCCGGCCATCGACCCGCTGGACTCCACCTCCCGTCAGCTGGATCCGCTGGTCGTCGGCGACGAGCACTACAAGACCGCTCGCGGCGTGCAGGGCGTGCTGCAGCGCTACAAAGAGCTCAAGGACATCATCGCCATCCTGGGCATGGACGAGCTGTCCGACGAGGACAAGCTGGCCGTGGCGCGGGCGCGTAAGATCCAGCGCTTCCTGTCGCAGCCGTTCTTCGTCGCCGAGGTGTTCACCGGGGCGCCCGGCAAGTACGTGTCGCTGAAGGAAACCATCCGTGGCTTCCAGGGCATCCTCGACGGCGAGTATGACGAGCTGCCGGAGCAGGCCTTCTACATGGTCGGCACCATCGACGAGGCCGTCGAGAAAGCCAACCAGATGAAGTAATCCCTCCACCTGGGAGACGTCATCATGACGAAAACCTTCAAGTGCGAGATCGTCAGCGCCGAGGCGTCGATCTTCTCCGGCGAAGCCGAGCAGGTCGTGGCAGCCGGACGTGCGGGGGATCTCGGGGTGCTGGCCGGCCACACGCCGCTGCTCACCGAGCTGGCCCCCGGCCCGGTGCGTATCGTCCGGGGCGGAGGTGAAGAGGATCACTTCTATGTCTCGGGCGGCTTCCTCGAGGTGCAGCCCGAAGTGGTCACCGTGCTCGCCGACACCGCCGTGCGCGCCGATGACCTGGACGAGGCCGCTGCCGAGGAGGCTCGCCAGCATGCCCTCAAGGTCATGCAGGACAAGTCCGCTGAAATGGACTACACCCGCGCCACGGCCGAGCTGGCCGAGGCCGCGGCGCAGCTGCGGACCATCCAGCAGCTGCGCCGCAAGGTGGGTCGCAGCTGACGCTGTTCCCGCCCTGTGCGATGATGGCGCCCCCCGATTCCGTCGGGGGGCGCTTTCGTTTGCGTTGGCACCGCAAGGAATTGGCCCATGCCGCTCGAAGATAGCCTGAATTGTCACAAGGACACTCTGCTCGCCGCCCTGGAGATCGACGACCGCGAGCGCCTGGGTTCCCTGCTGCCGGAGCTGCGCTCCGCGGACATTGCCGAAATCCTGCAGGACTTGCTCGAGGATGAGGATGCGCTACGCGCCCGGGCCTTGCTGGATTGTCTGCCGCTGGAGCGTCAGGCCAGCGTCATCGGCCATCTGCATGGCGAAGAGCAGCTGGCGTTTACGTCCGGCATGGGCGACGACCGCCTTCAGGCGATGCTCGAGGAGATGGGGGCCGACGAGCGGGCCGACCTGTTCAAGGTGCTCGATGATGACCGCCGTGAGGCGCTGCTGCGGCGGATGGCTCACCAGGAGCGCGAGGAGCTCAAGCGCCTGGCGAGTTACGAAGAGGGCACTGCCGGGGCACTGATGACCTCGGACTATGTAGCGATCCCCGCCGGCATGACGGTATCGCGAGCGATGATGCGGGTACGTCAGACCGCGCCGGATGCCGAGACGGTCTACCAGCTGTACGTGATCGACCCCGAGGGGCGGCTGGCCGGCACCATGTCGCTGCGCCAGCTGATGGTGGCACGGCCCGGCGCCCGGGTCGACGACCTGATGATTCACGACGTCATCCATACCACCGTGGACACCCCTCAGGAGGAAGTGGCGCGGATCGTGGCCCGCTACGACCTGCTGGCGTTGCCGGTGGTGGACGAAACGCGGCGTCTGGTAGGCATCGTCACCCACGACGACGCCCTGGACGTGGTGGAGTCCGAGGCCACCGAAGATATCCACAAGGGGATGTCGATCGGAGCCCTGGAGGACGGCGTCAGCCGGGTGCCGCTGTGGAGCCTGTATCGCAAGCGCGTGACCTGGCTGGTGCTGCTGGTGTTCGGCAACCTGCTGTCGGGGGCCGGAATCGCCCATTACGAAGCGACCATCTCGGCCCAGGTGGCCCTGGTATTCTTCCTGCCGCTGCTGATCGGCAGTGGCGGCAATGCCGGTGCCCAGGCCGCCACCCTGATGGTGCGGGGTATGGCCACCGGCGATGTCGGGGTGCGCGACTGGGGCAAGCTGCTCGGCCGCGAGCTGCTGGTGGCCGGCTCGCTGGGGCTGACCATGGCGCTGGCCGTGGCGCCGATCGGGGTGTTACGCGGCGGCGAGGCGGTGGCACTGGTGGTGGCGATCAGCATGATCGCCATCGTGCTGTTCGGCAGCCTGCTGGGCATGTGCCTGCCGTTCCTGCTCGATCGGCTGGGCTGGGATCCGGCCACCGCCTCGGCGCCGCTGGTGACCACGCTGATCGATGCCTCTGGGGTGCTGATCTACTTCAGCATCGCCACCCTGGTGCTGTTCGGCGGCTGAGGGGGCGGACAGGGGCCCCCGGGACCTGTATGCTCTGGAACGCGAATCGAACACTGTTTCTACTCACCGAGAACCGTCCCATGGATTGGCTACAGATCATCCTGCTCTCCCTGGTTCAGGGATTGACCGAGTTCCTGCCGATCTCCAGCTCCGCCCACCTGATCCTGGTCCCGGTGTTTACCGACTGGCCCGACCAGGGCCTGGCCTTCGATGTGGCCCTGCACCTGGGCAGCCTGGCGGCGGTGGTGCTCTATTTTCGCCAGGAGCTCGTCGCCATGCTGGGCAGCTGGTGTCGAAGCGTGTCCGGTCGGGGCACCGACGCCGACGCCCGACTGGCCTGGTGGGTGATCCTGGCGACCATACCGGTTGGCGTGGCGGGGCTGGCTCTGAAGGATCCCATCGAGTCGGTGATGCGCTCGCCGCTGGTATTGGCCGGGGGACTGATCGTGTTCGGGCTGGTGCTTGGCATTGCCGACTGGCGTCACCGCGGCAGCCGCGACGAGTATCGGATGTCCTGGCGCGATGCCCTGTGGATCGGCATGGCTCAGGCCCTGGCGCTGATTCCCGGAACCTCGCGCTCCGGCATCACCATGACCGCGGCGCTGATGCTGGGGCTGACCCGTGAGGCGGCGGCACGCTTCTCCTTCCTGTTGTCGATCCCGGTGATCGTACTGGCCGGAGGTCTAGAGGCCCTGGACCTGGTGGAGAAGCCGCTGGCAGTGGCCTGGGGCGATCTGGCGGCGGGCACCCTGCTGGCAGGCATCAGCGCCTACCTGTGCATCCACTTCTTCTTGGCCTTCATCCGCCGCATCGGCATGCAGCCCTTCGTGATCTATCGGTTGATGCTGGGTGTTGCCCTGATCTGGCTGTTTGGCTGAGGAAGCACTGATTTATTGTCGCGCTCGACGACCCACGTGGACGAGGGAAGTGCGTTGGTTCGTCGGAAACGCACCAGGCGATTCTGGATTATTTATTTGTTGGAGCTCCCATGTCACTCCCACGCTTTCCCATAGCCTTCCTGACGCTGCTGCTGATCGCCCTGCTGGCCGGCTGCTCGGAGCGGACCCTGGACACTCCGGTCACGCTCGAGGGCGATATCTTCGGCACCTTCTATCAGGTGAGCATCGCCGACCCGATCACCGCCGAGCGTCGTGATGCGCTGGAGGACGGCATCCTCGACGAGCTCGAGAGCGTCGATGCCTCCATGTCCACCTATCGCGATGACGCCGAGCTGGTGGCCTTCAATCATGCTCCCCTGGGCGAGTGGCATACGCTGTCTGCACCGCTGATCAAGGTATTGTCGATCGCCCACCAGGTGGGCGAAGCCAGCGGTGGCGCTTTCGACGTCACCGTGGGAGGGCTGGTCAACCTGTGGAGTTTCGGGCCCGAGGCACGTCCCCGCGCGATACCGGAGGACGAGCTGATCGAGCAGCGGCTCGCCGAAGTGGGCATGGATACCCTGGAGCTCGATGTCGAGGCGAATCGCGCACGACGACTGAAGGACGTGTTCGTCGATCTGTCCGGGGTGGCCAAGGGGTATGCCACCGACCGAGTCGCGGCCTATCTGGCCGATCAGGGCATCGACGATTATCTGGTCAACATCGGTGGCGAACTCGAGGTGGCCGGGCATCGGGACGGCGAAGCCGAGCCTTGGCGCATCGGCGTCGAGATTCCACACGACGGTCGGCCCCAGGCCAAGTTCGTGCTGCCGCTCGAGAACATCTCGGTAGCCACTTCCGGCGACTACCGAAACTACTTCGAGCAGGATGGGCGGCGCTACTCGCACACCATCGATCCGCGCACCGGGCGGCCGATTCGCCACCGTCTGGCTTCGGTGACGGTGGTGGATGCCTCCAATGCCAGGGCCGACGCCTGGGCCACGGCCATGTCGGTGCTCGGTGAAGACGAAGGCATGGTACTGGCACGCCAGCACGATCTGGCCGTGCTGATGCTGGTACGCAACGATGCCGGCGACGGCTGGTGGAGCCAGGCCAGCCCGTCCTTCGCCGCTCGCTTCGGCCGCGACAGGCTCGAGGAAATGGGCATCCGGGTGGCCGATGGCTCAGGCGACGCCGCTGGCGTGGATGCCGAGGCCTCCGACGCACTAGAATGAACCGATTCAAGATTGATCGACAAGGAGTCACGATGAGCCTCGACGTGGTGATACTGGCGGCCGGGCAGGGGACCCGGATGCGTTCGACCCTGCCCAAGGTGCTGCACCGCCTGGCCGGCAAGCCCTTGGTGCGTCACGTGATCGATACCGCCGCCGGACTCGAGGCCGAGCGGACGCATGTGGTGGTCGGCCATGGCGCCGAGCATGTCCGCGAGGCGCTGGCCGACTGTCGGGTGCGGTTTGCTCGTCAGACCGAGCAGAAGGGCACCGGGCACGCCGTGGCCCAGGCCCTGGAGGGCCTGGGGGAAGGCAAGGTGCTGGTGCTCTACGGCGACGTGCCGTTGATCCGGCGCGAGACCCTGCGCGACCTGCTGGCACGCGTCGACGAACAGCACCTGGGGCTGCTTACCGTGACCCTCGAGGATCCCAACGGCTATGGCCGAATCCTGCGCGACGAGGCCGGCGAGGCGGTGGCCATCGTCGAGCACAAGGACGCCTCCGAGGCCGAGCGCGCGGTGCGCGAGTGCAATACCGGGATCATGGCGATGACCGCCGCCCAGCTGCGCCGCTGGTTACCGCGGCTGTCCGCCGACAATGCCCAGGGCGAGTACTACCTGACCGACGTCATCGCCATGGCCGCCGCGGAGGGCGTGAAGATCGCCACCGCCCAGCCGGCTCGGGCACTGGAGGTCGAGGGCGTCAATGACCGTGCCCAGATGGCACGCCTGGAGCGGGCCTGCCAGCGCGATTCCGCCGAGGCGTTGATGGCTGCAGGGGTGGCCCTGACCGACCCCGAACGTCTGGACGTGCGCGGCACCCTGCGCTGCGGTCACGACGTGGAGATCGACGTGGGCTGCGTCTTCGAGGGTGACGTCGAGCTCGGGGAGGGCGTGCGCGTCGGCCCCTACTGCGTGATCCGCGACAGCCATGTCGGGGCTGAAACGGTCATCGAAGCCCACAGTGTCCTCGAGGGCGCCGTGGTGGCCGGCCACAACCGCATCGGCCCCTTCGCCCGGCTGCGCCCCGGGTCGCGCCTGGCAGTGGGCGCCAAGGTCGGCAACTTCGTCGAGACCAAGAACGCCGAAGTGGGCGAGGGCAGCAAGATCAACCACCTCAGCTATGTGGGCGATGCCCGTTTGGGCCGCGAGGTCAACGTGGGCGCAGGAACCATCACCTGCAACTACGATGGAGCCAACAAGCATCGTACCGAGATCGGCGACGGCGCCTTCATCGGTTCCAACACCGCCCTGGTGGCGCCGATCAGCGTAGGAAAGGGCGCCACCGTGGGGGCCGGTTCCACGCTCAGTCGTGACGTGGCCGACAACACCCTGGCAGTGAGCCGGGGGCGCCTGATCAACAAGGAAGACTGGCAGCGGCCGGTCAAGAAAGACGACCTCTGAGGAGCGAACCATGTGTGGCATCGTCGGCGCCGTCGCCCAACGCAACGTCCAGGGCATCCTCCTGGAGGGGCTCAAGCGACTGGAGTATCGCGGTTACGATTCCGCCGGCATGGCCGTCTCGGGCCATGACGGGCAGCTCGCGCGTTGCCGTGCCCTGGGCAAGGTGGCAGCCCTGGAGGAAAAGCTTGCCGCCGCGCCCCTGGCGGGCCATACCGGCATCGCCCACACTCGCTGGGCCACCCATGGCCGGCCCAGCGAGGGTAACGCCCACCCTCACCAGTCCGGCGAGCGCCTGGCGCTGGTGCACAACGGCATCATCGAGAATCACGAGGCCCTGAGAGCCGAGCTCGAAGCCGATGGCTATGCCTTCACCTCCGAGACCGACACCGAGGTGATGGCCCACCTGATCGCCCGTGAGACGGGGTGTCAGGGTGACCTGCTGGTAGGCGTGCAGCGCGTGCTGGCGCGTCTCGACGGTGCCTACGCGCTGGGCGTGGTCCACGCCGATGCGCCCGGCGTGGTGATCGGCGCCCGTCAGGGCAGCCCGCTGGTGGTCGGCGTCGGCATCGAGGAGGCCTTCCTGGCCTCCGATCCGCTGGCGCTGCTGCAGGTCACCGACCGCTTCATCTATCTGGAGGAGGGCGACGTGGTGCGCCTCTCCGACGGCGGCAGAGTCGAGGTCTTCGACGCCCAGGGCGCCGCGGTGGAGCGGCCGGTACAGACCTTCGAATATGGCGACGGTGCGGCCAGCAAGGGGGGGTATCGCCACTTCATGCTCAAGGAGATCCACGAGCAGCCAGCGGTGATCGCCGCGGCCCTGGAGGGCCGGCTGGGCGAGCGCAGCGCTCTGGTGGAGAGCTTTGGCCCCGAGGCCGAGACGCTGTTCGGCAAGGTGCGCCAGATCCATGTCGTGGCGTGCGGTACCAGCTACCATGCCGGGATGGTGGCGCGCTACTGGCTGGAGCGCTACGCGGGGGTGCCGGTGCAGGTCGAGGTGGCCTCGGAATATCGCTATCGTCGCGTAGTGGTGCCCGAGGGCACGCTGTTCGTGACCCTATCCCAGTCTGGCGAGACCGCCGACACCCTGGCGGCGCTGCGTTTTGCCAAGCAGCTCGGCTATCTGGGCAGCCTGGCGATCTGCAACGTGCCGGGGAGTTCTCTGGTACGCGAGTCGGACCTGACGCTGATGACCCAGGCGGGTCCCGAGATCGGTGTGGCCTCCACCAAGGCCTTCACTACCCAGCTCACCGCGCTGATGCTGCTGACGCTGGCGCTGGGACGCATGCGCGGACAGGACGCCGACGAGCAAGCGGCCCTGGTCGAGGCTCTGCGAGGCCTGCCGGCCCAGGTGAGTGAAGTGCTGGCCCTGGATCCGGCCGTCGAGGCGCTGTCTGCCGCCTTCGCCGAGAAGCATCACGCCCTTTTCCTCGGACGCGGGGCCGAATTCCCGGTGGCCCTGGAGGGCGCGCTGAAGCTCAAGGAGATCTCCTATATCCACGCCGAGGCCTATCCGGCCGGAGAGCTCAAGCACGGCCCGCTGGCGCTGGTCGACGGTGAGATGCCGGTGATAGCGGTGGCGCCCAACGATGCCCTGCTCGACAAGCTCAAGTCCAACCTCCAGGAGGTCAGGGCCCGAGGCGGCGAGCTGTTCGTGTTCGCCGACGAGGGCGTGGCGCTGGAGGACGGCGAAGGCATCCGCGTGCTGCGCCTGCCGCGGGTGAACGATGCCCTGGCACCGATTCTCTATACGGTGCCCCTGCAGCTGCTGTCGTACCATGTCGCCGTGCTCAAGGGCACCGATGTCGACCAACCCCGCAACCTGGCCAAGTCCGTGACCGTTGAGTGAGGGCGCCGCTGCCCCCGCTGACGACGTCGGGACGCGCCTGCACCTGGGCCTGCCGATGTGGGCCAATCCCGACTGGCGAGGCGGCCTCTATCCGCCCCATGGGGGCAGTGAACGCCTGCTGGATGACTATGCTCGGGTGTTTTCCGCCGTGGAAGGCAACACGACCTTCTACAGCGGTGCGCCCCGTGCCGAGACGGTCGCCGCCTGGGCGCGCCAGGTGCCTTCCGGATTTCGCTTCTGCTTCAAGCTACCGGCCGAGCTGACCCACCAGCAACGCCTGGCCGACATCGAGGCAGCGTTCGACGACTTCCTGGAGGCCCTGGCGCCACTGCATGATCGACTGGGGCCGCTGCTGGTGCAGTTGCCCCGCGATTTTGGTGCCGAAGAGCTACCGCGTCTGCAAGCCCTGCTGTCACGGTGGCCGAGCTGGTTGCCCTGTGCGGTCGAAGTTCGCCACAGCGAATTTTTCCACAAGGGCGACGCCGAGACAGTTCTCAACAGGTTGTTGATAAGTCATGGGGCGAACCGGGTGATGCTTGATGTTCGCCCTTTGTTCTCCACTCCCGCCGGCGACCACCCAGGGCTGCAAAAGGCTCAGCATGAAAAGCCGAAACGCCCGTTACACGTGATTTCCACAGGGGATTTTCCGGTGGTGCGGTTTATCGGCCATGTTGACGAAGCCACTAACCTCGACTATTTCCAGCCTTGGATCGAACGGCTTGTGCTGTGGATAAAACAGGGGAAAACCCCTTTCCTCTTTGTGCATACTGCCGACAATCTCCGGGCACCGCAGCTGGCGCGCCGACTCTTCGACGCTGTGGCGACGCGGGCTGGCCTGCCGGCGCTGACGGCGTTCCCCGGCGAATGCCAGGCCTCTCTGTTCTGAGAGTCGTCGTACGCTCAGGTTTTGCCCCATGACTGGCCACCAAGCGTATGATCGGATATTTTTACGCCTCGATCGTCACTTGCCATTGGATATTGTCGTCTTTCACGCCTATCCGGCGTGATTCGTCACGATATCTCCACGAGGTTTTCGCCGTTCACCAACTCGGCGGAAGCGTTGCCTCGGCAGCGATCCTGCTTGGCGTGCGTTATGCCCTTGAATGCGGTCCGCCGTGATCCGGCGCCCCGCGGACGTGGCGACTACAACCACAACCTCTGTCATCGCATCCGATCGATCGATGACGACACGCTTTATCAAGGTGAAACATGTCGAAATCTACCCACGCACAGTGGTCATCCCGACTGACCTTTATCCTCGCGGCCACCGGGTCCGCGGTCGGTCTGGGCAATATCTGGAAATTTCCCTACATGGTGGGCGACAGTGGCGGCGCGGCCTTCGTGCTGGTCTATCTGCTGTGTATCGCCCTGGTGGGCCTGCCGATCCTGATCGCGGAGTGGCTGGTCGGCCGCCGCGGACAGAAGAACCCGGCCAACGCCATGGCCGATCTGGCCGAGGCCTCGGGGCGCACCCGAGCCTGGATGCTGGTGGGCATCAGCGGGATTCTGGGCGCCTTCCTGATCCTGTCGTTCTACAGCGTGATCGGTGGCTGGTCGCTCTACTACACCCTGAGTTCCGTGACCGGGGCCTTCAGCGGACAGAACGCCGACGGCATCGGCGGCCTGTTCAACGACATGCTGGGCAATCCCGGCCTGCTGCTGGCCGGTCACTCGGCGTTCATGCTGCTGGTTATCGGCATCGTCGCCCGGGGCGTGACCAAGGGCCTCGAGGGCGCCGTGCGCAGCCTGATGCCGGCGCTGGGCGTGCTGATGCTGGTGCTGGTCGGCTACGGCATGACCACCGGCCACTTCGGCGAGGCGTTGAGCTTCATGTTCAACCCCGACTTCGGCGCCTTGAACGGCGGCGTGGTGCTGGCCGCCATGGGCCAGGCCTTCTTCACCCTGTCGCTGGGCATGGGCATCATGATGGCCTACGGGTCCTACCTGGGCGAAGAGGTCAACCTGCTCAAGACCGCGCGGACCGTGATCATCCTCGACACGCTGGTGGCGCTGGTGGCCGGCCTGGCGATCTTCCCCATCGTCTTCGCCAACGGTCTCGACCTGAGCTCCGGCCCGGGGCTGATCTTCGTCACCCTGCCGCTGGCCTTCGGCAACATGGGCGGCGGCGTGATCCTGGGGCTGTTCTTCTTCCTGCTGCTGACCTTCGCTGCCCTGACCTCGGCCATCTCGCTGCTGGAACCGGTGGTGGAGTTCGTCGAAGAGCGCACCCCGCTGTCGCGTGTCGGCGCTACCCTGGTGGCCGGCGTGGCGACCTGGGCGCTAGGCATCGCGGCGCTGTTGGCCTTCAACGTCTGGAGTGATGTGCTGATCTTCGGCCTGAACGTCTTCGATCTGCTGGATACCGTGACCAGCAAGTTCCTGTTGCCGCTCACCGGCCTGATGGCCGTAGTTTTCGTGGCCTGGTTCCTGGATCGCGACAGCGTGCGTCAGGAACTCGGACTCGGCGACACCGCCGCGATGGTATGGACGATCGTGTCCCGCTTCGTCGCCCCGATCGGCGTGATCGCGGTCTTCGTGTCCAGCCTCTGAGCCTGCAAGTCGCCCCGGGCGACAACACCATCGACGAGCCCCGCCCCGTGCGGGGCTCGTTGCGTTTGCCGGGGCCAGCCGAGCTTGACCGCTCGACAACGCCGATCAGTGCCAGGCCCTGCGGGGACCTAGTGCATTTCGTCGTCGCTGCCCTCTGGCAGGTCGGCGATGTCCTGGCTCAGCCGCTTGAATTCCTCGTGGAGCTCGATGCCGCGGCGGGCGCGCAGGTTACGCTGGGCCGCGGTGCGTGAGCGTTGTTCGTGTTCGGCGACTTCCATGCTCATGAAGATGTCGAGAAGTTCGCTCTTTACGGAGGTTAACCGTTCGACATTGCGCATGATCGACTCTCCTGTCTGCAGTGAGGGTGCCGCATCGATGGCGCTCGCGACACTGCAATTCTTACTATACCCCACTTGACAGAATGATGAATATCGGAGCTCCAACGCCCACACGGTGCCCCGGAGTGCCCATCTCGGGAGTGCTGGGGCATACTGTAGCGAGAATTCCCGATCCACCGACGAGGAGTGCCGTGTGAGCCTAGGCCTGTTCGATGAGATGAGACGCCGCATGGAGCACTTCCGCCGCTCTGAGCAGAAGGTGGCGCGTTTCGTGCTGCGCAACCCCGATGAAGTGATCCACATGCGCATCGTCGACCTGGCCACCGAGGCCAAAGTCAGCGAGCCGACGGTGGTGCGCTTCTGTCGGGCCCTGGGCTGTAACGGCTTCCAGGACTTCAAGCTCAAGCTGGCGCAGATGCTGGCGACCGGCAGCCAGTTTGCCCAGTTCTCGATGAACGACAGCGACTCGGTAGCCGAATTCTCGCAAAGCATCTTCGACTCTACCGTGGGTACCCTGCTCTCGGTGCGCGACCGACTGGACAATGACGCCTTGAGCCGCGCGATCAATGCCCTGGGCATGGCCAATCGGGTGGAGTTCTACGGCTTCGGTGCTTCCGGTGCGGTGGCCTTCGATGCCCAGCACAAGTTCTTTCGCTTGCAGATCTCCACCGCCGCCTACACCGACCCGCACATGCAGAACATGTCGGCGGTGACCCTCCGGGAAGGCGACGTGGTGGTGGCCATTTCCCAGACCGGGCGCACCCGGGCGCTGGTGGCCAGCGTGCGCCTGGCCCGAGAGGCCGGCGCCACGGTGATCGGACTGTGCCCCAGCGGCTCGCCGCTGGCCGAGGAAGTGACCCTGCCGCTGTATATCGATGTCCACGAGGACACCGAGATCTACACCCCGATGAGCTCGCGGATCGCCCATCTGGTGATGATCGACGTGCTGGCGGTCGGCGTGGCCAAGTCCCGCGGACCCAGGCTCGCCGAGCAGCTCAAGTCGGTGAAGAAGAGCCTCAACTCGCTGCGTTACCCGGAGCAGGAACCGTAAGCATTAGGAGCCGGGCTACGCCCGGAGCTGTAAGTTATAAGTTTGAAGCTGGAAGAAAATCCTTGACCCCATGAGGGCAGGGTTCATGTTGCCTTCCAGCTTCCAGCTTCCAGCTTCCAGCTTCCAGCTTCCAGCTTCCAGCTTCCAGCTTCCAGCTTCCAGCTGGGGGGATATGGTAAGCTGTTCGGCCATTTCCCGAGCAGCGATGCCTTCCCCATGGACGACGTCACGGCGATTCTCGACCACATGAACCCGGCCCAGCGCGAGGCCGTCAGCGCCCCCCAGGGCAATATGCTGGTGCTGGCCGGTGCCGGCTCGGGCAAGACCCGGGTGCTGGTGCATCGTATCGCCTGGCTGATGCAGGCCGAGGGGCTCTCGCCCTACGCCGTGCTGGCGGTGACTTTCACCAACAAGGCGGCTCGCGAGATGCGCACCCGCCTGGAGGCCCTGCTCGGCATCTCGCTGCGCCACGTGTGGGTCGGCACCTTCCACTCCATCGCTCATCGCCTGCTGCGCACCCACTGGCAGGACGCGCGGCTGCCCCAGCACTTCCAGATCATCGACAGCGATGACCAGCTGCGCCTGATCAAGCGGCTGCTCAAGGACCACCGTATCGATGACGAGCGCTATCCACCGCGCCAGGTGCAGTCCTTCATCTCCGGCTGCAAGGAGGAAGGCCTGCGTCCGCATCAGGTGGACGCCCACGGCGACGCCTACATGACCCAGATGGTCGAGCTCTACGAGCGCTACCAGCTGACCTGCGAGCGTGGCGGTCTGGTGGACTTCGGTGAGCTGCTGCTGAGAAGCCTCGAGTTGCTGCGCGACAATCCCGCGCTGCTGGCCCACTATCAGGAGCGCTTCGCCCATGTGCTGGTCGACGAGTTCCAGGACACCAATACCCTGCAGTATGCCTGGCTGAAGCTGCTCACCGGCATGAAGACGCCGATGACCGTGGTCGGCGACGATGACCAGTCGATCTACGGCTGGCGCGGCGCGCGGATCGAGAACATCCGCCGCTTCGAGGACGAGTTCCCCGCCACCAAGACGGTGCGCCTGGAGCAGAACTACCGCTCGACCAGCGCCATCCTCGACGCCGCCAACGCCCTGATACGCCATAACTCGGAGCGCATGGGCAAGGAGCTGTGGACCGCCGGCGACCGCGGCGAGCCGATCTCGCTGTACGGCGGCTTCAATGATCTCGACGAGGCGCGCTTCATCGTCGACACCATCCGCGAGAAGGTCGATGAGGGCATGACGCGCCGCGAGATTGCCATCCTCTACCGTTCAAACGCCCAGTCGCGGGTGATCGAGGAGACGCTGATTCGCCAGGGCGTGCCCTACCGTATCTATGGCGGCCAGCGCTTCTACGAGCGTCTGGAGATAAAGAACGCCCTGGCCTACCTGCGGCTGCTGCTCAACCGCGATGACGACGCCTCGCTGGAGCGGGTCATCAACGTGCCGGCGCGCGGCATCGGCACCCGCACCGTGGAGGTGTTGCGCGAGCGTGCCCGACAGACGGGCATCTCGCTGTGGCAGGCGCTGCACGACGCCCAGCTTGACGGCTCGCTTAAGGGCCGCGCGGTGTCCTCGCTGACGGCCTTCGCCGATCTGATCGAACGGCTCGACGATGAAACTTCCGGTATGGCGCTCCACGAGATCATCGATCACGTCAACGAGCGCACCGGGCTGGTCGAGCACCACCGCAACGAGAAGGGCGAGAAGGGCCAGGCGCGGGTCGAGAACCTCGAGGAGCTGGTCACCGCCGCCAAGGCCTTCACCCAGGGTGAGACCCTGGACACCGTGGAGGCCGGTGAGGGTATGGCCGCCCTGGAAGCCTTCCTCGCCGAGGCGGCGCTCAACGCCGGCGAGCACGAGGCCGACGAGTTCGAGGACTGCGTGCAGCTGATGACCCTGCACTCGGCCAAGGGCCTGGAGTTTCCGGTGGTCTTCGTCGCCGGCGTGGAAGAAGGGCTGTTTCCCCACAAGATGTCGCTGGAGGAGCCCGGCCGCCTCGAGGAGGAGCGCCGGCTATGCTACGTGGGCCTGACCCGAGCGATGAGGAAGCTTTACCTCACCCACGCCGAGCTGCGCCGGCTGCACGGCAAGGAGACCTTCCAGCGGCCGTCGCGCTTTCTGCGCGAGCTGCCCGAGGAGTTTCTCGAGGAGGTGCGTCTGCGCGGCCAGGTATCGCGGCCGGTCACCGCCTCGCGCCCCGCGCCGGGGCTGCGGCAGACTGGCGTCGACGGTGGCGCCGATCTGCCTTCGCTGTCGCTGGGGCAGCGTGTCAGTCACCCGGTGTTCGGTGAGGGAGTGATCCTCAACGCCGAGGGCGAGGGTGAGCGCGCCAGGGTGCAGGTCAGCTTCGAGGGCGAGGGCGACAAGTGGCTGGTGCTAGGGTTCGCCAAGCTGACGCCTCTCTAGTGATCCCACACCGAGAGACAAGGTCTTCGATGTGGTGAGGAGCCCCGTCGACGGATCAGCCCCGAGCGATTCCCTGTTCATGGCGCGATGGTCGTTCGCTTGCTGATGAATTCAGCTTTCGCGCATACTGCCGAACGGACACGCGTGCCGCCGGCACGCGGCATAAAAGAACATCAAGGAGCCGCCCTCGCCATGGAGCGTCGCAACTTTCTCAAGACCAGCCTCAAGACCCTGGGCGCCGGCACCGCCGGCGTCGTCGCCGCCCCCTTCGTCAACACCGCCAGCGCACAGGAGACCATCACCTGGAATATGGTGACCTCCTGGCCCAAGAACTTCCCGGCGCTGGGCACCGGCGCCAATGACCTCGCCGAGCGCATCGAGCGCATGTCCGGCGGCCGCATGCGGGTACGCGTCCACGGCGCCGGCGAGATGGTGCCGGCGCTGGAGGTGTTCGATGCGGTGTCCGCCGGCACCGCCGAGATGGGCCACTCTGCCTCTTACTACTGGCGCGGCAAGGTCGCGGCCGCCCAGTTCTTCACCGCGGTGCCCTTCGGCATGACCACCACCGAAACCAACGCCTGGCTCTACTACGGCGGTGGTCAGGCGCTGTGGGACGAACTCTACGCCGAGCACAACCTCAAACCCTTCGCGGTGGGGAATACCGGCACCCAGATGGCCGGCTGGTTCAAGAAGGAGATCAACTCCCTCGACGACATGCAGGGCCTCAAGCTGCGCCTGCCGGGGCTTGCCGGAGAGGCGATGAGCGGCATCGGCGTGACCACCATGACGATTCCCGGCAGCGAGATCTTCACCTCCATGGAAACCGGGGTGCTGGACGCCGCCGACTGGGTTGGTCCATACAACGACCTGGCCTTCGGTCTGCACCAGGTGGCCGACTACTACTATACCTCGGCCTGGAACGAGCCTAGCGCCATCCTCGAGGGCACCGTCAACCTGGAGGCCTGGAACGCCCTGCCGGACGACCTCAAGGCGGTGGTTACCGAGGCGGCCCGCGCCTCCAACTTGGCGATGATCAGCGAGTTCGCCTTCCGCAACGCCGAGGCGCTGCGTTCGCTGGTCGACGAGCACGGCGTCAAGCTGCGCAGCTTCCCCGATGACGTCATGGCGGCGCTGCATGAGTCGTCCAAGCAGGTCATTCAGCGCCAGGTGGAGAGCGACGAGGCATCCAAGCAGATTCACGATGCGTACCGTGACTTCCAGCAGAAGGTGAGCCCCTTCACCGACGTGGGCGAGTTTGCCTACCTGAAAGCGCGGGAAGGCCTGGCCTGAGCCGAGGAGCCGTCCGCTCGCTGCGTGCCGGTATGCGGCGGGTGGCTCAGCCGGCTTGACGAACCGCCCGGATGCGCCCGTTGTCGTCCAGGGCGACCGTCACGAAACGGGCCTCGGTGACCTTGTGCAGCTCATCGGGGTCGCGCTCCTGGGGCGAACGGCTCCACACCTCGACGTCGATCTTGATCGAACTGTGGCCGATCTCACGGACTTCGGTGAAGATATTGACCATCGAGCCCACTCGCACCGGGCATAGGAAGTCCATGGCCTCGATGGCCACGGTGGCGGTGCGTCCCCTGGCTTCGCGGCCGGCGGCCAGCTCGGCGGCCTGGTCCATGTGGCTGACCAGCCATCCGGCGGAAATGTCGCCGTGGAAGTTGGTATCCTGGCGGCTGGCAACCAGCTTGAGGGTCAGTCGGCCGCGCGGGGCCGGGATGTCGTCGAGTTCGCTCATGGCACGGGCTCGCCTGGCTTGTTGTTGTGCGGGGATCGCGGGAGGGCCGTATCGGCCCGAGATCGGTGAATCATCATAAACGCCAAGGGAGTGGCCACTCCACCCTTGTGAGCCGCGCCCGCGCGACCCGCCGCCGCGGGAGGAGACAGCATGCTGCGACCCCTTCGACGATACCTCTCGGCCTGGCTACTGGCGCTGGTCGCCGCCTGGAGTATACCGGCCACGGCCGACCACCACCTCGGTACCCTGGACACCGTGGGCTCCGACACCATGGCAGGCCTGATGCTGCGCTGGGGAGAGCTGCTGGGACGACGCTACCCGGGGCTGCGGCTGCAGCTCCAGGCTAGCGGGTCGGCCAGCGCACCACCGGCCCTGACCGCTGGGACCACCCTGTTGGGCCCCATGTCGCGCCCGATGACCGAGCCCGAACGTGAGGCGTTCGTCGACCGCTTCGGCTACCCGCCGCGGGAAGTGGTGGTGGCCCAGGATGCGCTGGTGGTGGTGGTGCATCGACACAATCTCCTGCCGAGCCTATCGCGTCGCCAACTCGATGCCATCTTCTCCGATTCCCGACGCTGCGGGGCCGCCGAGGGTATTCGCCGCTGGCGGGCTCTGGGGCTCGAGCGGCCCGCCGGGCGCATCGTGCTGCATGGCCGCAACGCCGTCTCCGGCACTCATGGGCTGTTCCGGCGTGAGGCGCTGTGCGGCGGCAGTTTCCGTCCCGAGGTCAACGAGCATCCGGGCTCGGCCGCCGTGGTGGCTGCTGTGGCCGATGATCCCCTGGCCATCGGCTATGCCGGCCTCAATCACTTGACGCCCAGCGTGCGCGCGGTGCCCCTGCGCGATGCGGCGGGGCGGCTGCATGCTCCCGATCCCCAAGCGGTGCGCCGCGGCGTGTACCCCCTGGCGCGGGATCTGCGCCTCTACGTCAATCAGCCCCCGGGAGAACCGCTGCCGCCTGCCGAACGGGCCTTTCTCGCGCTGGTACTTTCCGACGAGGGGCAGGCCGTGGTCGATGAGCTGGGCTTCGCGTCGTTATCGGCCTCGACCCTGGCACGCCAGCGGCGAGAGCTCGGGTTAGTGGATGACGGGGCGTGACAGTGTCACCCGATTGTCATGACAATGTCGTATCGTTCCGCTACCCCCTCGAGTGCCGCCGCCCATCATGCCCGAATCGTCCTCCTCACCGCTGCTGCGACGCCGCCTGCGACAGGGCCGTGACCGCCTGGCCACGGCGCTGATCACCGCCGGCGGCATCGGCGTCATCGCCGCGGTGATGGCGATCGGCGTCTTTCTGGTGGTGGAGGTCCTGCCGCTGTTCTGGTCGGCCTCGCCCGAGGCGCCGCAGGTCGACCTGGATGCGCTGTGGCAGCCCCAGACATATCCAGGTCTGGAGGCCCCCGCCCATCGCTGGCAGCCCGCGCTGCCGGATAGCGACCCGGGGCCGCGCTTCGGCATGGCGCCGCTGGCCTGGGGCACCCTGGAGGCGGCGGCCTGGTCGCTGGTGATCGCGGTGCCCCTGGCGCTCGGCGCGGCCGCCCACTCGGCGCTGTTCATGTCGCGTCGCCTGCGGGCCCATCTCAAGCCGACCCTGGAGCTGATGGAAGCCTTGCCCGGTGTGGTCATCGGCTTCCTCGCCGGCCTGGTGCTGGCGCCCTGGCTGGAGCGTCACCTGGGGCTGGGCCTGACCCTGCTGCTGGTGTTGCCGCTTGGATTGGTACTGGGCGGTGCCCTGTGGAGCCGATTGCCCCCGCGGCTTCGGCGCTGGCTGCCGCTGGGCTGGTCGGCACTGTGGCTGTTGCCCTGGCTGCTACTGCTCTGGGCACTGGCCCGTTGGCTGGCCCCCGGTCTCGAGGGTTGGTGGTTCGGCGGCGACCTGCGCGGCTGGCTCGCCGCTACCCTGAGGCTCGACTATACCAATCGCAATGCCATCATCGTTGGCATGGCCATGGGCTTCGCGGTAATGCCGAGTATCTACGCCCTCGCCGAGGATGCCCTCTCCGGAGTGCCATCGAGCCTGTCCGAGGGCGCCCAGGCATTGGGCGCGACGCGCTGGCAGACCCTTTGGCGGGTGGTGCTGCCCGCGGCCGGCCCAGGCGTGTTCTCGGCGGTGATGATCGGGGCTGGGCGAGCCGTTGGCGAGACCATGATCGTGCTGATGGCCAGCGGCAACACGGCGCTGATGACCGCCAGTCCCTTCGACGGCCTGCGCTCGATGGCCGCCAGCATCGCCATCGAGCTGCCCGAGGCCGCCCCGGGAGGCACCCACTATCGTCTGCTGCTGCTGGCCGCACTTCTGCTGTTCATTTTCACTTTCATGGTCAATACCTTGGCAGAAGTGGTACGCACACGCCTGAGGCGTCGCTATCGGCGCCTGGGGGATCCCTCATGAGGTGGCCATGGCGGCGAGCGACCCGCGCCCGGCTGCCCCGTGGCGAGGGGCCCTGGGCCTGGCTGGCCGCCGGCAGCGTGTCGCTGTCGGTGCTGTTGCTGAGCCTGTTGCTGGCACTGCTGGCCACGCGGGGGCTGGGGCACTTCTGGCCGAGTGACGTGGACCAGCTGACCCTGGCCGATGGTCGCACCCTGGCCGGCAGTGTGGTGAAACAGGTGCCATTGCCCGGCGGCGAAGGCGATGAGCGGTTATATCGCACCGACAATCGTGGCCTGGACGGCGCCATCTGGACCTGGGTGCCGGTAGCGGACATCGAAACGCTGGCCCAGCCCCGCGATCTGGTGGTACTGGAGCGCCGCCGCTGGGGCGCCTTCATCGGTCGGCTGGTCGCCTGGCTGCCTGCCGAGGGCGAACGCCGCGAGGGGGCGGCTGCCTGGGACGCCCTGCAGACGCGTCTGGCGGTCTTCGAGCGTCAGCGCGAGGAGATCGAGCGGCTACGCGAGGACGAGCTGCTGCCCCTGGCCCGGCGGATCGAAGCCGAGGGTGAGCGCCCCGAGACGTCCCGTGCCCTGGCGGACCTCCAGGCGCGGATCCGTGCCATGCGCGAGGCCATGGCGGGGGACACCCTGGTGCTGGAGAGCGCCGACGGCCGACGCCTGCGTCAGCCGGTCGAGGAGGTGCTGCGCGCAATTCGCCCCAACGCCATGGGGCCCGTTGCCAAGCTCGCTGCCTGGGGTGAGGGCGTGTGGCGCTTCCTGTCGGAAGGGCCACGGTCGGCCAATGCCGAGGGCGGCGTCTGGCCGGCGATCTTCGGCACCATCCTGCTGGTGATGCTGATGTCGCTGGTGGTCACGCCCTTCGGCGTGCTGGCGGCGGTCTATCTCAACGAGGTGGCCCATCAGGGGCGCCTCACCCGGCTGGTGCGCATCGGGGTACGCAACCTGGCCGGCGTCCCCTCCATCGTCTATGGGGTGTTCGGCCTGGGGGTGTTCGTCTATGGTCTCGGCGGCCACCTGGACCAGTGGTTCTTCGAGGACTCGCTGCCTTCGCCGACCTTCGGCACCGGCGGCCTGCTGTGGGCCTCGCTGACCCTGGCGCTGCTGACCCTGCCTGTGGTGATCGTGGCCACCGAGGAGGGCCTGGCGCGGATTCCCGACCGACAGCGAGAGGGGGCCCTGGCGCTGGGCGCGACCCGTCTGGAGATGCTGAGCCGAGTGGTGCTGCCCATGGCCGCCCCGGCAATGCTGACCGGCATGATCCTGGCGGTGGCCAGGGCCGCAGGCGAAGTGGCACCGCTGATGCTGGTAGGGGTAGCCAAGCTGGCCCCCCAGGTGCCGGTGGACGGCGAGTTTCCCTTCCTGCATCTTGAGAGGAAGTTCATGCATCTGGGCTATCACATCTTCGATGCCGCCTTCCACGGCAACGACGTGCAAGCGGCGATGCCGCTGGTCTATGCCACGGCGCTGCTGCTGGTGTTGGTGATCCTGGTGCTTAACCTGACTGCAATATTTCTGCGCCATCATCTGAGATCGCGCCACGGCAGCCTCTCGCGTCACTGAGATCTCGTCGTGGCAGTAAGGGGTATGCGATGCCGGTCAAGCGAGACACGGCTCCGCGACGCGGAGCCTTCGTCGATTTCACGTCCGAGGCCTCCTGCCTGGAAATCTCGGGACTTGGCTTGCGCTATGGTGACAAGCCGGCCTTGCGCGACCTGAGCTTGCGGGTGCCGCGTCATCGGGTCACCGCCTTCATTGGCCCCTCGGGATGCGGCAAGTCGACGCTGCTGCGCACCCTCAACCGGCTGCACGACCTCAACGAGGACGTGCACCTTGAAGGCGAGATTCGCCTCGAGGGGCAAGACATCCATGCCCCCGAGGTAGCGGTGGCCGAGCTTCGCCGTCGGGTGGGAATGGTGTTCCAGGCGCCCAACCCCTTCCCGATGTCGATCTACGACAACGTAGCCTTCGGGCTACGGCTGCAGGGCGGGCTACGCAAGCGCCGCATCGACGATATCGTCGAGTGGTCGCTGCGTTCGGCGGCCCTCTGGGAAGAGGTGAAGGGTCGGCTCCAGGCCTCGGCCTGGTCGCTGTCCGGCGGCCAGCAGCAGCGCCTGGTGATTGCCCGCACCCTGGCGGTGGAGCCCGAGGTATTGCTGCTCGACGAGCCGGCCTCGGCCCTGGACCCGATCTCGACGCTCAAGGTGGAGGAGCTGATCCGCAACCTGAAATCGAGCCTGACCCTGGTGCTGGTCACCCACAACATGCAGCAGGCGGCGCGAGTCTCGGACTACACCGCTTTTTTGCAGGATGGCGAGCTGGTGGAGTACGCCCCCACCGACACCCTGTTCACCAATCCGCGCCTGAGGCGCACAGAGAATTACATCACTGGACGCATGGCCTGACGCCAGCGCCCTCAGGAGAGTCTCATGGACATCACCAGCGATATCCACAGCCAGCATATCTCGCGGCAGTTCAATCATGAGCTCGAAGAGCTCAAGACCCACCTGATGGCCATGGGCGGCCTGGTCGAGAAGCAGGTGCAGGACGCGGTCCGCTCGCTGCTCGACGGTGATTCTGCCCTGGCCGAGCGGGTGGTCGACAATGATCGTGCCGTCAACGACATGCAGATCAAGATCGACGATGAGTGCACCCGAGTACTGGCGCGCCGCCAGCCCGCCGCCTCCGACCTGCGCCTGGTGCTGGCGGTCATTCGTGCCGCCTCCGACCTGGAGCGCATCGGCGACGAGGCCAGCAAGATCGCCCGCAATGCCCTGGAGCTGGTCGAGAGCCACAACGGCAGCCGCGGCTTCGTCGAGGTGCGCATCATCAGCGAACACGTGCGTAAGATGGTGCGCGACGCCCTGACCTCCTTCGCCCGCTTCGATACCGAGCTGGCGCTCCAGGTGGTCCAGGAGGACGACCAGGTCGACAGCGAGTACCAGTCTGCGATGCGCTCGCTGATGACCTTCATGATGGAGGACGCCCGCTCGATCTCGCCGGTGCTCGGGATCATGTGGATCCTGCGCGCCCTGGAACGCGTCGGCGATCACGCCAACAACCTGGCCGAATACGTGATCTATCTGGTCAAGGGGCTCGACATCCGCCACACGGATCCGGATGATCTCGGCGACGAGGTGCACGGCGACCGCTGAACCCCGGTCGTCCGGCGCTGTCCATGAGTCGGCCGTCGCCCCTGGCGACGGCCGACGTCGTCGTGTATGGAGGAAATGACACCGATGCTGGATGCCTTCACGGCGCTGTCCCGGGGGACCCGCCTGGTCTACACTCCTGGCCTGCGCCGCTACGTGTTTCTGCCGATCCTGGCCAACCTGGTGGTCTACGCGGCCATGCTGAGCTATGTGCTGACCCACTTCGGCGGCTGGCTGGACGGCTGGATGGCCATGGTGCCGAGCTGGCTCGACTGGCTATCGTGGCTGATCTGGCCGCTGTTCGTGTTCAGCCTGGGGCTGATGGTGTTCTTCAGCTTCACCCTGGTGACACAGCTGATCGCCGCGCCCTTCTATGGCTTGCTGGCCGAGAAGGTAGAGGGCGAGGTCACCGGGCGGCCGCCGCTGGACGATCGCGGCTTGGTGCGCACCGGCGTCGATGCCCTGGGCCGCGAGCTGGTCAAGCTGGGCTATATCCTGCCGCGTATGCTGGTGCTGTTCGTGATCGGCTGGATTCCGCTGCTCAACCTGGCCGCCCCGCTGCTGTGGCTGCTGTTCTCGGCGTGGATGGTGGCGGTCACCTACCTCGACTACCCGATGGACAACAATAAGGTGACCTTCACCGACATGCGCCGCCGGCTCGCGGCGCGGCGCTGGCCGACGCTCACCTACGGCGCTTGGGTGATGCTGATCACCTGGCTGCCGCTGGCCAACCTGTTCCTGCTGCCCGGCGCGGTGGCCGGGGCGGTGCTGATGTGGGACAGCCACTATCGTGCGCTGGCGCCAAGTGCCGGCAAGGCGACGCCGCCGGTACGGTGAAGGCTGGAGGGCGGTGTGGCCTCGGCTTATCCACAGCCGTCGTGCGCTTTGGGTTGTGGATAGTTGCGCGGAAGCGAGCGCCGAATCAGCGAGCGTTGCCGGATCGGGGCAGGCCCAAAGTCGACTCCTCCCCCGCAGCAGTGGCTGCGGTCAGGCGCTCGGCGGGGAAGATGCAGCGGAAGGTCGCGCCCTCGCCGAGACGCGAGTCGATCTCCAGTCGGGCGCCGTGTCGCAGCAGCACATGCTTGACGATCGCCAGCCCCAGGCCGGTGCCGCCGGTGGCGGTGCTGCGGCCCTTGTCGACGCGGTAGAAACGCTCGGTCAGCCGCGGGATGTGCAGCGGATCGATGCCTTCGCCGTCGTCTTCCACCTCCAGGCAGGCGCCGCCCTGCCAGGGGCGCCAGCGTAGTACGATGCGGCTGTCCTCGCCGGCGTAGCGCACGGCGTTGAAGGCCAGGTTGGAAACGGCGCTGTGCAGTTCCTTCTCTGAGCCGAGCAAGCCGCGGGGCTCCTCGACCTCGACCTCGAACCGGTGCCGACCGTCGGACAGCACCTCGGCGTCGCGGCGCACTGCCTCGAGCAGGCTGGCCGGGTCGAGACGAACGTCGTCCTGGCCGCCCCGGTCATTCTCCAGGCGCGACAGCAGCAGCAGGTCGTTGACCAGGTTCTGCATGCGCTGGGTCTGGCTCTGCATCTGTCCGATGCCCCGGGCGAGCCGATCGGGCAGCAGCTCGGCCATGTCGCCGTAAGTCTCGAGGTAGCCTGCCAGCACGGTGAGCGGGGTGCGCAGCTCGTGGGAGACGTTGGCCACGAAGTCGCGGCGCATCTGCTCGAGTCGGTGAAGGCGGGTGATGTCGCGGGCCATCAGTAGCCGCTCGTCGTCGCCGTACAGGGTGATCTGAAACTGCAGGATCATGTTCTCGTCGATCGGCGACGACAGCGTCAGCGGCTCGCGGTAGGCCCGGGCGTGGAAGTAGTCGACGAAGCGCGGGTCGCGCAGCAGGTTGGTGATGTGCTGGCCTCGGTCGTGAGCCGGTTGCAGGCCCAGCATGCGCTCGGCGGCGCTGTTCCACCACTCCATGTCGCCGTGGCGGTCGAGCATCACCACGCTGTCGCGCATGGCCTCGGAAGACTCCTGGATGCGCCGCAGGGTATCGCGCAGGCGCCGCTGGGTGATGCGCTGGCCTTTCTGGTAGCGGTATAGCCTGTCGAACAGTTCGCCCCACAGTCCGGATGCTGCAGGGGGCTCGTCATGGGGATGGTGGGTCAGCCATTCCTGCAGGGCGTGCAGCTGGCGCAGATGATAGAAAAGATACAGGCCCAGCCCCACGGCGATGCCGACGCCGATCAGGGCGAAGGGCCAGCCGACCAGGGCGCCGGCGGCCACCAGGGCCCCCAGCCGCCACAGTTCGCGTCGCCACAGCCGGCCCACGTCAGCCCTTGGTGGAGAAGCGGTAGCCGGTACCGCGCACGGTCTGGATCAGCTGCTGGTGCGGTTCGCCCAGGGCCTTGCGCAGGCGGCGAATATGTACGTCCACCGTGCGCTCCTCGACGTAGACGTTGCCGCCCCATACCTGGTCGAGCAACTGGCCGCGGGTGTAGGCGCGTTCCTGATGGGTCATGAAGAACTGCAGCAGCCGATACTCGGTGGGGCCGATCTCCAGGGAATGGCCGTCGATGCTGACGCGGTGGCTCACCGGGTCGAGCATCAGCCCCTCGACTTCCACCGGCTCCTCGACGCCTCGCGGAGTGGCCCGGCGCAGCACCGCCTTCAGGCGGGCCACCAGCTCCCGCGGGGAGAAAGGCTTGGTGATGTAGTCGTCGGCTCCCGATTCCAGCCCCTGGATCTTGTTGTCCTCCTCGCCCTTGGCGGTGAGCATGATGATCGGAAGCTCGGCGGTGCTCTCCTCGCGCTTGAGCCGGCGGGCGAGCTCGATACCGCTGGTGCCGGGCATCATCCAGTCCAGCAGCACCAGGTCGGGTTGGTGGTCGACGACGATGGCATGGGCGGCCTGGGCATTGTCCGCCTCGAGGACGCGATAGTCGGCCATCTCCAGCGCCACGGCGATCATTTCGCGGATCGGCGCCTCATCATCGACGATCAGTACGGTCTTGGCGGTCATCCCGGGGCCTCATGGTCAAGGTCAATGACAGGTTGGTGACGATGACAGCATGTCCTTGTGACAATACCGTGACAGCCGTCGTCTGTCAGGCGCCCATACCGGGCCATAGCGAGAGCGCGATACCGGCGAATAGCAGCAGTCCCGACCAGTGGTTGTTGAGGAAGGCCTGGAAGCAGCGCTCGCGTTCTCGATGGCGGATCAGTCGCTGCTGGTGGACGAAGGTGGCCGCCATGGCGGCGAGCCCCAGCCAGAAGAAACCGCCCAGTTCGAGCCGCTGCCCGGCCCAGGCCAGCAGGGCGAGGGTCGCCAGCTGCAGCAGGCCGATGATCAGCTTGTCGGCGCGGCCGAACAGCACCGCGGTGGACTTTATGCCGATGCGCAAGTCGTCGTCGCGGTCGACCATGGCGTACTCGGTGTCATAGGCCACGGTCCACAGCACGTTGGCGGCGAACAGCAGCCACGCCTCGAGAGGCAGATGACCGAGCACCGCGCCAAAGGCCATGGGGATCGCCCATGAAAAGGCCGCCCCCAGTACCACCTGGGGCAGGTGGGTATAGCGCTTCATGAAGGGGTAGACGAAGGCCAGGATGATGCCGCCCACCGAGAGCATCACGGTGAAGGGGTTGGTGAACCACACCAGCGCGAAGGCTGCCAGCACCAGGGACACGAACAGCGCCTTGGCTTCGCCCTCGCTGATGCGCCCGGTGGCCAGGGGGCGGTCCTTGGTGCGTTTGACATGGCCGTCGAAGTGGCGGTCGGCGTAGTCGTTGACCACGCAGCCCGCGGCGCGCATCAGATAGACGCCGGCGACGAAGATCAGCAGCAGCCGTCGCTCGGGAATCCCCTCGGCGGCCACCCAGAGGGCCCATAGTGTCGGCCACATCAGCAGCCAGGTGCCGATGGGGCGGTCGAGCCGGGTCAGGTGCAGGAAATCGGGCAGCCGGGCCAGCCCCCTGGGGCGCATCAGCGAACGTTCCATTCGGGTCTCTTCTCGATGGGTCGGGTCGGACGACACGGGTTTCAGTCGATGCCTGGGAGCCTGTCGGATTTGATCGATCGTCGCGAGAATCATGGATTTCGCGACAAGTTTATCGATCTGATGAAGCGAATAGCCCGCTATTCAACGAATCAGATCGAATGAATGTGGCCGACAGCCCGGGCTTCGTAGCAGATCAGCGTTAAGTCCGACAGGCTCCTGGAGCAGCCTACCGTGCCGGAAGCGCCAGGTCATCCGCCATGTCGTCGAGGAAGAACTCCTGGACCAGCACCGCGAAGTGGCCATGACGCAGCACCGAGCGGCGGCCCCAGGGGCCTGGCGATGTTCGAAAGGGGGCCGGGTCGGCGCTGACCTCGATGGGGCCTCGCTCCAGGCCTGGCTGGCGGAACAGCCAGTGCCCCAGTGAACGCTCGCCCAGGCGCTCGAGCCGCTGGCCGCGGAGGCTCCGCAGCGGGGCCACCGAGCGGGCGACCACCCAGGGGCGGTCGTCGAGACACAGCGCCACCTCACGTAGCCAGACTTGTCGGCTGGGCGATATCCGCAGTGCCAAGGCTTCGTCGCGTCGCGGCCGGCCCAGGCGCTGATCGAGCAGGCAGACCCGGAAGTGGCGTGGGGCGCCTGCCTCGATCAGTCGCTGGGTCAGCGAGTCGCGAGAGGCAACCCAGTGCCACCAGTCCGCGCTCATGGCCGGTCGGGCCGCCGCCAGGGGACGCCATCGTGGGGCGAGGGCCGGGCCGTGCTTCACGTCGTGCTCCGCATCCAATCCAAAGGGCGGCTAGTGTACCATGGCGCGCCGACCGGCCACCCCAAGCGCTCCCGCAGCGAGGACTCCATGACTGCACCCCTGACCATCATCGGCTCCGGCATGGCCGGGCTGGGCCTGGCGCGCCAGGTTCGGGCCCGACAGCCCGAGCGTGCCATCACCCTGATCACCGCCGACGGCGGCGACGACTACTCCAAGCCGCTGCTCTCCACCGGCTTCGCCAAGCGTCTGCCTCCAGAGCGTTTGGCGGCTCGCAGTGCTCTGGAGGCGGCGGAGCAGCTAGCCCTGGTGATGCGCACCCATACCCGCGTAGCAGGCATAGACCCCGCCGAGCGTACGCTCGCCATCGGCGCCGAGCGACTGCCCTACGGTGAGCTGGTGCTGGCGACCGGCGCCGTGCCTGAGCCGCCCTTCGCTATTCCGGAGGCGCTGGCCGGCCGAGTCCATACCATCAACGATCTCGACGACTACCGTGCCTTCCACACCGCCCTGGCGGCGCTGGGTCGGCCGGCCCGGGTGGCCATCGTCGGCATCGGCCTGGTGGGCTGCGAGTTCGCCAACGACCTGGCCGCCGGGGGCCACCGGGTTGAGCTGATTGCGCCGGAGGCGGCGCCGCTGCCGAGGCTGCTGCCCGAGCCGCTGGGACATGCCCTTGGCGAGGCTTTTGTCGAGGCCGGCATCGTGTTGCATACCGGACGCCTGGTCGAGAAGCTGCATGAGAACGGGAGTCGAGTGGGACTGGGGCTGAATGACGGCACGACGCTCGAGGCCGACCTGGTGTTGGTAGCCACCGGCCTGCGCCCGCGCACGCAACTGGCCGAAGCGGCCGGGCTCGAGGTGGGGCCGGAAGGCATCTGCACGGACCGCTATCTGGCGACCTCGGCACCGAGCATCCATGCCCTGGGTGACGTGGCCTGCGTGGAGGGTATCAATGCCATGTACGTCCAGCCGCTGCAGGCCGGTGCCAAGGCGTTGGCCGCCACGCTCGCCGGCTCGCCCACCGCGGTGCGCTATGGGCCCTGGCCGGTGCTGGTCAAGACGCCGCTGCTGCCGGTAGTGTCGCTGCCGCCCACCGGGAGGCCCGCTCGCTGGCGGGTCGAGGGCGAAGGCCGGGATCTGAGCGCTCTGGCCGAAGATGAAGACGGACGTTTGATAGGATTTGCGTTGACAGGCGCCTGTGTACGTCGGAAAGTCGAACTGGCGCGGGCTGCACCGCCATTGCTAGGCTAGTGACGTCAACGACGGCGCCCCCGGTTCCCGGCGAGGCAGCAGCGTTGCATCACGGCGTCATTCGCATGCCGCTCCCTCGGGCGAGCCGGAAACCATGCTCGACCGGGCCGCATGCGAGTGGGGCAACACCCAGAATCACTGCGTACAACAATGTGGCCGATGGGATCATCGGCAGGATGTCAAACCAGGAGGGCTGTATGCGCAAACCTGAACTCGCCGCGGCGATCGCCGAGCGTGCCGATCTTTCCAAGGACAAGGCCAGCCAGGTGCTGAACGTCATTCTCGATGAGATCACCGGCAGCGTGTCTGGCGGCAAGGACGTGTCGCTGATCGGTTTCGGTACCTTCACCGTGCGCGAGCGTGCCGCCCGCACCGGCAAGAACCCCCAGACCGGCCAACCCCTGACCATCCCGGCCAGCAAGACCGTGGCCTTCAAGCCGGGCAAGGGGCTCAAGGACGCCGTCTCCAAGTAGGCAAGGTCCGCCGGCTTTTCAGACCCCGCCTGAGACGCGACGCGGCCCGCTTGGCGGGCCGCGATTCCCTCTCTTACCTTATCCCCATTGACGGAGCCGTCATGAAGCTACGCCTGATGCTCTGGGTACTGGGCGTTATGCTCAAGCGTGCCTTGAAGCGCAAGGCCGCGTTTCGCGAGCGCCTGGCCGATCTGCGAGGCCTCGATTGGGGCATCGGCACCGAAGATCTTCGCATTGCTCGTTACTATCGAATGTCTCCCCGCGGCATCGAGACCGGGACCGGGCTACCGGTGGATCTCGACCTGGAGCTGCGTTTCGATGACGTGGACAGCGCGGTACGGGTGCTCAGGAAACCCACCCAGAAGGCCTTCCTCGACGGCATGATGGCCGGCCATGTGCGATTGGTCGGCGATGCCAAGGATCTCGAACGGCTGCAGGGGCTGCTCAGGCACTTGTAAAGCTTGAAGAGCGACGCTTCGCGCCTGGAAGGGCTGGGCTTCGCCCGGAGCTTGAAGTCATAAGCTTGAAGCTGGAAGAAAACCCTTGACCCGATAATGGCGGGGTTCATGCTGTCTTCCAGCTTCCAGCTTCCAGCTTCCAGCTTCCAGCTTCCAGCTTCCAGCTTCCAGCTTTCAGACCTGCCCATAACGCCCGGCTTCCTCGCCCAGCCAGCGGCGAATCAGCGGCCGGCTGGCCTCGGGGTGCTCGGCCAGCAGCGACTCGGCCAGCGGCGAGACTCGCGGCAGCAGGTCGGCGTCGCGCTCCAGGTCGGCGATCTTCATCTGCGCTAGGCCCGTCTGGCGGGTGCCCAGCACCTCGCCGGGACCGCGGATCTCCAGGTCCTGCTCGGCGATGCGAAAGCCGTCGGTGGTCTCGCGCATCACCGTCAGTCGCTTACGCGAGTGATCCGACAGCGGCGGGTGATAGAGCAGCACACAGAAACTCTCGGTGGCGCCGCGGCCGACCCGACCGCGCAGCTGGTGAAGCTGGGAGAGCCCCAGTCGTTCGGGATTCTCGATGATCATCAAACTGGCGTTGGGCACGTCGACGCCGACCTCAATCACTGTGGTGGCCACCAGCAGGTCCAGCTCGCCGGCCTTGAATTCGGCCATGACCTCGGCCTTCTCGGCGGCCTTCATGCGCCCGTGGACCAGGCCGATGGCCAGCTCCGGCAGCGTCTCCACCAGCTCGTCTCGCGTGGCTTCGGCGGCCTGGCACTGCAGCGCCTCCGACTCCTCGATCAGGGTACACACCCAGTAGGCCTGGCGGCCCTCGGCGCAGGCATGACGAATCCGTGCCACCACCTCGGGGCGGCGCTCGTCAGGCACGACCACGGTCTTCACCGGGGTGCGCCCGGGAGGCAGTTCGTCGATCACCGAGACGTCCAGGTCGGCGTAGGCGCTCATCGCCAGGGTGCGAGGAATGGGCGTGGCGGTCATCACCAGCTGGTGAGGCGTCAGGCCACCGGCTTCGCCCTTCTCGCGCAGCGCCAGGCGCTGATGGACGCCAAAGCGATGCTGCTCGTCGATGACCGCCAGGCCCAGGCGCTGGAAGTGCACGTCGCCCTGGAAAAGGGCATGGGTACCGATCACCATCTGCGCCCGGCCGTCGAGGATCGCTGCCTTGGCATCGAGCCGCGTCTTGCCCTTGAGCTTGCCGGCCAGCCAGGCCACCTCGATGCCGAGTGGCTCGAACCAGGCCTTGAAGGCGCGATAGTGCTGTTCGGCGAGGATCTCGGTGGGGGCCATCATCGCTGCCTGGCAGCCGCCGGCGATGGCCGATAGCGCTGCCATGGCGGCGACCACCGTCTTGCCGGAGCCCACGTCGCCCTGCACCAGGCGCAGCATGGGACGTTCCTCGGCCAGGTCGGCGCGAATCTCGTCCAGCACGCGGCGCTGGGCGGCGGTCAGCGAGAATGGCAGCTGGGTGAGGAAGCGAGCCTGCAGGCCGCGGCCATCGGGCAGCGAGGGGGCGCCGTCCTCCTGAATCCGTAGGCGTACCTCTCGCAGGCTCAACTGATGGGCCAGCAGCTCCTCCATGGCCAGGCGTCGCACGGCGGGATGTTGCCCCGCGGCCAGTGCCTCTGGGTCGGCATCGGGCGCCGGGTGGTGCAGTGCGCGCAGGCAGCCGTGGAGCTCGGGCAGCTCGAAGCGGCGCCGCAGCGGCTCGGGGATCCATTCCGGCAGCGCCTCGGGAGCGGCGTCCAGCCGCGCCAGGGCCTGATCGATCAGGGCCCGCAGGCGCGTCTGGTGCAGGCCCTCGGTGGTCGGGTAGATCGGCGTCAGATGGTCTTCTACCGGCGGGGCGCCCTCGCCAAGCAGGCGATATTCCGGATGGTAGAGTTCGAGCCCGGTGGCGCCGGCCCTGGCCTCGCCGAAGGCGCGCACCCGGGTTCCCGGACGGAACTGCTGCTGCTGGGCCGGCGAGAAGTGAAAGAAGCGCAGGCTGAGAATGCCGGAGCCGTCGCGCAGGCGGATCAGCAGGCTGCGGCGCCGGCCGCGCACCACGTCGGCGGCCATCACCTCGCCTTCTACCACCGCCTCGTCGCCGGAGCGCAGAGTGGCGATGGGCGTGATGCGGGTGCGGTCCTGATAGCGCAGCGGCAGATGGAACAGCAGGTCGGCGACGACGTCGATGCGCAGCCGGGCCAGCTTCTGGGCCAGTGCCTCACCGACGCCCTTGAGCTCCGTGACGGGGGCGTCGAGGCCGCTCATGCCGGCTCGGGCGCCGCCGCGCGACAGTGGGCGATGGCATCGGTGATCGCATCGATGGCCTGGGGACGCGGAAAGCTGGCACGCCAGGCGATGGCCACGGTGCGTCCCGGCCCCGGAGGCGTGAAGGGTCGACTGGTCAACAGGCCGCTTTCATAGTGCCCGGTGCCGATCGCCGAGCGCGGCAGTACGGTGATGCCCAATCGCGAGGCCACCATATGGCGAATGGTTTCCAGCGAGCCGCCCTCGGCGGTCAGAGTGTTGTTGGGGCTATTGAGCTTCTGACTGATGGCCGGGCAGGCCTCGAGGATCTGGTCGCGGAAGCAGTGGCCCTCGCCGAGCAGCAGCAGCCGTTCTTCGAGCAGTGCTTCCTTGTCGATGGTCTGACGCTCGGCCCACGGATGGTCGGCCGGCATCAGCACCTCGAAGGCTTCCTCGTAGAGCGGCTTGGTCACCACATCGGTCTCGGTGAACGGCAGCGCCACGATGATGGCGTCGAGCTCGCCGCTGCGCAGCTTGCGGCGCAGATCGCCGGTGAAGCCTTCCTCGATGTAGAGCGGCATCTGCGGTGCGCGCCGAGTCAGTTCCGGGACCAGGTGCGGAAACAGGTAGGGGCCGATGGTGTAGATCGCGCCGATGCGCAGCGGACTCGCCAACTGGTCGCGTCCGGCAGTGGCCAGCTCCTTGATCACGCTGCTCTGTTCCAGCACGCGCTGGGCCTGCTCGACGATCTTCTCGCCAAGCGGCGTCACCTGTACGGTGGACTTGGAACGCTCGAACAGCGCCACGCCGAGCTCTTCCTCGAGCTTCTTGACGGCCACCGAGAGGGTTGGCTGGGACACGAAACAGCGCTCGGCAGCGCGACCGAAGTGGCGCTCCTGGGCCAGGGTTACGATGTAACGGAGTTCTGTTAGAGTCATTTCGGTGCCGGGGCTACCTCGATAGTGCTGAATGTCGCGGGCCCCATCCCAGGGCACCCCATCGGGTCATAGGGACTTTTTATCAGGGGGCGAAGGAAAGGTGAAGACAACGACGCTGATTCTGGGCTGTGGAGACATTGGAACGACGCTGGGAGGCGAACTCAAGGCATCCGGACAGCGGGTGATTGGGGTGCGCCGCGATGCTGCCAGGTTGGCCGAAAGCGGCCTGGAGGGCGTATCGGCGGACCTGAACGACGCGGCGGCCCTGGCCGAGCTGCCGGACGCCGACATCCTGGTCTATGTGGTCAGCGCCGATCGCTTCGAGGAAGCGGCCTATCGGGCCGCCTACCCGGACGGTCTCAAGGCGGTACTGGACGAGTTCGGTGGTCGTCAGCGTCCGCCGCGGCATGTCTTCTTCGTTTCCTCCACCAGCGTCTATGCCCAGCAGGAGGGCGAGGTGGTCGATGAGGACAGCCCCACCGTGCCCACCGGCTTCTCCGGGCTGCTGATGCGCGAGGCCGAGCAGACACTGATCGACCATGTCCTGCCCGGTACCGCGGTGCGTTTCTCCGGCATCTATGGGCCGGGTCGTGATCGTCTGATCCGCCAGGTCGGCGAGGGTCGCATCGCCGCGGCGACCCCGGCGATGTACTCCAACCGCATTCACCGCGACGACTGCGCCGGCGTCTTGGCCCATCTCATCGCCCGTGCGCTCGACGGGGAGGCCCTGCACGAGCTGTACCTGGCCAGCGACTGCGAGCCGGCGCCCCTCCACGAGGTGATGGCATGGCTGGCCAAGCAGCTCAAGGTCGAGGCCACCGAGACCATCCAGTCGCCGCTGCGCCGCCGGGCCAGCAAGCGTTGCGACAACGCCCGTTTGCTCGAGAGCGGCTATCGCTTCCGCTACCCCAGCTTCCGCGAGGGCTATGCCCAGGTACTTCGTGAGGGCGGTTACCTGCAGCCGACGACTTGAGCGGTGCCGTCCCCCCGATTCAGAGGGCCAGGCGATAGTTCAGCGAATAGACCTCGAAGCCGTCGTTGGGGCGGTCGAGGCTGGCGTTGGAGTAGTGGCTGATGCCGATCCCCAGCTCGCCGCCCCGGTCGAGACGCACGCCCGCCGCCAGGCGGTCCTCGAACTGGAAGGAGGTGGACAGGTCCCGCTCCTCGAGCCGTGTCTCGACGAACAGTGCGCCTCCCACGCCGGCCTCGACATAGGCCCGGCCGTCGGCGAAGCCATAGCGCAGAGCCGGCGTCAGTCGCCAGGCGAGGTTGTCCTGGTAATGATCGCCGGATAGCCACAGCAGGCCGGTGGCGAGACGCAGATCGAGGGCGGGATACCGCGGGAGCAGGCCGAGAAGGGTGTCGAACGTGACGCTTACTGCTGGTGTACTTTCGCTGGTGATCCCGAACTCGATGTTGGGGGCAGCGCTGGCGTGGGCAGTGGCCAGCGCGCCGAGCATCAGGATGGTCCGTGGGGCGACTCTGGGCGACATGGCGACTCCTCGGGATGAGCCGTTCGCGCGAGGCAGCGGTAGCGGCTGCCATCATGCGTGATCGTTGACTGTATTAGCTCAACCTGAGTGTAGTCCCATGCCAGGGAAACGGCGGGCAGTTCCGCCGCCGAGGGCTGCGTCGCCTTGCGCAGCAGTGTGATATGGGGCACGAAGCGTTCGGGACGCGTGCCGGCGCCGAGTCGCTCCAGGCCGTCCCACAGCTGGCATTGCAGGCTCGCCAGCGCTGGATCGACGTGGGTGGCTCCGACCCAGACGATGCCGGGTCGACGGAACTGGCCCCAGCAGTCGAGCCGCCAGCGGCCAGGCAGCAGGGTCACGCCCGCCAGCCAGTCGGCGATGGCCGTGGCCCGCGCCGGTGGCTGCTCGCCGAGGAAGGCGAGCGTGAGATGGATGCTGTCGTCCGGCATGCGTTGGCCGCCGCAGCGGGCTCTGGCGGCATCGGCCAGAATGCCGAACCGCCGGCGCAGGACTGGCGGCGGAACCAAGGCCAGAAACAGGCGCATGGAGTCTTTGCTCTCTGCGTCAAACAGTATGCCCAACCTCGAAAGTCTGATGGGCGGCGGCAAGGTGTAGCGAGGATCCTACGCCAGGGATGGGTTCACAGCGCCCTCGCAATGGTCCGGCATTCCGGAGCTTGTCGCCGCCTTGCTCTGCTCTTGGCCGGGGAAAGGCTATCAGTCGCCGATGACCAGCACGGCCTCAGCTTCGACCTGGCTGCCCTTGGGCAGCGCCTTGACGCCCACCGCGGCGCGGGCCGGATAGGGGGCGTCGAAGAACTCTTCCATGATGCCGTTGACGATGGCGAAGTTGTCCAGGTCCACCAGATAGAGGTTGAGCTTGACCACGTCCTTGAGGCCGCCAGCGGCCTCATCGGCAACGGCTTTCAGGTTGGTGAAAACCTGGCGCGCCTGGGCCTCGAAGTCGTCGGAGACGATTTCCATGGTGGCCGGGTCCAGCGGAATCTGGCCGGAGAGGTAGACGGTGTTGCCGGCCTTGATGGCCTGGGAATAGGGGCCGATGGCGGCGGGTGCCTGGTCGGTGTTGATGACGGCCTTGTTGCTCATGGTGTGCTCCGTATTGTTGGCGATGAGGGAATGACCAATGAAAGCTCCCGCCCGCCGCCAAGGCGGCGGGCGGGAGCGGAAGGATTCAGTTGCCCAGGCGAGTGATCTTGCCGACGTGGGACAGGTTGCGCAGGCGCTTGATGATCCGCGCCAGGTGCACGCGGTTGCGTACGGACAGGGTGAGGTTGACGATCGACAGTCGGGCGTCACGCTCCTCGATGCCGATGCGCTCGATATTGGCGTCGGCATCGGTGACCAGGCTGGCCAGTTCGGCCACCAGGCCCCGGCGGCTCTCGATCTCAAGGCGCAGCGGCACCGGGAAGTCTTCGTCGGACTGCTCCGACCACTCGAGGGCGAACAGCTTGTCCGGGTCGCTCCTCAGCTCGGCCAGGTTGCGGCACTCGACGCGGTGGACGACGATGCCCTTGCCCACCGAGAGGTGGCCGATCACCGGGTCGCCGGGCAGCGGATGACAGCAGCGGGCGAACTTGATCACCATGCCCTCGGCGCCGCTGATCACGATCGGGCCCTGGTGGTGCCCTGCGTCCTGGGTCGGCGCCTGGTCGCCGTGCTGGAGGTCCGCCAGGCGGCGAGCCACCACGTGGGCGACGCGGGTGCCCAGGCCGATGGATTCCAGCAGCGTGTCCTCGCTCTTGAGCTCGAGCTCGGCCAGCAGGCTTTCCAGTGGCTTGGCCGGCAGCTCCTCGAGGCTGGTCTCGAACTCCGCCAGTGCCTTGTTGAGCAGCCGGCGCCCCAGTTGGACGGCTTCGGTGTGCTGCTGGTGCTTGAGCGCGTGGCGGATCGCCGAGCGTGCCTTGGCGGTGACCACTACGTTGAGCCAGGCCAGGTTGGGCCGGGCCCCGGGCGCGGTGATGATCTCCAGCGTCTGGCCGCTCTGCAGGCGAGTGGAGAGTGGCGCAAGGTGGCGATCGATGCGGCAGGCGATGCAGCTGTTGCCGATGTCGGTGTGCACGCTGTAGGCGAAGTCGATCACCGTGGCGCCCTGAGGCAGCTCCATGATGTCGCCCTTGGGCGTGAACACGTAGATATCGTCGGGGAACAGGTCGTTCTTGACGTGTTCGATGAACTCCAGCGAATCCCCGGCATGGCGCTGCATCTCGAGCAGGCCCTTGACCCAGGCCCGGGCCCGGGCATGGCTGCCCTCGGCGATCGGATGCTCGGTCTGGCCGGCCTTGTACAGCCAGTGGGCGGCGATGCCGTTGTTGGCCATGGCCTCCATCTCGCGGGTGCGGATCTGCACCTCGATGGGCATGCCGCCGCTGCCGAACAGCGTGGTGTGCAGGCTCTGGTAGCCGTTGGCCTTGGGGATGGCGATGTAGTCCTTGAATCGCCCCGGCACCGGCTTGTAGAGGTTGTGCACCACGCCAAGGATGCGATAGCAGCTATCGACGTCATCGGTGATGATGCGGAAGCCGAACACGTCCATGATCTCGGCGAACGACTTCCGCTGATCGCGCATCTTTCGGTAGATCGACAGCAGGTGTTTCTGGCGACCCACCACCGAGCCGGTCAGCCCCTCGTCGTCGAGGCTGTTCTGCAGGCTGTTCTGGACCTGGCGGATCGCCGAGCGGCGGTGGCCACGGGCGCTGGCCACGGCGCGCTTGATGCGCTCGGCGCGCATCGGGTGCAGGGCCTGGAAGGACAGGTCCTCGAGCTCCACGCGGATGGTGTTGATGCCCAGCCGGTTGGCGATCCGCGAGTAGATCTCCAGGGTCTCGCGAGCGATGCGGCGCTTCTTCTCCGGGCGAAGTGCTCCCAGGGTGCGCATGTTGTGCAGCCGGTCGGCCAGCTTGACGATGATCACCCGGATGTCCCGGGACATCGCCAGCACCATCTTCTGGAAGTTCTCGGCCTGGGCGACCGCCTTGTCCTCGAAGGTGATCTGGGTCAGCTTCGAAACCCCGTCGACCAGCTCGGCCACCGGCTCGCCGAACTGCTCGCCGAGGGCCTGCTTGGAGACACCGGTGTCCTCGATGACGTCATGCAGCATGGCGGCCATCAGGCTCTGATGGTCCATGTGCATGTTGGCCAGGATGTTGGCCACCGCCAGGGGGTGGGTCACATAGGGCTCACCGGAGCGCCGGCGCTGGCCGTCGTGGGCCTGCTCGGCGTAGTAGAAGGCACGCTTGACCTGCTGAATCTCGTCCGGGGGGAGGTAGCCGCCGAGGCGGTCGGCCAGGTCATCGATGGTGAACATGCGGCGCGCCCTGAAGGTTGCATGATGGCCGTGCGGATGGCGACGACGGCGGCATCACTCCTCGGCGGGGATGCCCGGCTCGCCTTCGGGGCGAGGACGCACGGGGGCCTCGATGGGCTCGTCCAGCACGCTGGAGTCGACCAGGCCTTCGGCGATTTCACGCAGCGCCATCACGGTGGGCTTGTCGTTCTCCCAGGGCAGCAGGGCATCGCGGGAGCCGCGGGCCAGCTGTCGCGCACGCTGGGTGGAGATCATCACCAGCTTGAAGCGGTTTTCGACGTTTTCCAGACAATCTTCGACTGTGACTCGCGCCATGAATGCCTTCCTGAATGCTGACGGGCGAAACCCCGGCTGGCGTCGCTGCGCCCCAGGGATTCACCGATGAATAGATCGAATAGATTACTCGACGCCCGGTTCCCTTGACAAGCGCTGCGGTCGGCTCAGGACCAGCGCCTGCGGCTGAGCGTCATGACAAGCGCCCGCGGCGGAGGGTCATGACAACAGCGCCGCCAGCAGCGTGGCGTGGCGTTCGTGCATGCGCTCGGCGGCCAGTCGCCGAGCGATGACCAGCGACTGCAGCTCGCGCAGGGCGGTGGTGAAGTCGTCGTTGATCACCAGGTAATCGTATTCGTTGAAGTGGGACATCTCGCTGACGGCCTCGCGCATACGCGAGGCGACGACCGCATGCTCGTCGGTGCCGCGGCTCGACAAGCGGCGCTCCAGCTCCTCCCGTGACGGCGGCAGGATGAAGATCGACACGGCGTCAGGCACCTGTTCGCGGACCTGGCGGGCCCCCTGCCAGTCGATCTCGAGGATCACATCCTGGCCGGCGGCCAGCAGGTTCTCCACGGCGCGCCGCGACGTGCCGTAGTAGTTGTCGAACACCCGGGCGTGCTCGAAGAAGTCGCCTTCCCCGATCATCCGCTCGAACTCGGCCTGATCGACGAAGTGGTAGTTCACGCCGTCGACCTCACCCTCGCGGCGTGGCCGGGTGGTGTGAGAGACCGAGACCTGGATGCCGTCGAGGCTTTCGATCAGTTCGCGTACCAGGCTGGTCTTGCCGGCGCCGGAGGGGGCGGAAACGATGAAGAGCGTACCTTGGGGCATGACGGATCCTGCGATATCGACGGCTGCGGAGAGGGCGCGAAGTATCGCATACTTGGCGCCCATCCCCTATCCCCCATCCGCCGGGGTCAGGCCGCGGCGGCTTGGGCCTCGCGGCGCTCCAGGTGGCGTCCCACGATGAACACCGCTAGCCCGCCGAGCGCCAGCACGGCGCCGACCAGGCCGCTGGCCGACCAGGGCGCCCCGCCCTTGATCACCACCGCCGCCAGCCAGGCGCCGAGGGCATTGGCGCAGTTGAAGGCGGCATGGTTCATCGAGGCGGCCATGGTCTGGGCATCGCCAGCGACATCCATCAGCCGGGTCTGCAGCGCGGGGCCCAGTGCCATGCTGGTGCCTACCAGGCCAACGAACAGCAGGCCGGCGATCAAGTGGTTGGCGGCGAAGAAGAAGCCGCCCTGGACCAGCAGGCACCACACCAGGATGCGGGGGATCGCCTTGAGCAGGTGCTTGTCGGCGAGGCGGGCGCCAATCAGGTTGCCGAGGATGGTGCCGATGCCGAAGATCGCCAGCACCCAGGGGCCCACCGCCTCGCTCATGCCGGCCTGGCTCGAGAGGGTCGGCACCACATAGCTGAACACCGCGAACATGCCGCCGAAGCCGATGCTGGCCACACCCAGGGTGAACAACACCCGCCGTTTGACCAGCGCGGTGAGCTCCCGACGGGGGCTGGCGTCCGGGTTGTGGGGCTGGCGAGGGACCCACAGGCGGATCAGCACGGCGGTGGTCAGGGCGATCACGCCGACGCCGAGGAAGGCGCTTTGCCAGCCCAGCCACTGGCCGGCCCAGGTGGCCAGCGGCGCGCCGATCACGATGGCGCTGGTCAGGCCCAGCATCACCCGGCTGATCGCCTGGGCGCGCTGCTCGACCGGCACCGCGGCAGCGGCCACCAGGGCGGCCACGCCGAAGTAGGCGCCGTGGGGCAGGCCGGCCAGGAAGCGTAGCCCCACGAAGGGCCAGAAGGACGTGGCCATGGCGCTGGCGATGTTGCCTACGGCGAACACCAGCATCAGCACGATGAGCAGGGTGCGGCGCGGCACCCGGGCGGCCAGCGCCGAGATCAGCGGTGCGCCGACCACCACGCCCAGCGCATAGCTGGAGATGGCGTAGCCGACGTCGGCGGCGGTGACCTGCAGATCGCCGGCCACGCGCTCCAGCAGGCCCATGATCACGAACTCGCTGGTGCCGATCCCGAAGCCGCCGAGGGCCAGCGCCAGTTCAGCCAGGCGGGGGTGGCGCGCGGTGGCGCCGGACGGGGTGGTCGACATGGCGAACCTCCTGGGCAGCGCCCGATCTAGTACGAGTGAAGCCAGGAATCTTACTCTTCATTTGCGACCAAAGTCTAAATTTCGGCGCCAATTGCGCGAATTTTTGCCTTTATAAAAGTAATAAAACTACATAATGGGCGTCATCTTGCCACCCGAAGTCAAGCCGGCGGGGATGATACCGGACCAGCGGCCCAGGTCGTCGGCGAGCAATTCGAGGGCATATTGGGCGGCTACCGAGTTACCGCGTTCATCCAGCGCCGGCGACCAGGCGCAGACCGAGAAGCGGCCGGGCACGATGGCGACGATGCCGCCGCCGACGCCGCTCTTGGCTGGCAAACCGGCCCGGTAGGCGAAGTCGCCCGCCGCATCGTACATACCGCAGGTGAACAGCAGCGAGTTGATCCGCCGTGCCAGGTCGGGGGCGATGAAGCGTTCGCCTGCGGACAGGGCATGACCCTCGGCGGCCAGGAAGTTGAAGGCGCGGGCGAGATCGACGCAGCTCATGGACAGCGCGCAGCAGGCGAAGTAGGCCGTCAGGACCTCGTCGACCTCGTTGTCGAGGTGGCCGAAGGCCTTCATGAGGTAGGCCATGGCGGCGTTGCGGGACCGATGTTTCCACTCGGAAGCCTGCACGGCATCGTCGATGTGAATCGCCGAGTTGCCGGACAAGCGGCGGGCGACGTCGCGCAGGTGCTTCGAGGGCGTGGCGAAGGCGCCGACCAGGCGGTCTGTCACCGCGATGGCACCGGCGTTGATGAAGGGGTTGCGGGGCTTGCCGCCCTCCGCTTCCAACTGGGTCAGGGAATTGAAGGGCATACCCGAGGGGTTGCGGCCCACGCGCGTCCACAGGGCATCACCCTGGACGCGCAGGGCCAGGGTCAGCAGCAGCACCTTGGCGATGCTCTGAATCGAGAAGGGCACCTGGGCCTCGCCGGCGTGGTAGATCTCGCCCTGATTAGTACAGATCGCGATGCCGAACCGATCGGCGTCCTGCTCGGCCAGCGCCGGAATGTAGTCGGCGACGCGGCCGTTGCCCAGGCGGGATCTGGCGCGGCGTTCCAGGCTTTCCACCCATTGCTGCATGGTTTCCATGAAGTCTCTCCGATGGGCTCGTGTCGAGAGGAACCAGGACGCGACGGCCCGGCGGCGGAGTTCTCCGCGGCCGGGCCGTCGTGCTGGGGGAGGCTCGCTACGCCTCGGTGGTCGCTGCCGCCGTGGAGCGGCGGACGCGCTCGCGATCCTCGGGCTCGATCTCCCAGGCCGTCGGATCGACGTTCAGGTCGCTAAAGCGCTCGGCGTCGAAGATCGGCTGTGTCACGCCCGACCGGATCTGGCCATCGAAGTCGCGCAGGATGCGCAGTCCCGGCTTGAACAGCATGGTCAAGGCGATGAGGTTGGCAAGTGCCAGGAAGCCCATGGTGGTGTCGGCGAAGGCGAAGACGGTGCCCAGGTCGGTCATCGCCCCCCAGGTGCACAGGCCGATGATGGCGAGTCGGAAAGCGTTGAACAGGGTGCGATTGCCGCGGCTGAAGAAGTCGAGGCTGTTTTCGCCGAGGTAGTAGTTGTAGAGGATGGTGCTGAAGCCGAACAGCAGCAGCGCGATGCTGACGAAGCTGCGGCCCCATTCGCCGACGTGGTCGGCCAGCGAGGCCTGGGTCAGGGCGATGCCGTCGATGCCGGCGCCGGCTGCCGGATCATAGGCCCCGCCGAGCAGGATGATGAAGGCGGTGGCCGAGCAGATGATCATGGTGTCGATGAACACCGAGAAGGCCTGGACGATGCCCTGATTGACCGGGTGCGGCACGTAGGCCACTGCCGCCACGTTGGGCGCGCTGCCCAGCCCGGCCTCGTTGGAGAACAGGCCGCGCTTGACGCCCATCATGATCGCCGCGCCGATGCCGCCGCCGATGGCCGGCTCGAGGCCGAAGGCGCTCTTGACGATCAGCCCGATGACGTCGGGCAACTGCGTCACGTTCAGCGCCAGGACCGCCAGGGCGATCAGCAGGTAGCCGCCTGCCATCACCGGGACCAGGACCTCGGTGACCCGGGCGATGCGCTTGACCCCGCCGAAGACGATCAGGCCGACCAGCAGGGCCAGTCCGAGCCCGGTGTAGCGGGCCGGGATGCCGAAGGCATCGTCGAAGGAGGTGGCTACGGCATAGGACTGCAGGGCGGTGAAGGCGAAGCCGAAGGTGGCCAGCAGCAGCACCGAGTAGAGGCCCGCCAGCCAGTTCCAGCGGCGGCCGAGGCCGCGGGCGATGTAGCGGGCCGGGCCGCCGCGGTAGGTGCCGTCGGGCTCGGCGGTCTTGTAGGTCTGCGCCAGGGTGCACTCGAGGAAGCTGGTGGCCATGCCCATCAGGCCGACCACCCACATCCAGAACACGGCGCCTGGGCCGCCCAGCGTGATGGCCACGGCGACGCCGGCGATGTTGCCGCCGCCGACCCGGCCGGCCACCGACAGCAGCAGCGCCTGGAAGGAGCTCAGGTGGCCGTGCCTGTCGCGTTTGAAGGCCTGGCTGGCGCTGAGAATGCGGAACATGCGGCCGAAGTAGCGGAACTGCACGCAGCGCGAGGCGAGGGTGAAGCCGATGCCTACGGCGATCAGCAAGGCGATCAGCACCTTGCCCCACAGCAGGTCGTTGATCAGCGCGAGCATGCGGCACCTCCCACGTTGGCGATCATCATGGTGGGGGAGGCGGTCGCGGCCGGTGTGGCCGCCTTCGTTGTTGTTGGCATTGGTCGTCGAACCTCTTGCTCTTGGAATGTGGTGGCTCCCGTGAGGGGCCACTTCCGATGGAGCAAGGCGCGTGCCAGATGGTTTAATTTACATTAACTAATTGTTTTATATAGATTAATGGGTGTTTCATGGGGTGGCGAACGATGGTGAAGGGGTATAACTTCGCGACATACCGTGGCGCTATTTTTGAGGCAATTAATTGAAAATAAAGAAAATTGTGGCGATATAACCAAGGTTATCCGAGCGTACGGGTTATAGGGGTTCCGAGCCGGCTTCGCGCAATTTTTTCAGCCGCTTGCTGAGCGCCGGCTGGGAGATGCCCAGCAGTCGCGAGGCGATCGACTGGTTGCCCTCGGCTCGGCGCATTGCCTCGCGGACCAGCAGGTCGGCGACCTCGTGCAACGTTGGCAGGGGTTCGTTCGGGGTGAAGACGTGACGTTCGACACAGGCCTCCGACGGCTCGGGGGCCGTGCGCCCCGGATCGATGGCGCGCCGGAACACCTCCATGGAAAGCGTCCGCGAGCGATGGACGCTCATGGCGTCATAGGCCATGGCACGCAGTTCGCGTACGTTGCCGGGGAAGGGGTGGTTGGCCAGCAGTACCGGCAGCTCAGGAGGATAGGTCGGCCGCGGCTTGCCGAGCTCGTCGGCGGCCTCGGCGAGGAAGTGGTCCAGCAGCAGCGGGATGTCGCCGTGGCGCCGTCGCAGCGGCGGAATCCACACCTGGTGGGTACGCAGGCGGTAGTAGAGGTCCTTGCGGAAATCACCTTCCCGCTGGCGTGCCTCGAGGTCGTGATGCGTCGCCACCACGATGCGCGCCCGCGCTCGCTTGGGGCGGTCGCTGCCCAGTGGGTAGTATTCCCCCTCCTGCAGCAGGCGCAGCAGCTTGACCTGGGAAGCCGGACTTAGGTCGCCGATCTCGTCGAGGAACAGGGTGCCGTCCGCGGCCTGCTCGACCATCCCGGCGCGGGGACGATCGGCTCCGGTGAAGGCGCCCCTCTCGTGACCGAACAGGGTGTCGGCGAAGACGCCGTCGTCCAGCCCCGCCGCGTTGACGCAGACCAGCGGCCCGGGCCGACCGCTCAGGTCATGGGCCGCCCGTGCGATCAGTTCCTTGCCGACGCCGCTCTCTCCACTGATCAGCAGCGGCTGACCGCTCGGGGCCACCGACTCGAGGTACTGGAAGACCGAGCGCATGCCCTTGTCGTCGGTGACGATGTCGGCGAACGCCTCGGGATGCTCCAGAGTGTCGTTGAGAAAGCGACGCCGCAGCTCCTGGTTCTCCTGGCGCAGTTCCTGCAGGCGGATGGCCCGCTTGATGCCCTCGATCAGCCGGCTCTGCTCGTCGGTCTTGACGAAGTAGTCGAAGGCGCCGTGCTTGATGCAGTCGACGGCGGTCTCCACCTGGTTCAGGCCGCTGATCACGATCACGCCGACGTCGGGATGCTCCTCGACGATCTGCCGCAGCAGTGTCTCGCCCGACAGGTGGGGCATGGTGAGGTCCAGCGTCACCAGTCCGATGTTCTCCCGCGCCAGGATGTCCATCACCTGGCGGCTGTCCTCGCAGCGATGGAGGTGATTGATACCGCCGCTGCGCTCCAGGGCGATGCTCAGGCTACGCAGGAAGGAGGGCTCGTCGTCGACCAGCAGCAGGCCGAAGGCGGGATAGAGGTTCATGCTCATCGCTCGTTCTGATGGAGAGTGGCAGCGTCGTCAGGCGGGGCCACGGGCAGCGTCAAGGTGGCGATGGTGCCCTCGCCTGGACGCGAGGCGAAGGCCAGGTCGCCGTCGTGCTCGCGGACGATGCCGGCGGAGACGGATAGCCCCAGGCCGGTGCCACCGGACTCCCGCCGAGTGGTGAAGAAGGGATCAGTCAGCCGGGACAGCGCCGCCGGGTCGATGCCCCGGCCTTCATCCTGCACTTCCAGGGTCACGGTCCCGTCGCCAGGGAGAAAACGGGTCGTCAGGCGGATGCCCTGATCGCGATTTTCGAGAGCCTGGCAGGCGTTCAGCACCAGGTTGATCACCACCTGTTCGATGCGCTGGGCATTGCCCCGCACGGCGGGCAGGTCGCCCGCATAGTGCGCCTCGAAGCGGTCGGTGGCCTGACGGATCGAGTTGTCGACCAGCCGCACCGCGGTCCTGGTCACCTCGTCGAGGTCGAGGCGTTCGCCGAGATCGCGGCTGCCCTGACGGGCGAAGTCCTTGAGATCACCGACGATGCGCTTGATGCGTTGGGTGCCTTCCAGCATTTCGTCGAGCATCAAGGGCACCTCGTCGCGCATGCGCGAGTAGGGCAGGCCGCCGAACGGGAAGTCGCCGTGCTCGCGATAGTGGGCCTCGAGAATGGGTCGGGCGTCGTCGTGCGCATCCCGCAGCACCGGCAAATTCAGCAGCAGCAGGCCGCTGGGGTTGTTGATCTCGTGGGCCACGCCCGAGACCAGCACGCCCAGCGAGGACATCTTGTCGGCCTGGATCAGCTGCTGTTGCTGGCGCTGGAGTTCCTCGGTGCGGCTGGCCACCTCGCGCTTGAGCATGCGATTCCAGACCACGATGCCGCCCAGGATCAGCAGCAGCAGCGCCGAGGCGATCGCCCCGATCAGGCCCAGGCGCTTCCACGGCAGGCCTTGCCCCTGCACCAGGGGGCCCAGCCACTTGTCGTAGATGGCCTGATGGCGGCCGGTGTTCTTGAGGATCGCCAGTCCCTCGCTGAACTGGGCGAGTACGTCGGCGTTTCCCTCCTTGACCGCATAGCCGTAGCGCAGCGAGAAGGGACGGGCGACCGGCACCAGGTTGGTCAGCCCCAGCTCGCGGCTCAGGTACAGCGCCGGGAGATTGGCCACCAGGGCGTAGTCGTGCTGGCCGGCGGCGAGGGCGCGCAGGGCATCGGCATGGGTGTCGGTGGTGAACAGCTCGGCCCCGACGTCCTGCTCGATCAGCAGGTCCTGCATGATGTCGCCGCGCTGGACGATGACCGCCTTGCCGCGGAGTTCCTCCAGGCGTTCCACGGGAGGCGTTCCGCGACGGGCGAAGATCGACTGGTGGACGATGGCGTGGGGCGGGGCGAAGTCGAAGCTGGCGTCACGGCCCTCGGAGTAGGACATGCCCTCCAGGGCGTCAATCTCGCCGCTTTCCAGCTTGCGGCGCATCTCGCTCCAGGGGCCCAGCTCGATGCGCACCTCGATGCCCATTACCTCGGCGATGGCTCGGGTCAACTCGACGGCATAGCCGGTGGGGCGACCGTCCTCGTCGAGGAACTCGTAGGGCGGGTGGTAGTGGTCGCCGCCGACCACGATCACGTCCCCGTTGCCACGCGGGTCTCCCGCCGTGCCCGGCGTGGTCTGGCCGGCGACCGGCCAGGCGACGAGGCACAGTGAGACCAGTAGGGCCAATCCGAGGCCCGTCGACAGGGGGGAGGCGCTCGATAGCACGGGCATCGCGAAGCTACTCGATGTTCTGGATCTGCTCGCGCATCTGCTCGATCAGCACCTTGAGCTCCACGGCGCAGCGGGTGGTGTCGGCGACCACCGATTTCGACGATAGCGTGTTGGCTTCGCGGTTGAGCTCCTGCATCAGGAAGTCCAGGCGCCGGCCGATCGGCCCCTTCTGCTTGAGCTGGCGCTCGACCTCGCCGACGTGGGTCTCCAGGCGGTCGAGCTCCTCGGCCACGTCGGCTTTCTGGGCCAGCAGCACCAGCTCGGCCTCCAGGCGCTGGGGCTCGAGCTCGGTGCGCATGTCGGCCAGGCGCTCGAGCAACTGACTGCGCTGGCGCTCGAGGATCCCGGGCAGCAGGCGGCGGACCTCGGCGACCTGGGTGCGAATACCCGTCAGCCGCTCGCGGATCAGCGCGGCGAGCTGCTCGCCCTCACGGGCGCGGCCGGCGACCAGGTCGTCCAGGGCCACGTCGAACAGGGCGCGTGCCTCGGTCTTGATGGCCTCGAGATCGAGCCCGGGGGCCTCGAGCACGCCAGGATGGTCGAGCAGCGCCAGGGCATCGGGCAGCGGCGCCTCGGGAATGGCCTCGCGCACCTCGCCCAGCGCCGCACCCAGGGCGCGCAGTCGGTCGTGATTGACGGCGGCGTCGGCGCTGCGCTCGGCTGGGTCGAAGCGCAGCGTGCACTCCACCTTGCCGCGGGCCAGTTGGCTTCGCAGAGCGTCGCGGAGGCCGGGCTCCAGGTCGCGCAGGGCCTCTGGCAGGCGGAAGTGGGGGTCGAGGTAGCGCTGGTTGACCGATCGCAGCTCCAGCTGCAGCCGACCCCAGTCGGCATCGCGGTCCTGCCGCGAGAAGGCGGTCATGCTGTGCACCATGGAGTGAGCTCCTGTGGAACGGTCGATGTCGGGAAACGGGTCAGTGTAACTGATTCCCCCGGTAGTCCGTGTAGAATGGCCGGCCATCCATTCCCGATTGCGAGAGAGGTGCCATGTCTCCGGACTTCCGGCGTCCCAGCGGACGCACCCCCGACCAGCCCCGCGACATCCGTTTGACCCGCGATTACACCCGCCATGCCGAGGGGTCGGTGCTGGTGGAGTTCGGCGATACCAAGGTGCTGTGCAATGCCAGTGTCGAGGCCGGCGTGCCGCGCTGGCTGCGCGGCAAGAAGCAGGGCTGGGTGACCGCCGAGTACGGCATGCTGCCCCGTGCGACCCACACCCGCGGCGGTCGCGAGGCGACCCGCGGCAAGCAGGGCGGTCGCACGCTGGAGATCCAGCGGCTGATCGGACGCTCGCTGCGCGCGGCGGTGAACCTGAAGAAACTCGGCGAGTTCACCATCACCGTGGACTGCGACGTCATTCAGGCCGATGGCGGCACACGTACGGCATCCATCACCGGCGGTTGCGTGGCGCTGGTCGATGCCCTGCGCTACCTGCAGCGCGAGAAGCTGATCAAGAGCGATCCCTTCCATCAGCTGGTGAGCTCGGTCTCGGTGGGCATCTTTCAGGGTGTGCCGGTGGTCGATCTGGACTATCCCGAGGACTCCCGCGCCGGCACCGACATGAACGTGGTGATGGCCGAGGGTGGCGGGCTGATCGAGGTGCAGGGCACCGCCGAGTCGGGCACCTACAGCCGTGCCGAGCTCGATGCCATGCTCGATCTGGCCGAGAAGGCCGGCAGCGAGCTGTTCGATCACCAGCGCGAGGCGCTGGGCATCCGCCGCTGAGGTGGAGGAGACGGATTGATTTCCGCACTTGGCGGGAGCGCAGCAATAATCCGTGTTCTCTTAACGCAACACGCCGGCCCAGGGCCGGCGTGTTGCGTCATGCCTGGAGCATGACGGCGACGAAGGGAGGCGACTCAGAGCGGCAGGTCGTACTCGACGATCAGCGGCGCGTACTCGGAGAAGGTCGCGTCGTAGTCGATCCAGGCGTCCACCACGTGGCGGCGGAAGTTGGGGCCGACCAGCTGGTAATCGATGCGCCAGCCTTCCTGGCGCTCGCGGGGCTGGTCTTGATCCAGCGCCGGCCACCAGGTGTACTCGCCGGCGTCGCGGTTGATCTCGCGAAAGGTGTCGATGAAGCCGGTCGGGCCGAGCACCTGGTCCATCCAGGCGCGCTCCTCGGGCTTGAAGCCGGGGGTCGTCTGGTTATCGGCCCAGTTCTCCAGGTCGATCGTCTTGTGGGCGATGTGCCAGGTGCCGCAGATGATGTACTCGCGGCGCTTGCGAGCCATCTTGGCCAGGTACTCCTGGTACTGGGCCATGAACGACTGCTTGGCGGCCGGATCACTGCCGTCGGGCATCAGGAAGCTGGCGATGCTGAAGCGGTCGTAGTCGGCCTGCAGGAAGCGTGCTTCGTGGTCGCACTGGGGGAAACCCAGGCCGTACATGATCGCCTTGGGAATCTTGCGGCAATACAAGCCGACGCCGGAGAAACCGTCCTGTTCGGCATCGAGGAAATAGCCCTCGTAGCCTTCCGGATAAAGGATGCTGTCGTCGAGCTCGAAACTCTTGGCCTTGAGGTTCTGCACGCAGACGACGTCGGCATCCTGGTTGGCCAGCCAGTCGAGGAAGCCTCGGCCGACCGCCTCGCGGATGCCATTGACATTGATGGTGGCGATTTTCATACATGGTCCCTTTTGCGTCGCGCGTGTATGATACCCGACGTTTCGACGTTTGGGTAAATGGCGTCCGCCAATAAACGTGATAGGAGGCTCCGTGGCCGCATCGACCCTGCAACCCTACCAGCAGGCCTTCATCGAGTTCGCCATCGAGCAGGGCGTGCTGCGTTTCGGCGGGTTCACCCTCAAGTCCGGGCGCGTCAGCCCCTATTTCTTCAACGCCGGCCTGTTCAAGACCGGCCGCGCCCTGGCCGAGCTGGGCCGTTTCTACGCCCAGGCCATCGCCGACAGCGGCCTCGAGACCGACGTGCTGTTCGGCCCGGCCTACAAGGGCATTCCGCTGGCCGCTTCCACCGCGGTGGCCCTGGCGGATCATCATGACCTCGATCTGCCCTATGCGTTCAATCGCAAGGAGGCCAAGGCGCACGGCGAGGGCGGTAACATCGTCGGCGCCGAGCTTGCCGGCCGCATCCTGATCATCGACGACGTCATCACCGCCGGCACCGCCATCCGCGAAGTGATGGGGCTGATCGAGGGCGCCGGGGCCGAGGCCGCCGGTGTGGTGGTCGCCCTGGATCGCCAGGAGCGCGGCGGTGACGACAGCGATCCGCGCAGTGCCATCCAGCAGGTCGAAGCCGCCTACGGCATGCCGGTGTTGAGTATCGTCACCCTGGACATGGTGCTCGAGTACCTCGAGGTGCATGCCGGCGAAGCGCTGCGCGGCCATGCCGAGGCGATTCGCGCCTATCGCGACCGCTACGGCGTGGCCAAAGGCTGAACGGTCGCCGCGCCCGGGGGTATATGCCCCTGCCTCGTCGCCGAGCCGGTTTCTCGGGCCCCCGTCGGGGCCCGAGCGCGTTGTCGGTCCAGTATATCAGGAGTCATCGATGCTCGACGTGGTGCTCTACCAGCCCGAGATTCCCCCCAACACCGGTAACCTGATCCGGCTGTGCGCCAATACCGGCTTCCGGCTGCACCTGATCGAGCCGCTGGGCTTCACCCTCGACGACAAGCGGCTGCGTCGCGCCGGCCTCGACTATCACGAGTGGGCCCGCGTGCGAGTGCACCGGAGCTGGGAGGCCTTCCTCGCGGCGGTGGCCCCGACGCGGGTATTCGCCGTCTCGACCCGGGGGCGCGTCGGCTATCACGAGCCCGCCTACCGGGAAGGCGACGCCCTGGTATTCGGCCCCGAGACCCGCGGCCTGCCCCAGGCGATGCTGGATGCCTTGCCCGAGGGGCAGCGACTGCGTATCCCCATGCTGCCCGAGAGCCGTAGCCTGAACCTGTCCAACGCCGCCGCGGTGCTGGTCTTTGAAGCCTGGCGCCAGATGGGATTCGTGGGGGCCGGCCATCCGGGGGCCGGTCAGCAGAAAGCCGGCCATCCGGAGGCGGCACTGTCCAAGAGCGAACCGGCCGCCACGCCGAGGAGCGACGCATGACCCAGAGCATCGCCAGCCGCATCGCCAAGCTCAATCCGCGCCAGCAGGAGGCGGTGCGCGCCATCGACGGCCCCTGCCTGGTGCTGGCCGGAGCCGGCTCGGGCAAGACCAGCGTGATCACCACCAAGATCGCCTACCTGGTGCAGGAGTGCGGCATGAGCGCCCGTCGCATTGCCGCCGTGACCTTTACCAACAAGGCCGCCCGGGAGATGAAGGAGCGGGTGGGCAAGATGCTCCAGGGCCGCCAGGGTCACGGCCTGACGGTGTCGACCTTTCATACGCTCGGCCTCAACATCATCCGCGGCGAGCTCAAGGCGCTGGGCTACAAGCCGGGCTTCTCGCTGTTCGACCCCGAGGATGCCAAGGCGCTGCTGCGCGACCTGATGAACAAGGACGCCCAGGTCGATGCCGAGGCGATCAATCAGGTCCAGGCGACCATCTCCAACTGGAAGAACGACCTGGTGCTGCCCGGCCAGGCGCTGTCGCACGCGGCCAGCGAGGATGAGCTGTTCGCCGCCCGGGTCTATGAGGCCTACGGTCGCCACCTCAAGGCCTACAACGCGGTCGACTTCGACGACCTGATCCTGCTGCCGGTGACCCTGCTGCGCGACGACCCCGAGGCCCTCTCTCGGTGGCGCAAACGCATCCACTACATGCTGGTGGACGAGTACCAGGACACCAACGTCAGCCAGTACCAGCTGGTGCAGCTGCTGATGGCCGAGCGCCAGACCTTCACCGTGGTCGGCGACGACGACCAGTCGATCTACGCCTGGCGCGGCGCGCGGCCCGAGAACCTGGTGACCCTGGGCGAGGACTTCCCGCGCCTGAACGTCATCAAGCTGGAGCAGAACTATCGCTCCACCGGTACCATCCTGCGTGCGGCGAACACGCTGATCGCCAACAACCCCCACGTCTACGAGAAGACCCTGTGGTCCGATATGGGGCAGGGCGCGGCGATCCGCGTGGTGGTCAACCGCCACGAAGAGGCCGAGGCCGAGCGGGTGGCCAGCGAGATCCTCACCCGGCGCATCAAGGAGCGCGCGGAGTGGCGTGACTTCGCGGTGCTCTACCGCGGCAACTTCCAGGCCCGGCTGCTGGAGCTCAAGCTGCAGCACTACCAGATTCCCTACAAGCTCTCCGGCGGCACCTCCTTCTTCTCGCGCAACGAGATCAAGGACGCCATGGCCTACCTGCGGCTGCTGATCAATCCCGCCGACGACAACGCCTTCCTGCGCATCGTCAACGTGCCGCGCCGCGAGATCGGGCCGACCACCCTGGAGAAGCTCGCCAACTATGCCACCGAGCGCGGCGGCTCGTTGTTCGCGGCCTGTCAGGAGCTGGGGCTGGCCGAACAGCTGCCGGTCAGAGCCGTCGAGCGCCTGGGGAGGTTTACCCACTTTATCGAGGGCGTGCGTCGGCGCATGGACCAGGGCGACGCCATTTCCGCCATCCGCGAGATGCTGCGCGACATGGACTACGAGGCCTGGCTCTACCAGAACGCCAGCGCGCCGACCATCGCCGAGCGCCGCATGGCCAACGTCTGGACGCTGATCGACCAGCTCGAGAAATCGATGGGCGCCGATCCCGAGGAGGACACCTCCAGTGCGGCCACCGAGACCGACGGCGTGGAGGCGGCGATCTCGCGGCTGGTGCTGCGAGACATCCTCGAGCAGCAAGCCGAGGAGGACGACTCTGACCGCGTCCAGCTCTTGACCATGCACGCTTCCAAGGGCCTGGAGTTTCCCCACGTTTACCTGATGGGCCTCGAGGAAGAGCTGCTGCCGCATCGCAACGCCATCGAGGTGGGCACCGTCGAGGAGGAACGCCGCCTGGCCTACGTGGGCATCACCCGTGCGCGGCGCACACTGACCATGACCCTGGCGCGCCAGCGCAAGGCCTACGGCGAGCTGATGGACTGTACGCCGAGCCGCTTCCTCGACGAACTGCCGGAAGACGCCCTGGAATGGGAGGGGCGGGCCGATCGCGAGGATCCGGAGAAGAAACAGGCGCGCGGCAAGGATGCCTTGGCGGGGATTCGCTCGCTGCTGGGATGATCGTGGCTGCGGGCTGCGGGCTGCGGGCTGCGGGCTGCGGGCTGCGGGCTGCGGGCTGCGGGCTGCGGGCTGCGGGCTCGCGACGCATCCTAGGGCATGGCAGAACGCCAGCGGGGCGCCGATTGGCGCCCCGTGGCATGGCGGGCCTTACTCGGCCTGGCTCACCATATAGTCGACGATCGCCTTGATCTCCTCGTCGGGCAGGCTGGCGCCGCCCTTGGGCGGCATGGTGCCGATGCCGTTGAGGGCGCTGTCATAGAGGGTCTCGATGCCCTTGTCGAGGCGCGGCGCCCAGGCCTCGGTATCGCCGATCTTCGGCGCCCCGGCGATGCCGGCGGCATGGCAGGCAGCGCAGGGGGCGCTGGCATAGAGCGCCTCGCCATCGAGGCCCTCGTCGGCCGGGGATGCGGAGCCCCCGGCTGCCCCGCCGGTGTCGGCAGCGCTGGTATCCGAGGTAGGCTCATCCTCGGCCTGGGCATTGCCCTCGGCGGCGGGCGGCACATCCATCACTGGCTCGACCAGATAGGCCACCGCTGCGCGAACCTCCGCATCGGAGAGGTTGGGGTTGCCGCCGCGGGCCGGCATGGCGTTGATGCCGTTGAGGGCGTGATCCAGAAGGGTCGCGAAGCCCTGGCCGGTGCGTTCCGCCCAGGCCGCCTCGTCGCCACGCACCGGGGAGCCCGCGGCGCCGGTCTCATGGCAGGCCATGCAGACGCTGTTGTAGATGGCCTCGCCGTCGACGGCACCGCTGCCGCTGTCCGCGCTGTCGCCGGCCGAGGCCATGGCGGTGCCGCAGTCCTCGCCCTGGACGCACAGCTGGCCCACCGGGGCCAGGCGTTCGGCGATGGCTGCGCGATCCCCGTTGTCCTCGGCGTGCGCTGTGGCCAGGCCGAGGATGGACAGGCATCCCAGGATCCGCATGCTGAATTTCACTCTCACCACCTCATTTGTGTTCTTGTCATCGAGTCACGGTCGGCGCCACGACGGCCGAGAGGCGCTTCGAAGCGCGATGCGCGCCAGTATAGCGGCAACCCCGAGAGCGGGAAAATGTCGCCAGTCAACTCCGGCGCGCACGGTACGGGCCCGCAGCGCCAACCCGGCTGGACAGCGGAAGGGTGGCGAGGTAGGATGGCGCACGCTCGATGGGGAACCCTTCGGGCACCGCGCGCCCTTAGCTCAGCTGGATAGAGCGTCGCCCTCCGGAGGCGAAGGTCAAAGGTTCGAATCCTTTAGGGCGCGCCAAAGAATTCAAGGGCTTACGGTTATCCGTGAGCCCTTTTCTTTTGCCTGTCATCCGCTTGGCGACCTTCTCCCCTGCCAACCGTCTCGCCACGCCCCCCATGTCACGGTACGCTCGACGCTGCACCTGCAGATCGATAGGCACCGACAAGGAGAAGTGGCGTCGTGACACAACCAGCCTGGTGGGACGAAGTCCTGGCCCTCTCGCATTGCGCCTACCTGCATTTCTCGCGGAGTCAGCGGATCATCGATGTCATGGGAGATACCCGGGCGCTGGTCGGCCGCGCGCCGGAGGCGCTGCTCGGGCTGGCGCTGACCGAACTGAAGGACATCCGCACCCAACTGGGCGGTGCCGTCGCCGAGTGCCTGAACCGGCGAGAGATAAAGCCGGGCGACACCTGGGCCTTCGAGGATGGTGCCGTGTGTTATTACGGTCTCGCCGATGGCAGCTTTGTCGTCAAGCTGATGTCGGCGGAGCCCGTCGACCAGGGAATCGTGGGGCGGTTCGCCGACCAGCTGCCGGTCATGGTGGCGTATGTCGACCGGGAGGAGCGCTTTCGCTTCAATAACCAGGCCTACCTGGATTTCCTCGGTGTCGAGCGCGAGGCCCTCTACGGCCAGCCGGTGTCCTCGGTGCTGGATGCGGCCTCCTTCGACAAGGTGCGGCCACGCTTCCGACAGGCGCTGGCGGGGAAGGAGGTCAGCTACGAGGATCGGCTGGTGCTGGCGGATGGCCGTACCTTCTACTTCAAGGTGGATTACATACCCGATGTTCTGGCGGGCGAGGTGGTGGGGTTCTACGCCATCATTCAGGATGTGTCCGAGTACCGGGCCATGATTCAGCTGCTGCGCGATGTCCATAGCGGCGTGAACCGCACGGATATCGGCACGAGCGAGATCATTGCCACCCTGCTGCGCGATGCGTTGGCCTATCTCTCCCTGGATATCGGCCTGGTCAGCCGGATCATCGGCGACCAGTACATCGTCAAGTGGGCCGCCTCCGAGATCGCGGACATCTCCCCGGGTGATCGTTTCGCCCTGGGAGATACCTATTGCCGCTTGATGCTCGATGCCGAGGACGTCTTCTGGACCGTCGAGGCGGGCCAGGACGATCGCATCAAGGGCCATCCCTGCTACCAGCAGTTCGGCCTGGAGAGCTACATCGGCACTCCGCTGTGTCTCAACGGCGAGGTCTGGGGCACCCTCAACTTCTCCAGCCCCGAGCCCCGCCGACAGCCCTTCACTCGAGTGGAGGTCGAGCTGGTGCGGCTGATCGCCGATGCGGTGGAACGCGTCATCACCGATGAAGCTGAGATCGAGCAGGTACGCCAGGCGCTCGATCTCATGACCTACAAGGCCTCGCGGGACTACCTGACCCGGTTGCCGAACCGGGCCTACCTGGACCAGCAGGTGGAGGCGCTGATCCGTGCCCATGACGACCGGGACACGACGTTCTCGATCGCCCTGGTCGACATCGACCACTTCAAGCGAGTCAACGACACCCATGGCCACGATGTCGGGGATGCCGTGCTCCAGTGGTTGGGGAGACGGATCTCCGAGTGCCTGCGCGATGGCGATGTGGTGGCCCGTGCCGGCGGCGAGGAGTTCGTGGTGGTGATGAAGGGAGTGGAGGGCGCGGAGGCTGCAAAGGCCATGGAACGGGTGCTCGAGCACGTGCGGTCCGGCAGGATCACGCTCCAGGATGGCCAGAAGCTCGGCATCACCGTCAGCGGTGGCCTCGGCGAACACCGCCAGGGAGAATCCTTCGCGTGCCTGTTCAAACGCGCCGATACGGCTCTGTACGCAGCCAAGCAGGACGGGCGGGACCGGCTGCACGTCGCACGTTGACACCGCGGCTCGCTGGCGGGCGCGTCAGCCCTCCTGAAGCTCGCCGAGGGCTCCGGCCACTGCCCGTCGATCCGCCAGCAGGCGCCTCAACTCGTCGCCGGGGAGCGCCCGGCTGTACAGGTAGCCCTGGTATTCGTGACTCTGCAGCTGGCGAACCAGGCTCAGCTGTTCTTCGCTTTCGATGCCCTCGGCGACGACCTTCAGGTCGAGGCTCCTGGCCAGGGCCACCACGGCGCGCACGATGGCGGCATCCTGCAGATTGGTGACCGCATCGGTCATGAAGGTACGGTCGATCTTGAGGCGGTCGATGGGAAAACGCTTCAACTGGGCCAGGTTCGAATACCCGGTGCCGAAGTCGTCTATGGACAGCACCACCCCGAGGGCGCGCAGCTCGGTGAGGGTCTCCAGGGCGTGGTCCGGGTTCTGGATCAGTGCGCTCTCGGTCAGCTCGAGCTCGAGACAGGATGCCGGTAGCCCGGTGTCCGCCAGCGCTTGGCGGACGGTGTCGACGAAGTGGCGGTTGTTCAGCTGAATGGCGGAGATATTGACCGCCATCGGCATCGGCCGGCCGTCTTCTCTTCCCCACTCCCTGGCATACCGGCAGGCGGTGCGTAGCACCCATTCGCCGATCGCCAGGATCAGGCCGGAGTCCTCGGCGAGCGGAATGATCTCGTCCGGCGCCACCGTGCCGAGTTCCTCGTCGTCCCAGCGCAGCAGGGCCTCCACGCCGGTGATGCGGCCCGTCTCGACGTGTACCTTGGGCTGATACGCCAGGCTCAGGGTCTCGTTGTCGATCGCCAGCCGCAGGCGCCGCTCCAGCTGGGCGCGCCGCTCGGCGTGGGACGACATGTCGGGTTCGAAGTACTGGAAGTTGTTCCTGCCCATCTGCTTGGCGCAGTACATGGCGGCGTCGGCGTGCACCATCAGCTCGTGCTTGTCCCGGCCATGATCGGGATAGAGGCTGATGCCGACGCTGGACGAGATGCTCACCACGCTGTTGCCGACCTGGAACGGCTTGTCCAGGGTGCTGACGATGCGCTTGGCCAGGCCGGTCACGATATCGGGCGCCGCGCCGCTTTCCACCACCACCATGAACTCGTCGCCGCCGACCCGGGCGACGGTATCGGAGTCGCGCACGGCCGCCTGTAGTCGCGCCGCCGCCTGCTGGATCAGCTCGTCGCCTACGTGGTGACCCATCGAGTCGTTGACGTTCTTGAAGCGGTCCAGGTCGACGAAGAACACCGCGAAGGCCTGTTGGCTGGCGTCGAGCAGGGCATCCAGGCGCTCCTCCAGCAGCAGCCGGTTGGGCAGCTGGGTCAGGGCGTCGCGATAGACCATGTTCTTGAGTTCGTGGTTGGCCTCGCGCAGCGAGTCGGCGAGCCGGGCGTTGCGCGATGACATATGGGCATCGAAGAGCGAGATCATCATGGCGGCGAGCATGATGCAGGTCGAGACCAGCGCCACGGTGATGGCGAGCTGGTGGGTCGAGAGGCCGCCGGTGGCCGGTTGCATGCCGCCTTCAGGGTAGATGGCGGCGGCCATTCCGGTGTAGTGCATGCCCGAAATGCCGATCGCCATGATCAGCGCGGCCAGGCCGCGTTGCCAGATCGGAGAACGGGCCCGGGTATGGGTTGGATTCAGGTGAAAGGCCAGCCATAGTGCCGCCGCCGCGGCCGAGACGGCAATGCCCACCGAGATCAGAAACAGGTCCCATCGATAGTGCAGGGCACCTTCGGTCTGCATCGCCTCCATGCCGACATAATGCATCAGGCATACGCCGAGCCCCATGACCAGGGCACCGACACTCAGGCGGAAACGGCTCAGCCGTCCCGCCTGGACGATGGCCAACGCCAGCGCGGAGGAAAAGATCGCGGCCAGCAGGGAGATGACGGTCAGGGGCACGCCGTAGCCAACGTCGGCCGTCATTTCCATGGCCAGCATGCCGATAAAGTGCATCGACCAGATGCCGGTGCCCATGGCGAAGGCGCCGCCGACAAGCCAGGCGTGGCCGGCCAGGCCCGTGCTGGCGCGCACCCGGCCGGCGAGGTCCAGGGCGGTGAGGGAAGCGATGGCGGCGACGCCGAACGACAGGGCGACCAGTGCCAGATTATAGGAAGCCTCGTGCTCCATGGCGTTCAGTTCTATGGTGGCGGCAAAGGGAAGCAGTCTGGTGAAGCGCTACGTGGAAGGCAAGCCCGGCCGGGTGGGGCTGTCAGGGCATAACGTGATCGATCTTGGGAAAAGGGCGAGCCAAGTCCGGTATGATCGTTCCATAATCTTTCCCATTGGAATTCTGTCGGCGGTGTCTCGTCGTCCTCGGTTCGGCGGCCGGAGGCGCCTGCCCGGATGACGCGCAAAGGAGCTGCTCATGCTGCCCGACTACTCCTGGCTCGCCTGGACGCTGATCGTCCTTTCCACCTATCTCACCGGTATCTCCAAGGGCGGCTTTGCCGGTGGCTTCGGTACGCTGTCGGTGCCGCTGATGGCGCTGGCGATCGGCCCCATCGAGGCCGCGGGCCTGCTGCTGCCGTTGCTGCTGGTGATGGATGTGCTGGCGGTGAAGGCCTGGTGGGGTCATCAGGACATGGCCGAGGTGAAGCGTCTGGTGCCCGGCCTGGCTATCGGCGTGGTGGCCGCGACATTGGTGGCGGGCAGCCTGGACGAGGACCATGTGCGCCTGCTGCTGGGCGTGATCTCGCTGCTGTTCGTCGCCTACATGATCGCCAAGCCCGCCGCGTCACGGCCGATCCGCGCCTTCTGGGCCTGGCCCGCGGGGATCGCTACCGGCATCACCAGCTTCATCGCCCACGCCGGGGCACCGCCGATGAATCTCTACCTGGTCCCGCGGCGCCTGCCCAAGATGACCTTCATCGCTACCACCACCCTGGTGTTCGCCGCGGTGAACCTGATGAAGCTGCCGCCCTATCTGTGGCTCGGCGAGATCAATCTGACCAGCGCCTGGGCCTCGCTGGCGCTGGTACCGGTGGCCTGGGCCGGGGTGCGCAGCGGCCTGTGGCTGCAGCACCGGGTCAACGAGCGGTTGTTCTATCGGCTGGTGGTGCTGGCCATGGCGATCGTCGGCGTGCAGTTGATCGTCAAGGCGCTGGGGTAGCCGCCGGACAAAAAAGCCCCGCCTGTGCGGGGCGAAGGGACGTCAGGATGCCTTGGGCAATGGCAGGGAGGGTCGTCACTGCTGGACGATCCACTCGTGTGCCGGGTCGTTCTGGAATTTCCATTGGCGCTTGGGGCCGGCCATCACGTTGAGGTAGTAGAGCTCGTAGCCGTGGGGAGCGCCGACCGGGTGGTAGCCCCGCGGCACCATCACGCAGCAGCCGTTCTCCACCGCCATGGTTTCGTCCAGGCTGCGGTCGTCGGTGTAGACCCGCTGGAAGGCGAAGCCCTGGGACGGGTTCAGGCGGTGGTAGTAGGTCTCCTCGAGGATCGACTCCTCGGGCAGGTTGTCCACGTCGTGCTTGTGCGGTGGGTAGCTGGACCAGTTGCCCGCGGGGGTGTAGACCTCCACCACCAGCAGGCTGTCGGCCGGCTCGGTCTCCGGCAGGATGTCCTGGATATGACGGGTATTGGTTCCGCCACCGCGGGTGGTCTGCTTGACCTGGTCGGGGGCGATCAGCCGCGGCTGGTGGTTGCCGTGCCCCGGTGCGCTGCACACCGCAAGCTCCATGTCGGTGGTGGCCTCTACCTCGAAGCTGACCTCGTCGGGCAGGTAGACGGCGTAGGGCGGCACCTTCTCGAAGATGTCCATGCGCTTGCCGATATCCTCCCAACGGTGCTCGCCGCAGGTCACGGTGGCACGGCCAGTCAGCAGCACCAGGCAGTGCTCGCGGCCGCCGGTGTTGGCCTCGAGGCGTTGGCCGCGGGACAGCCTGTGCACCCGGAAGCCGACGTGTTCCCAGCCGGCGGATTGCGGCGTGATGTCGAGTACCGTGCCCTGGTCGTCGGGCGCATGGGGGCGTACCAGCAGTGAGGTCATGGGTCGCTCCTGTCGAGTCAGTGAATGTCTGCCAGTGCGATACGGCGGCCTTCCCGCAGCGAGCGCTCGGCCGCTTCGGCCAGGCGTAGCGCTTCCAGGCCATCGCGGGCGCCGGCCAGCGGCTCGCGCCCTTGCCGCCAGGCATCGACGAAGTCGTCGATCTCGCGGCGATAGGCCTCGGCATAGCGTTCCAGGAAGAACCACTTGGGCTTGTCTTCCACCTGGCCGGGCTCACCCGTGAAGCGCAGGCGGGTCTCGCTCTCGTTCTGTGCCTGCAGCATGCCGGCGCTGCCGAAGGCCTCGATGCGCTGGTCATAGCCGTAGCTGGCGCGGCGAGAATTGTTGATATGGCACAGGCGACCGCTGGCCGTGGTCAGGGTCACCATGGCGGTATCGATATCCCCTGCTTCGCCGATCGCGGGATCGATCAGGCAGTTGCCCTGCGCCTGCACCTGGACGATGGGCTCGTCGAGCAGCCAGCGGGCCATGTCGAAGTCGTGGATCATCATGTCGCGAAACAGGCCGCCCGAGGCGCTGACGTACTCGGCGGGCGGCGGCGCAGGATCTCGGCTGATGATGGATAGAGTCTCCAGTTCGCCGATCCGCCCTTCCACCACGGCGCGCTTGAGGGCCGCGAATTGCGGGTCATGGCGACGGTTGAAGCCCAGCGCACAGGTCACCGGGTGTGCCTCGAGGACTCGCAGCGCCTCGCCGGTGCGGGCCAGGTCGAGCGCGATCGGCTTCTCGCAGAGCACCGCCTTGCCGCCGCGGGCGGCGCGTTCCAGGTAGTCGGCATGGGTCGGTGTGCTGGAGGCGATCAGCACGGCATCCACCTCGGCGTCCTCGAAGACGGCCTCGGGGCCGACGACGCGGGCGTCGTACTGGCGGGCGAGGGCTTCGGCGGCCTCGGCGTGGTAGTCGGCCACGGCGGCCAGGGTGACGCCCGGGTGGGCGTCGATGGCTCGGGCGTGTACCTGGCCGATGCGGCCGGCACCGATCAGAGCGAGTCTCATGGCGTGTCCTGTGGGTCGGGGGAAGGGGAAGCGCTAGCCCGTCATGCGATCAGGCGCGCTCTTCGTCGTCTTGTTGCTGCTGGGCGCAGCGCTCGCGTGCCTTGTCCTGGCGCACGCCCAGCGAGATGGCCAGCGTCTGCGTCAGGCACAGCGACGCGGTCAGGCCGCGAAAACTCTTGACCTCGGCCTCGTGGACCACCAGCGAGACGTCGGCGATGCGAGACAGCGGGCTGAGGTTGGAGTCGGTGATCACCACCAGTGGAATGCCGCGTTTGCGGGCCTCGTCCGCCACCTCTCGGGATTCCTGGGCATAGGGCGAGAAGCTGACCACCAGCAGGGCATCCTGGGGCTCGATGTTGCGGATCTGCTCGCCGTACATGCCGCCCAGGCCATTGACTAGGAAGGTGCGCTTGTCGATGTGGTGCAGGGCATAGGTCATGTAGCTGGCCACCACGAAGCTGCGTCGCGCGCCCATCACATGGATGGCGCGAGCCTGCTCGAAGATGTCCAGGGCGCGTTCCAGGTGGCGAGGGTCGATGCGCCCCGGCAGCTGGTCGAGCACCTCGCGATTGGCCTCGGCGAACTCCCACAGCAGCTGAGTGCTGTCCGGCGTCTCGCCGGTGGCGGAACGTACGGCGCGAATACGCTCGTTGTAGTTGGGCAGCTCGTCCACCAGCCGTGAGCGAAACAGCTGTTGCATCTCGGAGAACCCGGAGAAGCCGAAGTGGTTGGCGAAACGGATCAGGGTCGATGGGGTGACGCCTGTCTGCTCGGCCAGTTTGGCCACGGTGGCGAAGGCCACCTCCTGGGGATGATCGAGCAGGAAGCGGGCCGTCTGCTGGAGGCGGCGGCTCAGCGACGGGTAGTCCGCCGTGATGCGGGTCTCCAGTGCCTCGAAGTCCTGGGGCGTCTGATTCATGAGAGGGTCCTCGTCTTCGCCGCAATGGCGTTGACTGCCGATGCGTTCGTCTATTGGCAGTCTAGGCGAAATGGAATGATTGTTCTAATAATACCAAAGTATAGAACATTTTATTTGTAAAATTCTCAATTTGGAATCTATATTCCATAGCGTCATCCCGCTGGCGTATCCACCACACAACGACAAACAAGAGAGGAATTCCTCCATGGCACGTCTATCTCACTGGTTGCTGGCATCAGCCACTGCTGCGGCGCTCATGGCCGGCACCGCCCAGGCACAAGAATCGAATCGCTTCGTCATGGTGACCCATGGCGTTCCCTCCGATCCCTTCTGGTCTGTGGTCAAGAATGGCGCCGAGGCCGCGGCTGAAACGGTAGGAGCGGAGTTGGAATATCGTGCGCCATCCACCTTCGACATGGCCAAGATGCAACAGCTGGTCGAGGCGGCGGTGGCCTCTGACCCGGACGGTCTTATCGTCTCCTTCACCGATGAAGATGCGCTGGGAGGCGTCATCCAGGAGGCCTCAGACAACGGCATTCCGGTGATTACCATCAACTCCGGTGGCGACGTCGCGCACAAGTATGGAGCTCGCCTGCATGTCGGTCAGAGCGAATACGAGGCGGGCAAGCGGGCCGCCGAGCGCATGCAGGAGATGGGCGTCGAGAAGGCGATTTGCGTCAACCATGAACAGGGCAACCAGGGCCTCGACCAGCGTTGTGACGGCTTCCTCGAGGGCTTCGACGGCAACGCCGAACAACTGGCGACGACCTATGATCCGACATCGATCCGCAATGCCATCGTGGCCTACCTCAATGAAAACAGTGATGTGCGTGGTGTCTTGACGCTGGGGGCGCTGGCCGCCGAACCCATGCTCCAAGCCATGCGCGAGCAGGGGGCCACCGACATGTTTACTCTCGGCACCTTCGATCTCTCACCCGGCATCCTTGAGGCCCTGGAGGCCGACGAGCTGGATTTCGCCATCGACCAGCAACAGTACCTGCAGGGCTACCTGCCGGTGATGTTCCTCGAGCAGCATGCCAAGAACGGCTTGCTCCCTGCGGGAGATGTGGCCACCGGCCCCGGCTTCGTGACACCGGAGAACGCCGCGCAGGTGCTCGAGCTGAGTGAGCAGGGTATCCGCTGAACACCATCACGCATGTAGGGGCCCGTCTGGCGGGCCCTGGGAGTCGATCGTCATGAAGTCCAATGCATCCCCCAAAGCCGAAGCCGGCGCTGTGGAACCACAGGACGAGCGTATCCAGAAGGTATCGTTCTGGAAGCAGGCATTGAGCCGTCCTGAGTTTGGCGCACTGGCCGGTACTGTCCTGGTGCTTGCTTTCTTTCTCGTCGCTGCCAGCGGCACTGGCATGTTTACTCCGGCAGGTATCGTCAACTTTCTCGAGGTGGCGGCCCAACTGGGCATCATTGCTACCGCCGCCGCCCTGCTGATGATCGGCGGCGAGTTCGACCTCTCCATCGGTTCGATGATCGGCCTGGCTGGCATTCTGATTGCCATTCCCGCCGTGGAGTATGGCTGGCCCTTATGGGCGGCCATTCTGTTGGCTTTCTCCTGTGCAGCTCTCGTGGGATGGATCAATGGCAACCTGGTCAACAAGACGGGACTGCCGTCGTTCATCGTGACGCTAGGCTTTCTGTTTATCCTGCGGGGCTTGGCGATCGGCGTCAGTCGATTACTGACCGGTCGTACCCAGATCGGAGGTGTTCACGACCATATCCCGGGTGACTGGTTTGCCAGCCTTTTCTCGGGAGAGGTGGCCACGGGGCTCTTCTCCTGGATGGCCTCTCAGGGTTGGATTGCCACCAACTTCGCCGGCAACCCGGTGGTGACAGGCATTCCAGTGTCTATCGTCTGGTGGCTGGCCTTGACCGCCCTGGCGACTTGGGTGCTGCTCTGTACACCTTACGGCAACTGGATCTTCGCCAGCGGTGGTGATGCCAATGCTGCGAGAAACTCCGGCGTGCCGGTCCATCGCGTCAAGATCTCGCTATTCATGTTCACCGCCTTCTCCGCGACCATCTTCGCCTGCCTGCAGGTAATGGACACCGGTTCGGCAGATACCATTCGCGGTCTCCTCAAGGAGCTGGAGGCAATCATCGCGGTGGTCATAGGTGGCGCCCTGCTGACTGGCGGCTATGGGTCCGCCGTCGGTGCGGCGCTGGGTGCACTGATCTTTGGCCTGGTGCAGATGGGCATTTTCTATACCGGTGTCAATACCGACTGGTTTCAGGTCTTCCTTGGCGTGATGCTGCTGGTGGCCGTGCTCTTCAACAATTTCATGCGCAAGAAGGCGATGGAGGCCAAGTGAAATGAGCGAACGTACGCCTATGATCGAGATGCGCAACGTCAGCAAACACTTCGGCAGTGTCATCGCCCTGAGTGATATTTCAGTGAAAGTCCATTCCGGTGAGGTCATGTGCCTGCTGGGCGACAATGGTGCCGGCAAGTCGACACTGATCAAGACCCTTTCGGGTGTCCATCAGCCGACTCACGGCGAGATGCTGCTGGGGGGAGAGCCGGCCCGATTCAAGTCGCCGGCCTATGCGCTCGATGCCGGTATTGCCACGGTTTTTCAGGACCTGGCGATGATCCCTCTGATGTCGATCACCCGGAACTTCTTCATGGGGCGCGAACCCACGGTGGGCTGGGGGCCGTTCAAGCGCATCGACTGGAAACTGGCCGATCGTATCGCCAAGCAGGAGATGGCCAGGATCGGGATTGACGTGCGGGATCCCAGCCAGCCGGTGGGTACGTTATCTGGCGGTGAGCGGCAATGTGTCGCGATCGCCCGGGCGGTCTATTTCGGCGCCAAGGTGTTGATCCTCGATGAGCCCACCTCGGCACTGGGGGTCAAGCAGGCATCGGTGGTGCTGCGCTACATTGCCAAGGCTCGAGCCGATGGCTTGGCGGTGATATTCATCACCCATAACGTTCATCATGCCTATCCGGTAGCGGATGCCTTCACCCTGCTCAAACGTGGCGGCAGTCTCGGGACTTTCCGCAAGGAAAACATATCTCGCGAAGAGGTGCTGAACATGATGGCAGGCGGTGCAGAGCTGGAGAGCCTGGATGCCGAACTGGCCGAGTTCCAGCGCAACGATAGCGAGCAGAACACTGACATCGAGGAAACCGATACCTCGAATACTCGCCTTGCGGCCGGTCAGTGAGAGGAGTACGGCAGCCATGATGGAACGCCATGATGCGACACCCTTCACCCTGGCGGCTTGTGCCGAAATGCTGTTTTACGACCTGCCGATTACCGAAAGGGTCAGGCGGATCGATGCCCTGGGCTTCCAGGTGGAAATCTGGGACTGGACTCGCCATGACATCCAGGCTCTGGAGCGTACGGGAGCCACCTTCTCCTCAATGACCGGCTATATCGAGGGAGCCCTGGCGGACAAGGAGGGGGCCGATCGTCTGGTACAGACAGCCCGAGAATCGATCACCGTGGCCAAGCAACTGGGTATTCCTCGCCTCAACCTTCATGGCACCGGGCTGGATGGAAAAGGACTGCCGGTCAAGCCGGCCAGCCAGGTGTCGGGAGCGATGTGGATTCGGGCTCACGACACGCTCAATCGACTGGCTGACCTGGGTGAGGAACATGGCGTGACCTTTGTGTTGGAGAACCTCAACACCGTCGTCGACCATCCTGGCGTGCCCTTTGCCCGTGCCGAGGACGTGCTGGAGTTGGTGGCCAGCGTCGAGCGCCCGGAGGTGAGGATGATGCTGGATCTCTATCACGCCCAGATCGGCGAGGGGAACCTGATCGAGCTGCTGCGCCGCTCCGCACCCTATATCGGCGAGATTCAGGTCGCCGATGTGCCGGGCCGCTGTGAACCGGGCAGCGGAGAGATTCACTATCCGGCCATCGCTCGGGCGCTGAACGACATGGGCTATCGAGGCACCGTCGGTCTGGAAGGGTGGGCATCAGAAGAGGATGAACTGGCCCTTCAGCGTTTCAAGGATGCTTTCACCCTTTGATCACTGATCGGAAATAGCGTCGTAGCGCCGAGGCAGTGTTCCACCACGTCACCTTCTCGGGATTAGGCGCGACTCAATCGCGACGCGGAGAGACGATATGCAAGAAGCAAATACCAACAACAGACCTCTGGATCTGATCTGCCTGGGCCGCGTCGCCGTCGACCTCTACTCGGAGCAGCTCGGCAGCCGCCTGGAAGACGTTTCGAGCTTTGCCAAGTATTTGGGCGGCAGCTCCGGGAACATGGCCTACGGCACCGCGCGCCTGGGGCTCAAGTCGGCGATGCTTTCGCGGGTCGGCAACGAGCAGATGGGCGGCTTCGTGCGCGAGGAGCTTGAGCGAGTGGGCGTCGATACCAGCGCGCTGCAGACTGACCCCGAGCGCCACACCGGCCTGGTGCTGCTGGCACTCAAGGATCGCGACAGCTTTCCGCTGCTGTTCTATCGCCGCGACTGTGCCGACATGGCTATCGACGCCGAGGCCATCGATCCGGCCTTCATCGCCCGCGCCAAGGCGCTGGCCATCACCGGTACTCACCTGTCCACCGAGACCACCGCGCGGGCCTGCCGCAAGGCGCTGGACGCCGCCGCCGAGCACGGCGTCAAGCGGGTGCTGGACATCGACTACCGCCCGGTGCTGTGGGGCCTGACCACTCCCGGCGATGGTGAGACTCGCTTTATCGCCGACGACAAGGTGACCGACGACCTCCAGGCCTGGCTCGGCGACTTCGACCTGATCGTCGGCACTGAGGAAGAATTCCACATCGCCGGCGGCAGCACCGACACCCTGGAATCCCTGCGGGCGGTGCGCCGGGTCAGCGGTGCCACCCTGGTGTGCAAGCTCGGTGCCCTGGGCTGCGTGGTCTTCGAGGGCGAGATTCCCGATCGCATCGAGGACGGCATCCTGGTAGAGGGCGTCAAGGTCGAGGTGCTCAACGTGCTGGGCGCCGGCGACGCCTTCATGAGCGGCCTGCTCCGGGGCTGGCTGCGCGGCGAAAGCTGGGAGACCAGCGCCAGCTACGCCAACGCCTGCGGCGCCCTGGTGGTCTCGCGCCACGGTTGCGCCCCGGCCATGCCCACCGAGGAAGAACTGTTCGACTACCTGGACCGCCGTGCCACGGTGCCGCGCCCCGATCAGGACGAGCGCCTCAATCACCTGCATCGGGTCACCACCCGGTCCCCCGCCGACTGGCCCCAGGTCTGCGGCCTGGCCTTCGACCATCGTCGCCAGCTCACCGACATGGCTCGCGACGTCAAGGCCGATCCGGCACGCATCCCGGTGCTCAAGCAACTGCTGGTCCGCGCCGCCGAGGAGGGCGCCCGCCGCACCGGGCTCACCAAGCCGGCGATCCTGGTCGACGACGTCTTCGGCCAGGATGCGCTGAACGACGCCACCGGCAAAGGCTGGTGGATCGGCCGCCCGGTGGAGCTGCCGAGCTCCCGGCCGCTGCACTTCCAGCATGGCGACGATCTGGGCAGTGAACTGCGCCACTGGCCGGCGGAACACATCATCAAGTGTTTGGTGTTCTATCACCCGGACGACCCGGTTTCGCTGCGGCTCGAACAGGAGGCCCGCCTGCGTCAGCTGTATCAGGCGGCCTGTGCCAACCACCTGGAACTGCTGATCGAGGTGATTCCGCCCAATCAACGTGGGGTCGATGACCGGACCCTGTCGCGCTCGCTGCTGCGCTTCTACAACCTGGGCATCCGGCCCGACTGGTGGAAGCTGCCGTCCATGTCCGACACCGCCTGGGACGCGGTCTGTCAGGCGATCGAGGAGCAGGATCCGCACTGCCGCGGCGTGGTGCTGCTGGGACTGGACGCGCCCATGGACGACATGAAGCGGGGCTTCGCGGCCGCCGCCCGCCATCCTCAGTGCAAGGGCTTCACCGTGGGCCGCACCCTGTTCGCCGGGCCCAGTCGCGAGTGGCTGGCCGGCGCGATAGACGATGCCCAACTGATCGACAAGGTCGCCGGCAACTACGCCGAACTGATCGAGGAATGGCAACGGCTGCGCGCCGCCCAGCCCACTGCAGAGGATGTCCTGTCATGAGCACCATTCGACTCACCATGGCCCAGGCGCTGGTCAGATACCTGGCGGCACAGCGCATCGAGGATCAGGGCCAGGAGTTCCCGCTTTTCGAAGGCGTCTTCGCGATCTTCGGCCACGGCAATGTGTCCGGCCTGGGTGAGGCCCTCTACCATGCTCGCGAGGCATTGCCGACGTTCCGCGCGCACAACGAGCAGACCATGGCGCATGCCGCCATCGCGTTCGCCAAGGCACACGGTCGGCGCCGGTTGATGGCCGCGACCAGCTCCATCGGCCCGGGGGCGACCAACATGGTCACTGCCGCAGGCTTGGCGCACGCCAACCGACTTCCGGTTCTGCTGCTGCCCGGCGATACCTTCGCGACCCGCGACCCCGATCCTGTGCTGCAGCAGGTAGAGCACTTCGGGGATCCGACCATTACGGTCAATGACTGCTTTCGCCCGGTATCTCGCTATTTCGATCGCATTACCCGGCCCGAGCAGCTGCTGACCAGCCTGCCCCAGGCCATCGCCACGTTGCTCGACCCGGAGCATTGCGGGCCGGCGACACTCGCGTTGCCCCAGGACGTCCAGACCTTCGCCCACGACTTCCCGGAAAGTTTCTTCGCACCTCGGGTACATCGCATCCGTCGCCCACAGCCCGACCCCCGAGAGCTGGAAGAAGCCCTTAGCGCCCTGGCTCGCGCCGAGCGCCCGCTGATCATCGCCGGCGGAGGGGTGCATTACGCTGGGGCTTGTGAGCGGCTCGCCGAGTTCGCTCGGACTCATGGGGTGCCGGTGGCCGAGACCCAGGCCGGCAAGGGGGCTTTGCCCGATGCTCATCCCATGGCGATGGGGGCCATCGGCGTTACCGGTAGCGAGGCGGCCAATCGCCTGGCCGAGCAGGCGGACCTGATTCTTGCCATCGGCACCCGGTTGCAGGATTTCACCACCGGGTCACGGGCGCTCTTCGAGCGCGATGAGCTGACGCTGGTGGCGCTGAACGTGGGGCGCTTCGATAGCCACAAGCACCATGCTATGCCGGTTGTCGGGGATGCCAGGGATGGCCTTGCTGCGCTGTCGGCAGGCCTGGACGGCTGGCGCACCGACGATGCCTGGCGGGAAAAGGCCGGGGGCCTGAAGCGCGACTGGACCCAGGTGGTGGCAAGGGTCACCGCCGATGAGGGGCGCGAGCTGCCCACCGATGCCCAGGTGATCGGGGCCGTGAATCGTCAGTCCGGTGAGGATGGCACCGTGGTCTGTGCTGCCGGAGGCCTGCCAGGCGAGCTGCACAAGCTTTGGCAGTGTGCCGGGCCTGGAAGCTACCACGTGGAATACGGGTACTCCTGCATGGGCTACGAGATCGCAGGCGGGTTGGGCGTGAAGATGGCTCATCCAGAACGCGAGGTGTTCGTGATGGTGGGCGATGGCTCCTATCTGATGCACAACTCGGAGCTCGCTACCTCGGTGATGCTGGGCCACAAGCTGATCGTGGTGGTGCTCGACAATCGAGGGTTCGGGTGTATCAACCGCCTTCAGCAGGCTACCGGCGGCGCCGGCTTCAATAATCTGCTCGAGGACTGCCGCACGGCCCCAGAAGGAGCTCCCAAGACCGATTTCGCCGCCCACGCTCGTTCTCTGGGATGCCGGGCCGAGCGCGTTCGCGGCATCGCCGAGCTGGAGCAGGCGCTGGTTCGGGCGCGCCAGGCGGACAGTACCTACGTCCTTACCCTGGATACCGACCCTCTGCCCAGTACCGCCGAAGGTGGCGCCTGGTGGGAGGTGGCCGTACCGGAAGTGTCCTCACGCGAGCAAGTACATAAGGCCTACCAAGGCTATCGCGAGGCCAAGCGGGGCCAGCATCGCTGAACGGCCAGCCTCGTTGCCGACTCTCTCCACTTTTACGAACCATCCAGGCAGGCCTTGCGGCCGCCTGACAGGAGCAAGCCCATGTCCACCGTACGCCTGGGAATCAACCCCCTGACCTGGACCAACGACGACCTGCCGAGCCTGGGCGGTGACACCCCGCTCGAGGTATGTCTTTCGGAGGGCCGTGTGGCCGGCTTCAGTGGCTTCGAGCTGGGCCACAAGTTTCCGCGCACCCCGGATGCCCTGTCCCGGGTGCTGGGCGAACACGACCTGTCGCTGGTCTCCGGCTGGTATTCCAGCCGGCTGCTGGAGCGCAGCCCGGAGGAGGAGATCGAGGCGCTCAAGGATCACCTCGAACTGCTCAAGCAGTGCGGGGCCACGGCGATGGTGTTCTGCGAGGTCTCCCGCTGCGTCCACGGCGACCAGGGCACTCCGCTGTCCCGCCGGCCGCACCTCAGCGACGCCGACTGGCATCGCCTCACCGAGGGGCTGAACGTGGTCGGTGACTACCTGAAGGAGCAGGGGGTTCACCTGGCCTATCACCATCACCTGGGCACGGTGGTGGAGAGCCAGGCCGACGTGGAGCGGTTGATGGACAACACCCGCGACTCGGTGGGGCTGCTGCTCGACTTCGGCCACCTGGTGGGCGCCGGCGGCGACCCGCTGGCCATCGCCCAGCGCTATGCCTCGCGCATCAAGCACGTGCACTGCAAGGACATGCGCCTCCCGGTGCGCGAGGCGGTGCGCAATCGCGACAAGAGCTTCCTGGACGGGGTTCTCGACGGCATGTTCACCGTGCCCGGCGACGGCGATATCGACTTCCTGCCCGCCCTCGAGCATCTCCGCGAGACCGGCTACCGGGGCTGGCTGGTGGTGGAGGCCGAGCAGGACCCGCAGGTCGCCAACCCGCTGACCTATGCCCGCCTGGGCTACGACAACCTGCGTTCCCTGGCCGAAGGGGCCGGCTTCACCATCGAGCAATAAGCACCAGAAGGTAACGTCATGAACCAGATTCACCACTATCTCAACGGCCGCCACGTCGACGGGCGCAGCGAACGCTTCGCCCCGGTCTACAATCCCGCCACCGGCGAGCAGAGCGCCCAGGTCGCCCTGGCCTCCGCCGACGAGACCCGCGAGGCGATCGCCTCCTCCGAGGCGGCCTTCGCCGGCTGGTCGAAGCTCTCGCCGCTCAAGCGCTCGCGTATCATGTTCACGTTCAAGGCGCTGGTCGAAGAACACGCCGACGAGCTGGCCGCGATGATCTCCCGCGAGCACGGCAAGGTGTTCTCCGACGCCAAGGGCGAGGTGACCCGCGGCCTGGAGGTGGTCGAGTTCGCCTGCGGCATCCCGCACCTGCAGAAGGGCGAGCACTCGATGAACGTCGGCACCGGCGTCGACAGCTACTCGATGATGCAGCCGCTGGGTGTGTGCGCCGGCATCTCGCCGTTCAACTTCCCGGCCATGGTGCCGATGTGGATGTTCCCCATCGCCCTGGCCTGCGGCAATACCTTCATCATGAAGCCGTCCGAGAAGGACCCGTCCACGCCGATGCGCCTGGCCGAGCTGCTCAGCGAGGCCGGACTGCCCGACGGCGTGTTCAACGTGGTCAACGGCGACAAGGAATCGGTCGACGTGCTGCTCACCGACGAGCGTGTCCAGGCGGTGAGCTTCGTCGGCTCCACGCCGATCGCCGAATATATCTATGCCACCGCCTCGGCGCATGGCAAGCGCGTCCAGGCGCTGGGCGGGGCCAAGAACCACATGGTGGTGATGCCCGACGCCGACCTCGACCAGGCGGTGAGCGCGTTGATGGGCGCGGCCTACGGCTCCGCCGGCGAGCGCTGCATGGCGATCTCGGTGGCCGTGCCGGTGGGCGAGGAGACCGCCGAGCGGCTGCGCGCCAAGCTCGTCGAAGCGCTCGGCAAGCTGCGCGTCGGCCCGGGCCTCGTCGAGGGGCCCGACAACGACATGGGCCCGCTGGTCACCCGCGAGCACCTGGAGAAGGTCAAGGGCTATATCCAGGCCGGGGTGGACGAGGGCGCCGAGCTGGTGGTCGACGGCCGTGAGGCGGTGATCGACGGTGCCGGCGACGGCTACTTCGTCGGTGGCACCCTGTTCGACCGCGTCACCCCGGGCATGCGCATCCATTCCGAGGAGATCTTCGGGCCGGTGCTGGCCATCGCCCGGGCGGCGAGCTTCGACGACGCGGTGGCGATGATCAATGACCACGAGTACGGCAACGGCACCGCCATCTTCACCCGCGACGGCGATGCCGCGCGCCAATACTGCGAGCAGATCCAGGTCGGCATGGTCGGCGTCAACGTGCCGATCCCGGTGCCCATGGCCTTCCACAGCTTCGGCGGCTGGAAGCGCTCGCTGTTCGGCCCGCTGCACATGCACGGCCCCGACGGTGTGCGCTTCTACACCCGCATGAAGACCATCACCCAGCGCTGGCCGAGCGGCATCCGCGAAGAGACCAACCACTTCACCATGCCGACTCTCTAAGCTACGCCAACCTACTACCCGTGCGGCGTCGGGCCGAGAGGTCCGGCCTCGCCATGCCATGTAAGGACGACGGGATGGCAGATCTTTCGTTTGGTTTGATTGGTACTGGCTTCATGGGCAAGGCCCATGCCATCGCTCTCAAGGCGGCGCCCACTGTCTTTTCCCTGCCAGCCCTCCCGGTCTGCGATCTGCTGGCCGAGGTCGATGACGAACAGGCCGTTCGAAAGGCGCGGGAACTGGGCTTCGCCCGCGCTACCGGTGATTGGAGGACCTTAGTCAAGGATCCGGATGTGGATGTGGTCGATATCTGCGCGCCCAATTTCCTGCACAAGGAGATGGCCTTGGCCGCCATCGCGGCGGGCAAGCATGTCTACACCGAAAAACCGCTGGCTCTTTCGGCCGACGATGCCCGGGAGATGGTAGAGGCCGCCGAGCAGGCCGGCGTCAGGACCCTCGTGGGCTTCAACTATATCCGCAATTCGGCCACCCAACTGGCCCGAGAGATTATCGACAGCGGTGAAATCGGCGAGCTGATTCACTTTCGAGGCCGCCACAACGAGGACTACCTAGCCGACCCGGCCAAGCCCCTCGATTGGCACACGCGCCGTGGCACCGCCGGGGCGGGGGCCCTGGGCGATGTGGGTTCGCATATCCTCAATATGGCGGAATATCTCACCGGGCAACGCATCCAGGAGGTCTTCGGTCAGTTGCAGACGGTGATTCCAAAGCGCCCATTGGCGGACGGCAGCGGCGGTCTTGGTGACGTGGAAAACGACGATCAGGCTCAGGCGCTACTGCGCTTCGACGGCGGCTTGATTGGCAATATCGAGACCTCGCGGGTGGCCACCGGGCGCAAGATGGGCCTGGCTTACACCGTCACCGGTACCAAGGGAAGCATCGTCTTCGACCAGGAGCGCATGAGTGAGCTTCAGCTCTACCAGCGCGAGGGGCCCGAGGGCCGCCAGGGGTTTCGCACGCTGTTGATGGGCCCCGAGCATCCGGATTATGCGGCCTTCAGTCCTGCTCCCGGTCATGGTCTTGGTTACAACGATCAGAAGATCATCGAGGTGCGCGACCTGATCGAGGGCATCGTTTCCGGCAAGCCCCTCTATCCGGATTTCCGTGAAGCCTGGCGAGTCAATCGAATGATCGACGCCATTGAAGCCTCTCATGCACAGGGAGGCTGGGTTCCCGTCTAGCGCCTTGCTGCCTGCTGCCCTCTCGCATGACACGGGCATGGTCATGGTGGTGCATGTCAGCGGATGTCCGTTTCGACTATGCCAGCGTCGTAACCGGAATGCCGTACTCCCCCGAGGCGTTCCACGCTTTCCAGGAAGGCGTGGACTCAGGACGAAGGCGCCGCCGGCGGCGGTGCCTCGCGGGAGGGCGAGATGACCGACTACATGCCGTGGCGCGACGACGAACCCCTGGCGCAGGAATCCGTGTCGCTGGAGGCGGCGCCCCCTCCCGATTGGCCGGCTCCCGGTTCGCCGGATATCGTCATCGCGCGGGCGGTCGCGCCCCGGCCCATCGCCGAAGTGGCGGCACGGCTCGGCATCGAGGCCTCGCAGCTGCTGCCTTTCGGCCACGACAAGGCCAAGCTTCCCCACGCCTTCACCGATGGCCTGGCCGAGCGCTCTCGGGGCAAGCTGGTGCTGGTGACGGCCATCACCCCGACGCCCGCCGGCGAGGGCAAGACCACCACCACCGTAGGGCTCGGCGACGGGCTGACCCGGCTCGGTCATCGTGCCGCCATCTGCCTGCGCGAGCCCTCGCTGGGGCCCTGTTTCGGTATGAAGGGCGGCGCCGCCGGCGGCGGCCGCTCGCAGGTGATTCCCATGGAGGACATCAACCTGCACTTCACCGGCGACTTCCATGCCATCACCAGCGCCCACAACCTGCTGGCCGCGTTGATCGACAATCATCTCCACTGGGGCAACGAGCTGAATCTCGACCCCGAGCGCATCACCTGGAAGCGGGCGATGGACATGAACGACCGGGCCCTGCGCCACCTGACCGTCGGCCAGGGTGGGCAGGGCGTGCCGCGCAGCGACGGCTTCGACATTACCGCGGCGTCCGAGATCATGGCGATCCTGTGCCTGGCCCGGGATCTTGCCGACCTGCAGCGGCGCCTCGGCGAGATCGTGGTGGCGCGCACCCGTGACGGGGCGCCGGTCCTCGCGCGAGACCTCAAGGCCGATGGCGCCATGGCGGCGCTGCTCAAGCAGGCCCTGGCCCCCAACCTGGTGCAGACCCTCGAACATACCCCGGCCTTTGTCCACGGCGGGCCCTTCGCCAACATCGCCCATGGCTGCAACTCGGTGATGGCCACCCGCTCGGCGCTGGCCCTGGCCGACGTGGTCGTCACCGAGGCCGGCTTCGGCGCCGATCTGGGCGCCGAGAAGTTCTTCAACATCAAGTGTCGCCAGGCCGGCCTGGCGCCCAGCGCCGTGGTGGTCGTCGCCACCCTGCGCGCCCTCAAGATGCACGGCGGCGTGGCCCGCGAGGCCCTGGGCGCGCCCGACCCCGAGGCGGTGCGACGAGGCGCCGCCAACCTCGCTCGCCACGTCGAGAACCTGCGCGGCTTCGGCGTACCGCTGATGGTAGCGGTCAACCAGTTCGATCAGGATTCGGCCGAGGAACACGCCGTGCTGCGCGAGGCCTGCGACGCCCTGGGCGTGGAGATGGCGGTGAGCAGCCACTGGCGGGACGGCTCGGCCGGCAGCGAGGCGCTGGCCGAGCGAGTGGCGGCCTTGCTCGACGCGCCGGCGCCCGAGCCGACCCTGACCTATGCCGACGATGCCGGGTTGGTGGACAAGGTGCGAGCGATCGCCACTCGCCTCTATGGCGCCTCGGACATCAGCCTGGAAGATCGGGCTCGCCGCCAGCTGGAGGAGTACGAGGCGCTGGGGTACGGCCACCTGCCGGTATGCATCGCCAAGACGCAATACAGCTTTGCCGCTGATCCCGAGATGAACGGCCTGGCCACCGGTCATGTGCTGCCGATTCGCGAGGCTGAGCTGGCCGCCGGGGCTGGCTTCGTGGTGGTGCTGTGCGGGGCCATCATGCGCATGCCTGGCATGCCGCGCCGTCCGGCCAGCGCCGGCATGCGGCTGGACGAGGCTGGAGAGATCGAAGGGCTTTCCTGACGTTAACTGCCGCTCAATTTAATTAGATCGCCTGATACACTGTGCCTGAGAGAACCGATCCGCTGCTTTGCCGTGCCGCACGATGCCGTGGGCAGAAAGGGGGAGCTGCTGTGCGGTTTGCACTCAAGAATGTCCTGATCCGGCCGACATCCGGAGTTCAGGCACAGACGCTTCGAGGCGGCAGCGATGACGGGCAGCGGCAGGGAACCACCAGGCAACCAGGGCGAACGGCCGCCGACGTCGGCGGTGCGTTATTTGCCGGCGGTACTGTCGCGGCTCGCCGTTGAGCATGCCCCAGTGGGGTTGGTGCTGGTGGATGACCAAGGGCTGATCCGCTGGGCTAGTGCAGGGTTTCGGCGTTTGCTCGACCGGCACGATGAGGCCCTGGAAGGGCACTCGATCGAGGATCTGTTCGATTGTCCTGACTTTCTGGCTCCCCGGCGTGATGTCCTGGCGTCACTGGATAGGGGATGGCAGCAGGTGCGTCTCGCGAGTCGGGAGCCAGGCCAGGATCTGGGGCGTTTGGTGTTGGTGTCCGTCTCAGCGGTCGAGCCCGAAGCAGGGAACGCCCTGCGCCTGTTGAGCGTTATCGACCCCCGGGAGGCCCCTGAGAAGGTCGCGGCGGCATCGGAAGCGCCCCCCTATCTGGCCAGCGTCTGGCGATTCGAGGATCGCCTGCGCCATGCCCTGGAACGTGCCGACCGGTTGCAGGGGCAGGTCGGCCTGCTGATGCTGCGCCTGGAACGTCCGGTGGCCTCGGCCGCGGCGGATGACGACGAGCTGGGTGGACGCGTCGGGCGGCGCCTGGCCTACACGCTGCGACGCGAAGACAGCCTCGCCAAGCTGGCGCCCGGCTGCTGGGGAGTATTGATCGAGCCGCCGCTGTCGCCCGAGGGACTGCAGACCGCGGCGCTGCGCTGCCTCGAAGCGATGGAAGCGCCGGTGTTGGTCGACGAACGGGCGCTCCTGCCTAGCCTGTCCATCGGCATTGCGATCCATCCCGAGGACGGCGAAACGCCGGAACAGCTGCTGGCCAGCGCCGAATCGGCCTTGAGGCGTGCCGGCCCGTCGCGCTATGCCTTCTTCGACGACGGCCTGCGGCGGCGCCTTGCCGCGTCGCTGGATTTCCGCCAGCAGCTTCAGGCCGCGCTGCTGGAGCCCGAGTCGCATTTCCAGCTGCTGTTCCAGCCCCAGCTCGAGCTGCGCAGTGGCCGCTGCGTGGGCCTGGAGGCCCTGGTGCGTTGGCGCCATCCGCGCGACGGCCTGCTGACGCCCGAGCACTTCCTGCCGACGGTGGCCGAGCTTGGTCAGCAGGTACGCCTGGACCGTTGGGTCATCACCGAGGCGATCGCTCAGCGGGCCGCCTGGCGGGCTGCCGGTTCGCGACTGGCCGAGCTCGGTGTGGCGGTCAATGCGCATGTCGATCTGCTCGACCAGGCGGTGTTCGACCGGCGTCCGCTGGATGTCTTCCTTCGACAGCAGGGCCTCGAGCCGGGATGGCTGTGCCTCGAACTGGCCCAGCAGGGTCTGATCGATCGCGCCGGGCCCCAGGCTCACCTGCTGCGCCGGCTGCAGCGGCTTGGCGTCGGGTTGGCGATCAACGATATCGGCACGGGGCCCCTGGACTTGCTCAACCTGACGAGCCTGCCGGTGTCCCGGGTCAAGCTGAGTCCGGTGCTGCTGGATTCCCTCGATGCTCTCGAAGTGGGGAACGCCCTCGAGGCGCTGCTGCGCTGCCTCGAGGTGCTGTGCCTGGAGAGCGTGCTGGTCGGCGTCGAGACGGCGCCTCAGCTGGAGGCGGCCCGGCGGCTGGGGGTGACCCTGGTTCAGGGGCGCCTGTTGGGAGCGCCGCAATCGGCAGAAGCGCTGGAAGCCTGGTGGGCGGCTCGCGCCGCCTCGGGTTGATCAGGCTCGGGGCTTGCTTGGCTGGTCAGGCGCGGGCGTCGAGGCGCCGTGGCTGGAGGCCGGTACGGCCGTCGGCGGCGTAGACGTCAGGATCGGCGAGGCGGTGAATGTAGTCGAGCATCTGCTGGTTGTGGCGCATGCGTAGCTCGAGCAGGCGCCCGTTGCGCTCGTTGAGGCGCGCGATGTGCCGAGCCTTGTCCAGCATGGCATGCCAACCCTCGTGACAGCCCGCATCCTCGGCCGCCCGGCGCGCGCCTTCGACGCCTTCGGGATAGCCCAACTGGCGCTGGACCCGGGCGCGCAGCGTCTCGGTGTCTTCCAGCGCCTGCTGGAGGCCGGCCTTGTCGGCGGCCAGTTCGTTGAGTCGCCGGCCATCGATGTCGCCAGCGACCAGCAGTGCCTGCTCATCCTCTAGCAGGCCGCTCAGGTCGTTCAGGCGACTGATCTGATCGTCGAGCAGGCGTTGCAGGCTCACTCGGTGTCGCCTCCATCGGCCAACAGGTCCTGGACGCTGGCGATCAGGCCGTCGGCAATGCGTTCCGGATTGATCTCCAGACGTCCCTCGCGAATGGCCTCGCGCAGCTCGGCGACCCGCGCGGTATCGATATCGTGGCTGGCGTCGGTGCCGGCCTGACGAAGGTGCGTCATGGTCGCCGATTCCGGCGCGTCCTGGCCCGCCGCCGGCGGTGCGTCCTGGGACTTGCGGGCCGGGTCGCGTGGCTCGACCTGTCCGGGGCGCAGGGGGTGATGATTGTCGACTTTCACGGTGAATAGCCTCGTGAGCGGTGCGTTACCCGAGCTATCGGCGGATGGAGGCATAACTTTAATCCCCCGGCGGGGCCGACTTCCAGCCTGACGTCCTAGCCGTCCACGGCGAGCCGGCGCGGGCCAATGACCCTCGCCTCGAGGATGCGGCGATCGTCCAACCGTACCCGGATGCGTTCGCCGCGCCCGCCCGGCGAAAGGGCCTCGGCCTGGCGCGTAACGCGAAAGCCCTGCCCCCCGGCTACCAGGGTGACCCGGTCGCCGCGGTGCACCAGCCTCGGGGCCTGCAGCTGATAGGCCTGGATCACCCGCCCCGCGGCCAGCGGTCGCCGCGCCACCTGGCCGATGATGTGTTCCGCTTCGCGCAGTGCCTGTCGGGGCAGGCGATTGAGCTCGCCGCGGCGTTCCACCAGGTCATGGCGAGTGAGCCGCTCGCCGGCGGCGATCTGCCGAGCGGTTTCCAGGTAGCGGCCGATCACCGCCACCTCGGCCTGCAGGTAGCGCGTCCGGCGTCCTTCCTCTCCGCAATGTACCCCTACCGAGAGTCGACCGAGCGGAGGCCGCGATGCGTCTGGCAGGAAGGGCTCCGGCTGCCGGCAGGTCGGAAACTGGGCGGCGGGGGGATAAAGCGTCACCTGCACCTCGTCGCCCAGCGGTGCGGCCTCGGTTTCCAGGAAGGCACGCACCCGCTCTAGCATGGCCGTATCGGCGGCCTGGCCCTGGGGCGCGACCAGTATCAGCAGCAAGGCAAGCAGCAGCGATCGGGACATGGGCTCGCTCGGCGGTTTGGGGTCCTCGCTGCAGTCTAGCGCCCGCATCCGATGGGAAGGCGGTGAAATGGCCGACCTATCGTCGGCTGTTCGGCCCTTTGGGATGACACCACCCTGGCTATTCTCCAACGTCGACGAATTTCCTTTTCCGGAGCGCACCGGATGATCGACCAGCTCGAAGCCGCCTTCAACTTCCACCAGCAGGCCCTGAGCCTGCGGCACGAACGCCAGAAGGTCCTGGCCAGCAACATCGCCAACGCCGATACCCCCGGCTACAAGGCCCGTGACATGGACTTTTCCGGTGAGCTCGCCAAGGCGGTCCGCCACGGCCAGGTCGCATCGGGAGGGCTGCACCTGTCCCGCACCGACGCCGGTCATCTGGCCGGCAAGGCCCCGGCGTCGCCGGACCGAGAACTGCTCTATCGGGTGCCGGAGCAGCCGAGCCTCGATGGCAATACCGTCGACATGGATCGCGAACGCGTCGCCTTCGCGGACAATTCGGTGCGCTACCAGGCGTCGCTGAATTTCCTCACCAGTCGTATCCAGGGCCTCAAGAAGGCCATGCAACCCGAATAAGCCAGGAGCGGATCCATGTCGATGTTTTCCGTGTTCGATATCTCCGGCTCGGCGATGAGCGCCCAGTCGCAACGCATGAACGTCACCGCCAGCAACCTGGCCAACGCCGATAGCGTGGCCGGTCCCGACGGCGAGGCCTATCGCGCCAAGCAGGTGATGTTCGAGAGCCGTGCCGCCTCCCGCGACGGTATCGGCGGCGTCGGGGTTCGCGAGGTGGTCGAGGACCCGTCGGCGCTTCGCAAGGAGTACCGCCCCGAGCATCCGCTGGCCGACGAGCAGGGTTACGTGAACATGCCCAACGTCGATCCCGTGGCGGAGATGGCCAACATGATCTCCGCTTCCCGTTCCTATCAGGCCAACGTCGAGGTCATGAACACCAACAAGCAGTTGATGCTCAAGACCCTGACCCTGGGCGAGGGCTGATCCCATGGCGACGACCATCGATTCCGGCGTGCTGAACGCGCTCAATAGCGGCGCCAAGGGCGCTTCCGGCGCCGCGCTGAGCGCCGGCCAGTCGGACGAACTGCGCAACAATTTCATGACGATGCTGGTGACGCAGCTGCAGAACCAGGACCCGCTGAGCCCGATGAAGAACGAGGAGATGACCTCGCAGCTGGCCCAGATCAATACCGTCAGCGGCATCGAGGAGCTCAACGAGTCCCTGTCGGCGATCACGGACCAGATCGATGCCGGCCAGACGCTCCAGGCCACCAGCCTGATCGGCCAGGGGGTGCTGGTGCCCGGCAATCGCGTGCTGCTCGACAAGAGTGATGAGGGCGATGTGACCACTACCCCGCTGGGCATCGAACTCTCGGCCCCGGCCGATGAGGTCATCGTGACGGTCACCAACGGCTCCGGCGAGGTCATCAACCGCTATGAGCTGGGCGCCCAGGACGCCGGCGTGCAGTCCTTCAACTGGGATGGCCAGACCAGCGGCGGCGAGACCGCGGCCGATGGCGCCTACCAGTTCCGCGTCGAGGCGACCCGGGACGACAAGCCGGTGACGGTCGATGCCCTCAACTATGCCGTGGTCAACCGTGTCACACCGCCCACCGAGGGCGGTGAGGTGCAGCTCGACCTCGGCGCCGTCTACGGCCAGGTGGGGCTCGCCGATATCAAGCAGATTCTGTGATGCGCCGGGGCCGGTTCGATGGGCGGGTCGGCTCACCACATTTCATGATGCGATAACGCAGGGATAACGACATGGGTTTCTCACAAGCGCTCAGCGGCCTGAATGCCGCCTCCTCCAGCCTCGACGTGCTGGGCAACAATATCGCCAACTCCCAGACCGTGGGCTACAAGGGCTCCAGCGCCCAGTTCGCCGACGTCTTCGCCGGCAGCACCGGCCTGGGTACCAAGGTCTCCAACGTCCTGCAGGACTTCAGCGACGGCAATATCGAGAACACCGGGCGCAATCTCGACCTGGCGATCAGCGGCGAGGGCTTCTATCGCTTCCAGCAGGAAGGCGAGGTGGTCTACTCACGCAACGGCCAGCTCACCATGACCGCCGACGGTTTTCTGGAGAATGCCCAGGGCGCGCGGGTCATGGGCTACGGGCTGAGCGATGCCAACGATCCCTTCTCTCAGGTAGTGGCCGGTGGCCAGCCTGTGCCTCTGAACGTGCCGTCCGCAGACATGCCGGCCCTTGCGACTGGTACCAGCACCGGCGATAACCCGGGCGTCCAGGCGGTCTATAACCTCGATGCGAGCATCGACGAGACGGATGCCAGTAAGCTGAACACGGCTCAGGTGTTCACCGATGCGACCCAGGCCACCTCGGCAGAAGTGAGCTATCACTACTCCAATTCCTATACCGTCTACGACTCCCTGGGCACTGCGCATAACGTCACCGCCTATTTTACCAAGACCGGGGCGAATGCCTGGGACGTCACGACGGCCATCAATGGCGTGGCCGGTAGCGTCGATGCCGCAGGTGCGGTCCAGTCGCAGGGAACCCTGACCTTCAATGCCGATGGCACCCTGGCTGACGATACTCCCATCAACCTGGCCTATGACAACGCCAACGATGGGACGGCCCAGATCGCGACGGGGGCGGACAACCTGAACTTCGATTTCGACCTGGCGGGGACCACCCAGTTTTCCAACGACTCCACCAATACGTCCCTGACCCAGGATGGCTATACCTCGGGGGCCCTGGTGGGCATCACCATCGAAGACGATGGCACCGTGATGCGCAATTACACCAACGAGCAGTCGGTGGCGGCGGGGCAGATCGTGCTGGCCAACTTCCGCAACCCGGAAGGGCTCGAGGCGGTGGGCGATAACGCCTGGAAGGCGACCGGTGCTTCCGGACAGGAGCTGGTGGGCGAAGCAGGTACCGGCATGCTGGGGGCTATCAACTCCGGCGCCATCGAGACCTCCAATGTGGATCTGGCCAAGCAGCTGGTGGACATGATCGTCACCCAGCGCGCCTACCAGGCCAACTCCCAGACCATCTCGACCCAGGACGAGGTCCTGCAGGCCGCCATCAACCTGAGCCGCTAAGCCCGGGAGCTGACGCATGGATCGCATTCTCTATACCGCCATGAGCGGCGCGCGGCAGAGCATGGAGCAGCAGGCGGTGGTCAGCCACAACCTGGCCAACGCCTCCACCAGCGGCTTCCGTGCCCAGCTGGAGGCCATGCGCGCGGTGCCGGTGCAGGGCGACGGGCGCCTGGACACCCGGGCCTCGGTCGCCGCCACCACGCCCGGCGCCGACTTCTCGCCGGGCCCCATGAATCGCACCGGTCGAACCCTGGACGTGGCGATGCAGGGCGATGCCTGGCTCGCCGTCCAGGCCCCCGACGGCAGCGAGGCCTATACCCGTCGTGGCGATCTCCAGGTCGACGGGGACGGCCTGCTGCGCAGTGCCGGTCGTCCGGTGATCGGCGAAGGCGGCCCTATCCAGGTGCCACTGGGCGCCGAGCTGTCGATGGGCAGCGACGGCACGCTCAGCGCCATCGCGCCGGGGCAGAATGCCGATGCCCTGGTCACGGTGGGCCGCCTCAAGCTGGTCACGCCCGGCGAAGGGGGGCTCACGCGCGGCGAGGATGGCCTGTTCCGTGGCCCCGTCAATCAGGATGGCGTTCCCGGCGCACTGCCCGCCAATGAGGACGCGACGCTCGTCAGCGGGGCCCTGGAGGGCAGCAACGTCAACCCGGTGGACGCCATGGTGTCGATGATCGACGTGGCGCGTCGCTACGAGATGCAGACCAAGGTCATGAGCACCGTCGACGAGAATGCGCAGCGGGCCGATCGCCTGCTGTCCATGAGCTGAGCCGTCGCCAACACGAGGAATTTCCGATGATCAAGTCACTATGGACGGCCAAGACCGGGCTGGAATCCCAGCAGACGCAGCTGGACGTCATTTCCAACAACCTGGCCAACGTCAACACCAACGGCTTCAAGCAGTCCCGGGCGGTATTCGAGGATCTGCTGTACCAGAACCTGCGTCAGCCCGGCGCCCAGAACAATGCCCAGGACCGGCTGCCGTCGGGCATGCAGGTCGGTACCGGGGTGCGCCCGGTGGCCACCGAGCGGCTGCATACCCAGGGCGGGCTCGAGGAGACCGGCAACAGCCGCGATCTGGCGATCGAGGGCAAGGGCTTCTTCCAGGTGCTGATGCCGGACGGCACCACCTCCTATACCCGCGACGGCAGCTTCCAGCTCGACGCCAACGGCCAGATGGTCACCGCCAACGGCTATCCGATGGAGCCGGCGATCATCATCCCGCGCAACGCCCTCTCGGTGCATATCGGCGAGGACGGCATCGTGTCGGTGAAGGTGCCGGGCGACAGCGAACAGCAGGAGGTCGGGCAGATCACCCTCTCGAGCTTCGTCAACCCCGCCGGCCTTGAGAGCCTGGGCGGCAACCTGTATGCCGAGACGACCTCCTCCGGGCCGCGCAACGAGGACATCCCGGGCATGAACGGCACCGGAACGGTGCTGCAGAACTACGTCGAGACCTCCAACGTCAACGTGGTCAAGGAAATGGTCAGCATGATCCAGACCCAGCGCGCCTACGAGATCAACAGCAAGGCCGTGAAGACCAGCGACGAGATGCTGGCGCGCCTGGCCCAGCTGTGAACACGATGATGGACCGGAGAGTGATGGCATGAGTGGGGCGAGCCTGGCCAGGACATGGCGCTGGCTGCTGGTGGGCGCACTGGTGGTGCTGGGAGGCTGCGCGCAGATTCCCCATGCCTCGGTGGTCGGCGAGCAGGAGAGGATCGATATTCCCGAGCGACCGATGGCCCGTGCCAACGGCGCCATCTACCAGCCCCGCAGCGGCTATCAGCCGCTGTTCGAGGATCGCCGTCCGCGCATGCGGGGCGACATCCTGACCATCGTGCTGGACGAGCAGGTCAGCGCCAGCAAGAACTCCCAGTCCAATGCCGATCGCAGCGGCTCCTCCAACCTGGAGCTCGCCCAGCTGCCGGATGCCCTCGATACCCTGGCCGAGTATGGGTTCGACGTCTCCGGCGAGAGCGACTTCGAGGGCGGAGGCGGCTCGCAGGCCAACAACTCCTTCACCGGCACCATCACGGTGACGGTGGTGGACGTGATGGGCAACGGCAATCTGCGGGTGCGCGGCGAGAAGCAGATCGCCATCAACCAGGGCACCGAGTTCATCCGCTTCGGCGGGGTCGTCAATCCGCGAGACATCACCGGCGAGAACACCGTGCCTTCCACCTCGGTGGCCGATGCGCGCATCGAGTACGTCGGCGACGGCTATATCAACGAGGCGCAGCACATGGGCTGGCTGCAGCGGTTCTTCCTCAACGTTTCGCCCTTCTGAGGTGAGTGGCATGATGACCGGCACCCGACGCGCGTGCGGCGCATTTTCCTGGCTGGCCAGTGGGCTGGCGCTGTTCCTGTTGGCACTGGTCGCCTTGCCGGCCCAAGCCGAACGGCTGCGTGACATGGCCAGCTTCGCCGGCGTGCGCGACAACGCCCTGGTCGGCTATGGCCTGGTGGTCGGGCTCGACGGCACCGGCGACCGCACCACCCAGGCGCCCTTCACCGGCCAGAGCCTGACCAACATGCTGTCCCAACTGGGCATCACCGTGCCGCCCGGCACCAACATGCAGCTGCGCAACGTGGCGGCGGTGATGGTCACCGCCGAGATGCCGCCCTTCGCCCGGCCGGGCCAGAACCTCGACGTGGTGGTGTCCTCGGTGGGCAACGCCGACAGCCTGCGCGGCGGCACCCTGCTGATGACCCCGCTCAAGGGGGCCGATGGTGCGACCTATGCGTTGGCCCAGGGCAACCTGCTGGTGGCCGGCGCCAGCGCGTCGGGCGGCGGCTCCAGCGTGCAGGTCAACCAACAGAGCGGTGGGCGGATCGCCAACGGCGCCACCGTCGAGCGCGGCGTGCCACTCGACCTGGGTGCCAACGGCGGGCTGCTCGAGCTGCAGCTGCAGACGGACGATTTCGGCACCGCCCAGCGCGCCGTCAGCGCCATCAACCAGGAGTTTGGCCGCGTGGTGGCCTCGGCGCGCAACGCCCGGGTCATCACCCTCGACGGTCCCCGTGACGCCAACGCCCGAGTCAATTTCATGGCGCGCATCGAGAACGTCCAGGTCACGCCTACCGAGGAGCCCGCCAAGGTGGTGCTCAACTCGCGCACCGGTTCCATCGTGCTCAATGGCCAGGTGACCCTGCATCGGGCGGCGGTGGCACAGGGCAACCTGTCGATCGTCATCGACAGCACTTTCGGCGTCAGCCAGCCCAATCCCTTCACCGACGGCGACACCGTGGTGGTGCAGGACACCCAGGTCAGCATCCAGCAGCAGCCGGGCACCCTCAAGGTCGTCGAAGGCGCCGACCTGCTCGAAGTGGTGGATGCGCTCAACTCGCTGGGCGCCACCCCGAATGACCTGATGTCGATCCTCGAGGCCCTCAAGGAAGCGGGCTCGCTGCGCGCCGAGCTGGAGATCATCTGATGAGCCTGGACACTCCCGGAGGCATGAGCGGCCAGTTCGCCCTGGATATCCAGAGCCTCGAGCGCCTCAAGCACACCGCTAGCAGAGCGCCTGGCCAGGGGCTCGAGGGGGCGGCCAAGCAGTTCGAAGCGCTGTTCGTGCAGATGATGATGAAGAGCATGCGCGATGCCGTGCCGTCATCGGGGCTGCTCGACAGCCGCCAGGGCGACTTTTATCAGGAGCTGCTCGACAAGCAGTGGTCGCAGACCGTCGCCGAGCGTGGCGTGGGGCTGGCCGATCAGCTGGTCTCGCAGCTCCAGGGATCGCTTGGCGAGCGCCAGGCCTCGGGCGGCGGTCAGGATATCGAGGCGCTGATCGCCGGTATCCCGCGCGGCACGCCGCGTCCGCTGACGGATGCCTTGCGCTCGGATGCCGACGCGGAGGCGCCGGATGAGGCTGCCGCCGCGACCGGTTTCCTGGAAGAGCTACAGACAGTGGTCGCCGACGCATCGCCGGAGAAGGTCGCATCCGTCGAGGTTTCGCGCCCGGATCATGTCCAGGCCTTCGTGTCGCGGCTTGCCGCCCCGGCCCATGAGGCCAGCCGGGCCTCCGGCGTGCCCGCCGAACTGATCCTGGCCCAGGCGGCGCTGGAGACCGGCTGGGGGCGTCGCGAGATCGCCACGGCCGACGGCGGTAACAGCCATAACCTGTTCGGCATCAAGGCCGGCAGCCGCTGGCAGGGCGAGACCACCGAGATCCTGACCCACGAGGTCATCGACGGCCGGCGCCAGGCGGTGCGCGACCGCTTCCGCGTCTACGGCTCCTTCGCAGAGGCCTTCACCGACTATGCCCGGCTGATCGGCGACAACCCGCGCTATGCCGGCGTCACGGCGGCGGTGACGCCCGATCAGGCGGCGCGTGCCCTGCAGCGCGGCGGCTACGCCACCGACCCGGCCTACGCCGACAAGCTGATCGCGGTGATGGATACCCTGGGGCCGCTGGCCGGAGGCGACATGCTGGCCCGAGCCGGTACGCCCTGAGCGAGGGATTCGTCGGGGCGATGGCCTCAAGTTCGGCCCGGCGTGGCCGATAGCCTGATAATCGGCATAAGGGAATACCGTCATGAGCATCTTCTCCACGGGCCTCAGCGGCCTCAACGCCGCCCAGAATGCCCTGGCCACCACCAGCAACAACATCAGCAACCTCTACACGCCGGGCTACAACCGCGAAGTGACCATGCTCGGCGAGAGCAGCACCGGCAATGGCGGTGTCCAGGTCAACGATATCCAGCGTCAGTTCAATCGCTATATCGCCGACCAGCTGAATGACGCCACCAGCAAGACCAGCGCGCTGGAAACCTACGGCACCCAGGTGGAGCAGATCGACAACCTGCTGGCCGACGAGGCCGCCGGGCTCTCGCCGCTGATGCAGGACTTCTTCTCCTCGATGGAGGACCTGACCAGCGCGCCCTCCGACCCGGCCGCCCGCCAGGGCGTGCTCGGATCGGCGGATACCCTGAGCGCCCAGTTCCGCTCCTTCGACGGCTACCTGCAGGACATGCAGAACGGCATCAACGGCCAGATCGAGGACGAGGTCACCCAGATCAACAACACCACCGAGCAGCTGGGCTCGATCAATCGCGAGATCGCCCTGGCACGTGCCAAGCAGGGCGAGGCGCCCAATGCGCTGCTCAACCAGCGCGATCAGCTGGTCCACGAGCTCAGCGAGCGCATGGACCTGCGGCTCAACATCCAGGACGGCAAGTCCTACAACGTCAGCCTGCCCAATGGCCAGCCGTTGGTGATGGGCGATCGCAGCTTCAAGCTGGAAGCCATGGCCTCGCCGGAAGATCCTCAGCGCACCGTGGTCGGCTATCCGGACTCCAGCGGCAACGTCCGAGCCCTGGATGAGGACGCCATCAGCGGCGGGACTCTGGGCGGGCTGATGGACTTCCGAGCCGAGACCCTGGACAAGACCCAGAACCAGATCGGCCAGATGGCGGTCTCGCTGGCGGTGGCGGTCAATCGACAGCATGCCGAAGGCGTCGACCTGAACGGCGACGCGGGTGGCGAGTTCTTCAGTATCGGTGAGCCGCGGGCCTTCTCGGCCGAGCGCAACACGGGCACCGCCGAGATCGCCGGGGCGGCCTTCGATGCCGACAGCATCGATCAGCTCAAGGCCACCGACTATACGGTACGCGTCACCGACGCCGCGGCGCCGGCCTTCGAGGTGGTGCGCGAGGACACCGGGGCCGTACTGGAGGCCGCCGACGTCGACTATGCCGGCGGCGAGCTGAGCTTCGGCGGCCTGACCCTGAGCTTCGACGCCCCCGCCGGCCTGGCCGACAACGATCGCTTCGTGGTCCAGCCGGTGCGCCATGCGGCGGCCGACTTGAGGACGGCCATTGCCGACACCGACAAGATTGCCGCGGCGGGAGCCGGCGGAGAGGCCGGCAACAACGAGAATGCCCTGGCCATGCAGGACCTGCAGCAGGAGAGCGTCGTCGGTGGCTCGGCGTCGCTCAGCGAGGCCTACGCCTCGATGGTCAGCGACGTCGGCAACCGCACAAATATCGTCCAGGTCAACTTGGAGGCCCAGCAGGGGCTCAGCGAGCAGCTGGAAGCCGTCCAGCAGTCCGAATCCGGGGTCAACCTGGACGAGGAGGCGGCCAACCTGATCCGCTACCAGCAGTACTACCAGGCCAACGCCAAGGTCATCGATACCGCGACCTCGGTGCTCGACACCGTGCTCGGCCTGCGCGGTTGATAGGGAGAGTCTCACGAGATGCGCATCAGTACCCTCACCATCTTCAATCAGAGCGTCGGCTCGCTCAATCAGCAGCAGGCCAAGTTCAACGACGTCAGCCAGCAGATCGCCAGCGGCCGTCGGGTGATCAGTCCGTCCGACGATCCCCAGGCGGCGGCTCGGGCCGTGGGCGTCAGCCAGTCGCTGGCCATCACCGAGCAGTACACCGACTCGCGAATCAGCGCGCGAACAGCGCTCGAGCAATCGGAGAGCGTGCTCAATAGCGTCAGCGACTCGATCACCAGCGCCAAGACGCTGCTGATCCAGGGTTCCAGCGACACGCTCAATGAGGCGGATCGTCAGTCCGTGGCCTTCGAGCTGAGAGGGGTCTACGACACTCTGCTCGGCCAGGCCAACGCCGCCGATGGTAATGGCAACTATCTGTTCGGCGGCTACAAGGACGATGAGGAGCCCTTCGTCCAGAGCGGTGGCACCGTCACCTATGAGGGGGATGACAAGGTGCGCGAGCAGCGCATCGATGCCTCGCGGTTGATGCCGGTGGGCGCCAGCGGTGGTGAGATCTTCGGCGCCGCTGGCGACGATGCCGCGCTCTTCTCCACGCTGGAGTCGGCGATCGGTAAGCTGGAGTCTGGCAGCGGCGATCTGGGTGCCGAGATGGACAGTCTGGACGACCATCTGGATACCGTCCTGACGGAGCGGGCTTCCATGGGCGCGAGGCTCAACGAGCTGGACGTGGTGGATGGCGTCAGCGCCAACCGTACGCTCAACTACGAGAAGACCCAGTCCGACCTGGTCGATCTTGACTACGTTGAGGCGATCTCCGAATACAGCCTGCGTCAGGTCGGCCTGCAGGCCTCCCAGCAGACCTTTGCCAACATGAAGGGCATGTCGCTTTTCCAGTACCTCTGATATCCCGAGCCCTGCCGGTCATGGTCTATCCCGGCCATGACCCCTTGTCCCGCCCTGTCGCATCCCGCCAGGGCGGTTTTGTGTGTCGATGATTCTGGCGACGGGCGACGGGCGACGGGCGACGGGCGACGGGCGACGGGCGACGGGCGACGGGCGACGGGCGACGGGCGACGGGCGACGGAAGTTAGCCGGTCAGCGGAGCCAGGGTGTCGATAAAGCCCCTCAGAAAGGCCAGACCCTGGCCGAACAGCCGCTCGAGGAAGCGGTCCAGGTCGGTCATCAGCACCATCAGCAGTGCCACGCCCATGGTCAACTGTGCGGGAAAGCCGATGCTGAAGATGGTCAACTGAGGCGCCGAGCGATTGAGGATGCCAAGCGACAGATTGATGATCATCAGCGCCGCCACCAGCGGCAAGGCCAGCAGCATGCCCGATGAAAAGATGGTGCCGCCGTAGCGGGCCAGCATCTCGAAGGCGGCGGGATCGTAGCGTCCCAGGCCAATGGGCAGGGTCTGGAAGCTCGAGGCGAGGATCTCGATCACCACCAGATGGCCGTTGAAGGCCAGGAACATCAGCAGCGTGATCATGTAGAGGATTCTCGACAGCACCATCATGTTGGTGCCGCTCGAGGGGTCGAAGAAGGTGGCGAAGGCCAGCCCCATCTTCAAGCCGATGAACTCCCCGGCGGCCTGGACCACCACCAGGGTCACGCGCATCACCAGCCCCATGGCGGCGCCGATCAGCAGCTGCTCGACGATGATGCCGAAGCCCGCCCAGGACATCAGCGGCACCTCCGGCATGGCCGGCAGTACCGGCGCCATCACCACCGTAAGCGCTCCAGCCAGGCCGATCTTGGCCTGGCGTGGCACGCTGGAGTGTCCCCAGATCGGTGAGGTCATCATCAGCCCGGTGATGCGACAGAACGGCCACAGGAAGGCGATCAGCCAGCCATGCAGCTGAGCGAAGGTGATCTCGACCATCGGCGGCTACATCACCAGGTTGGGAATATTGCTGAACAGCTCGCGGGTGAAGGTGGTGATCAGGTTCAGCAGCCAGGGGCCGGCAAGAACCAGCACGGCGAACACCGCCAGGATCTTGGGGATGAACGACAGGGTCATCTCGTTGATCTGGGTGGCGGCCTGGAACAGGCTGACCAGCAGGCCGGTGAACAGCGCGGTCAGCAGCAGCGGGCCGGCCAGCAGCAGCGTCACCCGCATGCCCTGGTAGGCGATGGTCATTACCGTTTCGGGGGTCATGGCAGTCTCCGGGCGCTCACAGGTAGAAGCTTTCCGCCAGCGAGCCGATGATCAGCTGCCAGCCGTCGACCAGCACGAACAGCATCAGCTTGAAGGGCAGCGAGATGGTGATCGGCGGCACCATCATCATCCCCAGGCCCATCAGGGTGCTGGCCACCACCAGGTCGATGATCAGGAAGGGGATGAAGATGGTGAAACCGATCTGGAAGGCGGTCTTCAGCTCGCTGGTCACGAAGGAAGGCACCAGCACCCTGAGCGGCACGTCCTCCGGCCCTTGAAGCGGGCCGATATCGGCCAGGCGTGCGAACAGCGCCAGGTCCGACTCCCGGGTCTGGGCCAGCATGAATTCCCGGAACGGGCCCTGGGCCTGGGTCAGGAACTCGGGGAAGGCGATGTTGCCGTTGGACAGCGGTACCCAGGCCTGGTCGTACACCTCGCCGAACACCGGCGCCATGATGAAGAAGGTCAGGAACAGCGCCAGGCCCAGCAGGATCTGGTTGGGCGGCGTGGCCTGGGTGCCCATGGCGGTGCGCAGCAGGCTGAGCACGATGATGATGCGGGTGAAACTGGTCATCATCAGCAGCGCCGCCGGCAGGAAGGCCAGCGAGCTGAGCAGCAGCAGGGTCTGCAGCGACAGCGACCAGCGCTGGCCGCCATCCTCCATGGGCTGGCTGACCAGGCCGGGAATCTGCTGGGCCAGCGCCAGGCCGGGCAACAGCAGCAGCGCCAGCGCCAGCCAGCGGGCGTGGCGGGAGGTGAGCGACGTCATGAACGCTCCCGGCCGTTGCGACTCAGGCCGGCGTTATGGCGCAGCGCCTGGGCGAAGCGGGTGGCGAAGCCTTCGTCCGGGGACACCGGCGATTCGGCATCGGGGGCCGATGACTCGGGGGCGGGCATCTCATGCAGCTTGTTGACCTGGCCGCCGCCGACCCCCAGCACCAGCCAGGTCGACTCCACCTCGACGATCACCACCCGTTCGCGCTGGCCAATGCCGCTGCTGCCGATCAGCCGCGGGCGATGTCCCTGTCCGCGGCCGGCACCGCCGAGGCGTCGGAGCAGCAGGCTGCAGCCCAGGATCACCACCAGCACCAAGGCCAGTGCCGCGGCCGTCTTGCCGAGGGTGGCCATGCCCATCAGGGCTTCGCCGCCGGAGGCCAGGCCGTCGACAGCGGCGCTTGCGCTGGAGGCGGTCTCGCTCATCGGTTCAGCTTCTGGACCCGCTCGGAGGGCGTGATGATCTCGGTGATGCGGATGCCGTACTTGTCGTCCACCACCACCACCTCGCCCTGGGCGATCAGGTAGCCGTTGATCAGGATGTCCATGGGCTCGCCGGCCAGGCCCTCGAGCTCGATCACCGAGCCCTGCGCCAGTTCCAGCAGCTGCTTGATGGTCAGCTTGGTGCGCCCCAGCTCCACGGTCAGCTTGACCGGGATGTCCATGATCATCTCGAGATCGCGCGGCACCGGGCTGCCCTGGCTGTCCTGCAGCGGCCGGAAGACGCTCTCGCCGGCCGGCTGCGCCGGCGCGTCGTCAGCCTCTTCGCTCGCTGCCTCGTCGCCCTCGGCCGATTCGGAGGCGGCCTGTTCGGCCATGGCCGCCGCCCAGGGGTCCTCGTCCTCGTTGGGGGTCGCGTCGCCCTCCTGTTCGGACATGGCGGCCGCCCACTCGTCGTCGAGTTTCCGATCGTCGGGCTTGTTGGGATCAGTCATGCTTGGCTTCCTTGGGTTTCGGCTGGGCGGCCCTGACGAAGGCACTGGATGGCGCATGGCCTGCGGCATGGTCGAACAGGCGCAGCACCCTCAGGGCTCGCTGCTCGTGCTGGCTGCCGTATTCGCACTCCATCACCGGCACGCCGTCCACGCTGGCGTTCACCGTCGCGGGTAGCTCCAGCGGCAGCACATCGCCCGTCTTGAGGGCCAGCACCTGGGCGATGCGGGAGGGAATGTCGGCGAAATTGGCCACCAGCTCGACCTCGGACTGCCGAAGTTCGCCGGCCATGCGCTTCGACCAGGTGCCGTCCTGATCCTGATGACCGTCGTTGAGCGGATTGGTCAGCAGATCGCGCAGCGGTTCGATCATCGAGTAGGGCATGCAGATCTGGAAGCTGCTGGCCAGGTTGCCCACCTCGAGGTTGAAGCTGGTGTTGACCACGATCTCGTTGGGCGAGTTGGTGATGTTGGCGAACTTCGACTGCATCTCGCTGCGCAGGAAGCTGATCTCCAGCGGGTAGACCGACTTCCAGGATTCGCCGTAGGCGTCGATGGCCAGCTGCAGCAGGCGCTGGATGATGCGCTGCTCGGTGTTGGTGAACTCGCGGCCCTCGGACTTGGTCAGGAAACGACCGTCGCCGCCGAACAGGTTATCCACCACCATGAACACCAGGCTGGGGGGAAAGACGATCAGCGCCGAGCCCTTGAGCGGCTTCATGGCGATCATGTTGATGTTGGTGGGCACCGGCACGTTGCGCGAGAAATCGCTGTAGCTCTGGTACTTCACCGAGTCCACGGTGATGTCGGCGCTGCGCCGGATCAGGTTGAACAATCCCATTCGGAAATAGCGGGCGAAGCGCTCGTTGATCATGTCCAGGGCATGCAGGCGCTCGCGAATGATCCGGTGCTGGGAGGCCGGATCGAAGGGGCGTACCTGGGGCTGGCCGTCATTGCCGGCGCTGGGCTCGTCATCCCCGCTGACACCCTTGAGAAGGGCGTCGATCTCGTCCTGGGAGAGCAGATCGTCTTGGGACATGGGTGTCGCGACCCCGGGGTTATTGCACGATGAATTCGGTGAACAGCACTTCCTCGATGGCCAGCTCCGGCTGTGTCTCGCTCATCGGGGCCTCGAGGGTGGCCTTCACCTGTTCGGCGAGGCGCTGCTTGTCTTCGGGCGTGGACAGATCCGCGGCCTGCTGGCCGGACAGCAGCATCAGCAGGCGGCTGCGCACCTCCGGCATGTGCGCCGTCAACAGCGCCTGGCTCTGCTCATCGGGCACCTTGAGCGAGATGCCCGCATACAGCAGGCGTGAGCCGTAGTCGTCATCGGCCAGGTTGACGGTGAAGGGCGCGATCTCCACGAAGATCGGCTCCTGGTACACGGGCGTCGAGGGCTGCTGGGCAGCGACCTGCCCGTCGTCCTGCTGGTTGAAGGCCATGAACAGGGCCGCGGCCGCCGCCGAGGAGGCGAGTACGACCAGCACTACCAGCAGCCATAGCAGTTTCCGGGAGCCCGTACTGGATGTTGCCGTCGCCATTGCCTTTCCTATGCTGAGCTATCTGCCGATAGCGGTGGATTATGCCGCCCTAGAGGCCGTCACGATGATTCGAACAGGCCCGATGAACGGGCCTAACTCCGGTTTTTGCGGGCCATGAGCAGTCTGTCGGACTTAACGCTGATCTGCTGTGACATCCGGGCTTTTGGCCAATTTCATTCGATCGGACGCGTTACATAGCGGGCTATTCGCCTGGTCCGATCGGTCAAGTCTGACAGACGGTTAAGCGTAGAGATCGACCCGGCCGTCCAGCGGGATGTCCCGGCCTCTCGCCGAGTCGCTGACCTGGGGCGCCAACGCAGGCTCGTCGTCCTCGCTGCTGCTTGAGCCGCCGGTGCTGGCGAATTGCTGGCCGTCGGCGTCGCCCTGCCGTTGCTCGCCTACCGAGGTCTCGCCCAGGGCGATGCCCTGTTCGGCCAGGGCCTCACGCAGCTGGGGCAGCGCCTGCTCGAGGGTCTGGCGAACCTGGGCATGGGCCGAGAGGAAGTGCGCCTGGGCGCCCTGGTCGCCGACCTTGAGCGTGACCGACAGCGGCCCCAGCTCGGCCGGGTGCAGCTTCATCTCGATGTGCTGTTCGCCGCCGCCGCCGCCGCGGCCGAAGCGGATCAGCTGCTGGCCCAGCTGGCGGGGCCAGGCCGGGCTGTCGACCGGGGCGCTCAGGGTCGCCTGCTGCGGCGTGGCGGGGGCGCTGACATTGCCGGGCGGCGTCATCGAGGTTGCCTGGCCGCTGCCACTCAGCGGACCGGCCATGGGTGACGGATGATGACCCTGGCCACTGCCACTTTGAGGCTCGCGGCGTGCCGCCAGGGCCTCCAGCAGGGCCTGCGGTGAGGCCGCCGGCGCCGCTGTCGCGGTGCCTTGGCCGCCGGAGGCCTGTTGGGTAGCCTCGGCGCTGGCCAGCGCGGTAGCCGTAATGGCAGGTGCATCGATGCGGGCCTGGGCGGCCTGGAGCAGCGGATTGCTGGTTACGGGGGCGGAGGCATTGGCCGCCGCCTGCCCACCCGGCTGGGCGGCGGCGAGATCCAGGCTCGAGAGTGATGAGGGCGCGAGCGCAGCGGCTGAGGCCGGCAGGGCCGTCGCCGGTGTCGCGCCACGGCTCTCGAACAGCGGCTGACCCGCGCCCTGAATCAATGCCAGGCGTTGCATGACCATCTGCAGCTCGGCCGCCATCTCGGGGGACGCGGCCTCGTCGCCGCTGTCCATCGCGGGGTGGGCCTGCATGGCCTGCGACAGTGACACGCTGGACGCCCCGGACAGCAGGTTCTGGAGCCCTTCGGGGAGCGTGTTTTCCTCGGCGGTGGAGGACAGCAGTGCTTGCAGTCGCTGCGCTACCGCTTCGCTGTCATCGGCCCGTGACAGCAGGGCTTGCAGCTCGTCGGGGATGGCCTGGCCACTGTCTTCCAGGGCCGTGACGGCACGCCGCAGGGCCTCGAGCGATGCCTGCGGGGAAGCCTCCGTCGGGGTGCCCTGAACCTCCTCGGCACCGGTCGCCGACGACAGCGAGGCCAGCGCCTGGGCGAAGTCGGCGCCGGTGAGGGCGCCGGCGGCTCCCTCCTTCGCGCCCTTCGATGCCGAGGCCTGGGAAGACGTCGCGGCGAGTATCTGCTGAATATCCATGAGCCTTTTCCTCGCTGTCCTAGTAGCCGCTCGGCACGGTGTTCCGGCGCAGCCAGCGCTGTGTCACCAGCTCGTCGGTGTCGCGCTGTTCGCGACGCTGTTCGGCTCGCCGCTGGGCCTCGGCCCGGCGCTCGGCGAGCGTGTCGTAGGAGCTCAGGCGGCGCTGCTCCTGCTGCCAGTGGCGCTGGCTGTGAGCCACGCGGCGGCGCTGCTCCTCCAGGGCCTGGCGGGCGCGCACCAGGGCGTCGTCCAGCGAGGCCAGGAAGCGCTGGTAGTTGTGCATGCTGGCCGGATCGATGCCTTCGCGCAGCGCCACCTGCAGCTGGGCGGCGTATTCCGCCCGGTAGCGCTGCAGAGACTCCAGCTGGGCGATGATCTGGTCGACGCTGCGGCGATCGCCGGCGAGTCTCTGGCCGGCCAGGTCGCGGGCCTCGCGGGCCAGCTCGGTGAGGTTGTCCAGTGCGGTGCGGCTCATGACTTGCCTCCAAGGGCGCCGACGAGTGCCTGGCGCGAGGCATCGAGGTCGGCGCACTCTCCGATGCCTTGTTGCAGGAAGCCTTCCAGGGCCGGGTAGCGATTCACCGCCTCGTCAAGGTGGGGATCGTGGCCCGGGTGGTAGGCGCCCACGCTGATCAGGTCGCGATTGCGCTGATAGCGCGAGAACAGGCTCTTGAAGCGGCGAGCCTGATCGAGTTGGGGGGCATCGACGATGGCGGTCATCGCGCGACTGATCGAGGCCTCGATGTCGATGGCCGGATAGTGGCCGGCCTCGGCCAGGGTGCGCGACAGCACCACGTGCCCGTCGAGAATGGCGCGTGCCGAGTCGGCGATCGGGTCCTGCTGATCGTCGCCCTCGGTGAGCACAGTGTAGAAGGCGGTGATCGAGCCGCCGCCGCGCTCGGCATTGCCGGCGCGTTCCACCAGGCCCGGCAGCTTGGCGAACACCGAGGGCGGATAGCCCTTGGTGGCCGGCGGCTCGCCGATGGCCAGGGCGATCTCGCGCTGGGCCATGGCGTAGCGGGTCAGCGAGTCCATGATCAGCAGCACGTTCTTGCCCTGATCGCGGAAGCCCTCGGCCAGCCGGGTGGCGTAGGCCGCGCCCTGCAGGCGCTGCAGTGGCGAGGTGTCGGCCGGCGCCGCCACCACCACGGCGCGGCGCCGGCCCTCGGCGCCGAGGATGTTGTCGATGAAGTCCTGGACCTCGCGGCCACGCTCGCCGATCAGCCCCACCACGATGACGTCGGCCCGGGTATAGCGCGCCATCATGCCGAGCAGCACCGACTTGCCGACGCCCGAGCCGGCGAACAGCCCCATGCGCTGGCCACGGCCGACGCTGAGCAGGGCGTTGATGGCGCGAATGCCGACATCGATCTGGGTGTCGATAGGCGCCCGGGACAGCGGATTGAGCGGCGGTGTGGCCAGCGGTGCCCGGGGCGCCTCGTCCAGCGGGCCCTGGCCGTCCAGCGGAGTGCCGTTGCCATCGACCACTCGCCCCAGCAGGCGCTCGCCGAGCGGAAAGCGACGGGCGGCATCGCCGGCCCCGTCGCCCAGCGGCAAGACCCGGGCGCCGGGACGCAGGCCACTGATCTCGGCCAGCGGCATCAGGAACAGCCGCTCTCCGTCGAAGCCCACCACCTCGGCCTCGGCGAAGCGCTGCCCCGGCCGACCCTGGTCATCGGGTAGTTCGATGCGGCAGGCGTTGCCGAGTGCCACCTGCAGGCCCACCACTTCGATCACCAGCCCGGTAGCGCGCACTACCCGGCCGCTGGCACGGCTGACCGGCAGCGGCTCGATACGGCGGCGCACGCCCTGCAGGGCACGCTGCCAGCCGGCCTGGTGACGATTGGTGAGCATGCCGTCGGTCATCTCAGTCCTCGTCGGTGGAAGACGTCGGCGGCTGGCGCCGACGCACCTGGTCCTGGATCGCCTGCCAGCGGGTCTCCCAGGTCGCGTCCAGCTCGCCGCGGGCGCTGGTCACTCGGCAGCCACTGCGGGTCAGCTGGTTGTCGGGCTGCAGTTGCCAGCCGGCGGCCTCCAGCTCCTCGCCGAGGTGCTTGGTGACCAGGCGATGATCGAGGGGATGCAGCCACAGGCGCTGCTGGCCGATTAGCGGCGGCTCGCTGTGCAACAGGGCGCGAATCAGCTCCAGCACCTGGCGCGGGCGCGCCTTGAGGGCTTCGCCGGCGAGCTGGCGACCGGTGGCCAGGGCCAGTTCGACCAGGTCTTCGGCCACGGCCTCGTCGAGGCTTGCCAGCGCCTCGTCGAAGTGCCGGGCCAGCGGCACCAGCGGCGCCAGGGTCTCCTCGGTACGCTGCTCGAGCTCCTCCCGAGCCTGGCGGCGGCCCTCCTCGAGCCCCTGAGCCAGCCCCTCGGCGTGGCCATCCTCGCGGCCCTCGCGCAGACCCTGCTCATAGGCCTCGCGATGGGCTTGTTGGCGCAGCGCATCGAGGGCTTGCTGCTGACGGCGTGCCTCCTGCTGGCGAGCCTGCTTGGCGGCCTCCTCGGGCGCGGGCGATGCGTCGGGCTCGTCGCGCCGCTCGGGCGTGCGCAGCTCGCCCATGCGCCAGCGGCGCCAGGGCTTGTCGGCACCGGCGTGGCGGTCGGCATCGGGGTCAGACATGGCACCAGGATCAGACATAGGTGTCGTCTCCGCCGCTCAGCACCACCTCGCCGGCGTCGGCCAGGCGGCGCACCACCTGCAGGATCGCCTTCTGCTCGGCCTCCACCTGGGAAACGCGGATCGGTCCGCGGGCGTCCATGTCCTCGCGCAGCAGGTCGGCGGCGCGCTGGGACATGTTGCGCAGGAACTTGTCCATGAGCGCCTCGTGGGACCCCTTGAGTGCCACCACCAGCGAGTTGGTGTCGATCTCCTTGAGCACCAGCTGGATGCTGCGGTCGTCGAGATCGATCATGTTCTCGAACAGGAACATCTCGTCGATGATCTTCTGGGCCAGGTCCTCGCTGTGCGAGCGCACCGTCTCGATGGCGGCCTCTTCCTGGTGGGTGTTCATCAGGTTGAGGATCTCGGCCGCGGTGCGCGCGCCGCCCATCTTGCTGCGCTTGAGATTCTGGCCGTCGAGCATGCTGGTCAGCACCTCGGTGAGCTCCTGCAGCGCCGCCGGCTGCACGCCGCTGAAGGTGGCGATACGCAGCACCACGTCGTTGCGCAGCTTGTCGTCGAACATCTCCAGCACGTCGGCGGCCTGGTGGCGCTCGAGGTGAATCAGGATGGTGGCGATGATCTGCGGATGCTCGTCGCGGATCAGCTCGGCCACCATCGAGGCTTCCATCAGGTTGAGAGCGTCGATGCCCGAGCTGGTGCCCGAGGTCTCCATGACGTCCTCGATCAGGCTCGAGGCGCGCTCGCTGCCCAGCGCCTTGGTCAGCACCGAGCGGATGTGGTCGCTGGAGTTGAGGTTCAGGGCGATGAACTCTTCGGTCTCGGTGTTGAAGTCATGCAGCACCTGGCGCATCTCCTCGTGGGAGACCTGGCTCATCGTGGCCATCTCGATGCTCAGCTGCTGCACCTCCTTGGCCGACATGTGCTTGAAGACCTCGGCGGCGCTGTCCTCGTCCAGCGCCAGCAGCAGGATGGCACTGCGCCGCAGGCCGGTCATCGCTTTACTCGTCATGTTTGCTCATCCAGCCGCGGACGATCATGGCCACCATGCGTGGATCCTCCTGGGCCATTTCCCGCAGGTCGTTGAGGTTCTGTTCGTAGGCGGTTGCCCGGCGCTTGCGACGCCGCGGAGAGCCTTCGCCGTCCTCCGCTTCGCCGTCGGCCCCGGCTTCGCCGTCGACGTCGTCACGCTCGTCGTCGTCATCGCCGACTCGGGCCTGGAAGCCCGGTGCCGGCGGTGCGGCGGCCGGCAGCGGCCGTTCGGTGTAGCGACGGATGAAGGGCCGCAGGATAAGCAGGTAGAGCAGCAGCAAGGCGATGCCCACCAGCAGGTAGCGTCCCAGGGTGAAGGCGAGCTGCTGAACGTCCGGGCGCTGCCACCAGTCCGGCTCGTTGGCCGCCGAGTCGTCCTTGGCGAAGGGGCTGTTGACCACCGCCACCTGGTCGCCGCGGGCCTCGGAGAAGCCCATGGCCTGACGTACCAGGCGCTCGATCTGGGCCATCTCCTCGTCATCGAGCGGAGTGGGCGCGAGTTCGCCGGTCGCTTCGTCGAGGGCCTCGCGGTAGTTGACCACCACGGCCGCCGAGAGGCGTTCCACGCGCCCACGGCGGTGCTGGACGTGCGATACCTGGCGGTCGACCTCGTAGTTGATCACGTCGTCGCGGCTCATCCACCGGTCGGCATTGGTCGCGGCGCCGTCGCCCGCGGCGTCCTGGTCCTGCGCATCCTGTCCCTGGGCCGCGTCGCCGGTGCCCTCGTCGATCGGGGAGGGCGCCGCGCCGGGCGGGGTGTTGCTCAGCGCGCCGGGGATGCCGCTGGCCAGGTCGCCGGCGCCGTTGAGGTCGAGGCTGGTCTGGCGGCTGCGCACCGCCGCCTCTTTGGGCGGCTGGTTGGGGCCGTAGCTCTCCGAGGTTTCCTCGCGCTGGGAGAAGTCGAGTTCGGCGGTGACCTGGGCCTCGATGTTCCGGCGGCCGAGAATCGGCGCCAGGATGGTCTCGATGCGCCGCCGGTAGGCGCGCTCCACCTCGGCGACGTAGTCCAGCTGGGTGCCGTCGAGGCCCAGGCCGCCGCCGTCGGGGGTGGAGAGCAGTTGGCCTCCCTGGTCGACCACGGTGACCGCCTCGGCGGGCAGGTCGGGTACGCTGCTGGAGACCATGTGCACGATGGAATTGACCTGCCCTTCGCCGAGGGTGCGACCGGGGTGCAGGGTCAGCACCACCGAGGCCTTGGCCGGCTCGCGACGGCGCACGAACACCGAGTCCTTGGCCAGCGCCAAGTGGACGCGAGCTCCGGCGACCGGCCCCAGCGATTCCATGGAGCGGGCCAGCTCGCCCTCGAGGCCGCGCTGGTAGTTGACCTGCTCGGCGAACTGGCTGATCCCGAAAGCCTGGTTCTCCATCAGCTCCAGGCCGACGTTACCGCCCTCGGGCAGGCCCTGCGCCGCCAGCTGCAGGCGCAGGGTGTGGACCTGCTCGGCGGGCACCAGCAGGGCCTGTCCGCCCTGGCTGAAGCGGTAGGGCACATTACGGCTGTCCAGCTCGCCGATGATGCTCCCACCGTCGGCCTCGCTGAGGTTGCTGTAGAGCACTCGGTAGTCGGGGCTGCGCGCCCACAGCAGCAGCGCGACCGCCACGGCGATCACGGCGGCGCCGACGATCAGCAGGGCGATCAGGGGGCTGCCGCGCAGTTGCTGGGTCAGCTGCGACAAGGAGAACGACTGGGCCCTTGTGTTGCCGGTGGCGGAGGCGCCACTGCTCATGCGAGCCTCCCGGCAGCTGCAACGCCGGGGCCCGCGGAACTAGAAGAAGGCATCGACTGCTTCCCGTCAATCGCGGTTCGCCGCCCCGAGGCCAGGGCGGAACTGTGATGACGGACATTATCCGCAGGGGCTGTCACGCCAAAGGTGAGAAAAGCCGGTTTTTTGCTCGGCAATTGGCCGCATGGCAGGCACGGCGGCACTGCTAGCCTTGGCAGCCATCCTTACCTTTATTCTTGCAGAGGTGTTTGATGAGCTCTCCCGCCCTCGCGTCGGCACTGGCGCAGATGCAGTCGCTGGCCACCCAGGCCGGCGGCGATGCCGCCAGTGGCCAGCGGGTCGACACGGCCGTGGGCAACGGCGGCTTTGCCGGCGAGCTGCAGGCTTCCATCCAGCGCATCAACGAGCTCAAGCTCCAGGCCGGTGACAGTATGCAGGCCTTCCAGTCCGGCGAACCCGGCGTCGAACTCGACGACGTCATGGTCGACATGCAGAAGGCCAGCGTGGCGTCCGAGATGGGCGTTCAGGTGCGCAATCGCCTGGTGACGGCCTACAAGGACGTGATGAACATGCAAGTCTAGGCAATGTTCGAAAAGTGTCTGCGCTCGGCTATACGACGTTAAACATCAGCTCGTGCGCTCGCCAACTTTTCAGACAATGCCTCTATCACGCCTTCAGGTTGATCAGCCGGCCCTGCAGCTCCTCCAGGTGCTCGGCGATGCGCAGTACCTCCTCGGCGGGGATCTGGCGGATCAGCTCGCCGGTCTGGCGATCCACCAGTCGGGTCACCATGCGTGTGGTGGCCTCGTCGAGTTCGAACTGCACGCCGTAGGGGCGCATGACCTCGTTGATCTTCTGTACCGGGGCGATCAGCTCGCCATGCTGCGGCGGCGCTTCGCGGCTTGCCTGGTCCGCGCTACCGGGCAGCCAGGTGGAAAGCATTGCTTCCACGCGTCGCTGCGGTGAGAGGCCGTCGGTGGGCGATGTTACTTGGCCGGTGCCGATCTCGTTCACGGAAGTGCTCATGGGCGTTTTCCTGTTGTTCTCATGAAGGTCCGTCTCGGGACGGGATATCGGCCGCCATCGCAGCGTCTTGAGTGACCGCTTGTCTTCTCTTGTCTCTCCTCTGTCGTATGGCGCTCTTACCGTGCGCATGGCGTTCGCGCCGTGCCGCCTGCCACTGGAATGTCATAAAACGCTGATATAACGCCGCCCTGACTCCCGGCGTTTGTCTTTCATCAGCGACAGGACTTCCCCATGCGGCTTCTCGATCGAATGACCATACGGCTCAGCTGGTTCCTGGTGCTGGTCGCCTTTGGCGCGATCATCCTGGGTACCGGCGCCCTGGGCCTCTATGCCAATCATCATGGGCGTAGCGCCTTCGAGAGCCTGCGCGAGGTCCAGGTGGCGCAGTCCCGGGCGCTCAACCAGGCCTATATCGCGACGCTTCGGGCCCAGGTGGCCATGGACCGCGCTGCTCACCTGGTGAGGGTCCCCTCCTTCGATCGCCCCGGGCCGGTCATCGAGCAGGCCCAGGCCGACATGGCCGAGGCCAAGGCGGCCTTCGAACGCTTCCAGGCCATTCCCGTCGCGCCAGCCCAGCAGGAAGCGATGGATGCCCTGGTGTCGCGCTTTCAGTCGCTCTTCAGCACGGGGCTTTCGCTGCAGCTGATGCTGCTCGAGGAGGGCGATGCGGGAGGCTACGACTCCGGCAAGTCCCGCGTCAGCGGCATGAGCCAGGACTTCATGGACAGCGCCGACGCCTTCTTCGCCACTTCCGTCGAGCGCAGCGATGGCCTGGCCGAACGCTTCTCGGCCGTGGCCGGCTGGCTCAATCTGGCCTTGGTGGCGGCCCTGGCCGGGGCGCTGGCGATCGTGCTGGTGGTGATCTGGGGCGTGCGGGCCAACGTGCTCAGGCCGCTGGCGCACATCATCGAACATTTCCGGCGCATCGCCGACGGCGACCTGGGGACGCCGGTCACCTCTCGGGGGAGTAACGAGATCGGTCAGCTCTATCGCGAGCTCGAGGGCATGCGCGAGGCGCTGGCGGCCACCGTGGAGCGGGTGCGCGACGGCAGCGACCGGGTGCGCGACAGCGCCGCCATCATGAGCGAGGGCAACCAGGAGCTGGCGGCACGCACTCAGCAGCAGGCGGCCTCCCTGGAGCAGACCGCCTCCAGCCTCGACGAGATGACGGCCTCGGTGGCCGACAACAGCGGCCATGTTCGCGAGGCCAACGAACTGGCCGACCAGGCCACCGGCAAGGCCCGACAGGGCAGTGAGGTGGTCACGGCCTTCGTCGATACCATGGGCGAGATCCATGAGCGCTCCGGCCGCATCGGCGAGATCGTCGGCCTGATCGACGACATCGCCTTCCAGACCAACCTGCTGGCGCTCAACGCCTCGGTGGAGGCGGCGCGGGCTGGCGAGCACGGCCGCGGCTTCGCGGTGGTGGCCGGCGAGGTGCGCTCCCTGGCCGGCCGCAGCGCCCAGGCCGCCCGGGAGATCCGCGAGCTGATCGAGGCCTCGCGGGCCAGCGTGGAACGCGGCAACGGCCTGTCACGGCGCGCCAGCGACGACATGGCTGCCATCGTCGCCGCCATTCAGGGGGGGGCGAGCGCATCGATCAGATCGCCCACGCCTCCGACGAGCAGCACCGCGGCCTCGAGCAGGTCAACCAGGCCATGCATCAGATGGGCAGCGTGACCCAGCGCAATACCGCCATGGTGGAGCGAGCCAACCACACGGCGGCGGCGCTGGAGGAAGAGGCCGAGCGCATGCGCATGTTCACCGCGCGTTTCGCCCTGGCCGATCGGACGGCGCTCGAGGCGGCGCCGGCCGAGTCGCCCGATGCTCGAGAGGACGACGATGTCCGGGCGCTCGAGGCCCTGCCCGCCTGAGGTGCGCGATATGCCTGACGCCACTGTGGCGCCTCGTCGGGAGGCCGACGTCATGATCGATCACGAGACGCGTGAGCTGGCACGCATCCTGGACGAAGCGCGCATCACGCCGCTGTTCCAGCCGATCGTCGATGCCGGCTGCCAGGGCATCTTCGGCTACGAGGCGCTGGCCCGGGGCCCTTCGGATTCCCCGCTGCACTCACCGCTGACGCTGTTCGATACCGCACGGCACAGCGGCCGCCTGGTGGAGCTTGACCTGCTGTGTCGGCGCCTGGCCATCGAGGCCTTCGCCCGGCTGGGGCTGCCGGGGCGGCTGTTCCTCAATGTCATGCCGACCTCGCTGCTGGAGCAAGACTTCCGGGAGGGCCTGACTCGCACCTTCCTGGACGGCGTGGGGCTGTCGCCGGAGCGGGTGGTGATCGAGCTCACCGAGCATCTGCCGATCCACGACTATGCGCTGATGCGCCAGGCGGTGGACCATTATCGGCGCATGGGCTTCCAGGTGGCGCTCGACGACCTGGGGGCCGGCTACTCCAGCCTGCGCCATTGGGCCGAGCTGCGGCCCGATTTCGTCAAGATGGATCGGCATTTCGTGCAGGACATCGACCGCGACCCGGGCAAGGGGCAGTTTCTGGGCTCGCTGCTCGAGGTGTCGAGGAGCCTCGGCTGTCGCGTTATCGCCGAGGGCATCGAGACCGCCGGCGAGCAGCGCTGCCTGTGGAGCATGAACTGTACCCTGATGCAGGGCCACCATTTTGCCCGCCCGGCCGCGGACCCGCCGCGTAGCCTCGACCCGCCCGTGCCGGTGCCGCCGGCGATGTCCGGCAGCTTCGGCACCAATGCTTCGATGCTGTGTCGTCACCTGGCGCCGGTGATGCAGGGAACCCTGGTGCCCGAGGTGGTGGAGCGCTTCCGCTGCGAGCCAGAGCTGCGTTGCCTGGCGGTGCTGGATGACGACCATCGGCCGGTGGGGCTGGTGCGTCAGCACCAGTTCCTGGGCGTGTTCACCAACCCGTTCAGCCATGCGCTGCATGCCCGTCGGGCGATTGATTCATTGATGGACCGGCGCATGCTGGTGGCCGAGGCATCCATGCCATTGGAGACGCTCAGCCAGCGGATCACCAGTTCGCCCAAGGGGAGTCGCGACGACTTCGTCATCGTCGACGACGCGGGGCGCTACCGGGGCATGGGGCAGGTCATCGACCTGCTGCGTGAGATCACCGCCCTGCAGGTGCGCAGCGCCCGCCAGGCCAATCCCCTCACCGGCCTGCCGGGCAACCAGGTGATCAACGATACCCTGGCCGCCCGCCTGGCCCAGGCCGATCCCTTCGTTGCAGTCTACGTCGATCTGGACCATTTCAAGGCCTACAACGATGCCTACGGCTATGCCCGTGGCGATCAGGTGATCCTGGCCCTGGGGCACATGCTGGAGGAGGAGTGCGCCGACGATGGCTTCGTCGGTCACGTGGGGGGCGACGACTTCATGCTGGTGCTTCCGGAGGCGCCGGCCAGGCGTCGCTGCGAGGCGATCCTCGCGCGCTTCGCCCGTTTCATTCCCAGCTTCTACTCTGAGACGGATCGCCGGGCCGGTGGCTTCTCGGGGCGCGATCGTCAGGGCGAGGCGATGTTCGTCCCCCTGATGACGCTGTCGCTGGCCTATCACGCGGTCGCGCCCGGTGCCGGGCGCACGGCCATGGATATCGCCAACGTGCTGGCCGAACTGAAGGGGCAGGCCAAGCGGCAGGCAGGCAACAGTCTATTCATTGATCGGCGTCAATAGGTGGCCGGTAGGCGCTTCCGCCTCGGCTGTGCTGGATATTAGAGTGGGCTGTTTTACCCTGAGACGGTGCATGGATGGACTCGGATCAGTCGCACGACCCCCACGACCTTCCCATCGAACGCATCATGCGGACCGGGCTGCTGAGCTGTGGTCCGGACACGCCGCTGTGCGACGCCGCCGCACGCATGGGGCGCCGCCGGTGCGGGGCCATTCTGGTGGTCGAGGAGGGCCGCCCGCTCGGCATCTGGACCGAGCACGACAGCCTGGCGCTCGACTTCGATGATCCGGCCGCGGCGCGTCGCCCGATCGCCGAGGCCATGAGTCGGCCGGTGGCGATGATCGATCGGCAGGCTTCGGTGGGCGAGGCGGCCATGCGCTTCGCCGCGCAGGGCTGTCGCCACCTGCTGGTGGTAGATGGCCAGGGCGGTTACCTGGGCATGGTGTCCCAGAGCGACGTGGCGCTGAACCAGGGCCTAGAGCCCTATCTGCGCTTGCGTGAGGTGCGGGCCGCCATGCAGCGTTCGCCGCTGCTGCTACCGGGGGCACTGGGCCTGGCCGAGGCGGCCCGGCGAATGCGCGGCGCCGGTGCCGACGCCGCCGTGGTGGAGGACGATACCAAGGGGCTTGGCATCCTCACCGAACGTGACCTGGTGCGTTTCGTCGCCCATCATCCCGGCGCTGTGAGCGTCGGCGAGCTGGCCAGCCGACCGCTGTTGACCATCGGCGCCGATGAACCGCTGATCCGCGCTCGCGAGGTGCTGGTCAGCCAGGGCGTTCGCCATCTGGCGGTCACCGATCAGGCCGGCACGGTCACCGGCCTGCTGGGCTTCCGTGACATCCTGGCCGGTGCCGAACACGGCTATCTGCGGGATCTTCGCGAGGCGCTCGAGGCGCGCGACCAGGCCCTGGCAAGGTCCCGGGAGAGCCTGCAGCTGGCCGAACGGGTCATCGATGCCTCCCTGGAGGGCATCATCATCACCGATCCCCAGACCCGCATCGAGTTCGTCAATCCAGCCTTCACCCACATGACCGGCTATGGCCTCGAGGAAGTGGTGGGGCATACGCCGGCGGTGCTGTCCTCCGGCCGCCACGATGCCGCCTTCTATCGCGACATGTGGCAGACGCTTCAGGAGAGTGGCTTCTGGCGCGGCGAGATCTGGAACCGCCGCAAGAGCGGCGAACTCTACCTGGAGCTGCTGACCATCTCGGCGATCCACGACGAGCAGGGCGAGGTCAGCCACTATGCGGCGCTGTTCACCGATATCACCCACATCCGCGAGAACGAGGAGCGGGTACGCCGTCTTGCCTACTATGACCCGCTGACCGGCCTGCCCAATCGGCGCCTGCTCGACGATCGGCTGGCGCTCGCCATTCGACATGCCCACCGTCAGGATCGGCGCCTGGCGGTGCTGTTCCTCGATCTGGACCATTTCAAGCAGGTCAACGACTCTCTGGGCCACGCGCTGGGTGACGAACTGCTGGTCAAGCTCACCGAGCGCCTGGTCCATCACCTGCGTGAGGACGACACCCTGGCCAGGTTGGGGGGCGATGAGTTCATCGCCCTGCTGCCCGAAGTGGTCGAGATCGACGGGGTGACTCGAGTGGCGCGCCGGCTGATCGATGCGGCCAGCGCGACCTTCGACCTGGGCGGACGCCGCATCCGGGTCGGCTGCAGCCTGGGTATCAGCGTCTATCCGGACGACGGCGACGAGCCCGAGGTGCTGGTCCAGCGGGCGGATGCCGCCATGTATCGCGCCAAGGAAGAGGGGCGGAACACCTACCGGCTCTATCGTGCCGACATGCATGCCCGGGACCATCGTGACCTGGCGCTGGAAACCGCGCTGCGCAACACCGCCGAGACCGGCGAGGGGCTCGCCGTTCATTACCAGCCATTGATCGACCGCGACAGCGGCGAGGTGCGCGGCGCCGAGGCACTGCTGCGCTGGGCCAGCCCCGAGCTGGGGGTCGTCTCGCCGGGCGATTTCATCCCCTTGGCCGAGCGCTCCGGGCTTATCCTGCCGCTGGGCCGCCGCCTGATGACGCTGGTGGCCGGCCAGCTACGGGCATGGCGGAAGGCCGGGCTGGCGCCGCCGCCGGTCGCGATCAACCTCTCGGCGCGACAGTTCTGGCAGCAAGACCTGGTGGACGAGGTGCGCCGGCTCTATGCCGACTTCGATCTGCCGCCGGGCCAGATCGGCTTCGAGCTCACCGAGAGCACCCTGCTCGACCGGCACCAGCGGGCCGCCGCCACCCTGGAGGCGCTGCGCGAACTGGGCTGTAACCTCGCCATCGATGACTTCGGCACCGGCTATTCCTCGCTGAGCTATCTCCAGGAACTGCCGGTGACGACCATCAAGCTCGACCGCAGCTTCATTCGCGGGCTCGGACAATCCCGGGGCAGCGTCGCCATCCTCGCCGCCGTGACCGGGCTGGCCCGCGAGCTTGGTCTGAGGGTGGTGGCCGAGGGCGTGGAAACCGAGGATCAGCTCGAGGCGCTCAAGGCCTATCACGTTTGCCTGATCCAGGGCTTTCTCACCGGTCGGCCGGTGGCGGCGGACACTTTCCGAGAACGCTACCTGGTTCGCCCGCCGCGCTAGCGCTTGAGGCGATTCAGGAAGTCTCCTAGATCCAGCAGCTCGTCGGCCGGTGCTTCGGCCCCGGGGCGAGTCGCTGGCTCGGCACGTGGGCGAGCCGGTGTCTCGGTATCCGCACGAGGCGGCGCGCTAGGGGCCTGGCTGGCGGGCGCGAGGCGTGTCTTCTCGCTGCCCTTGGCGACCTCCAGGCCGGTGGCAACGATCGAGATCCTCAGTCGGCCCTCCAGCGCAGGATCCAGGGCGGTGCCGACCACCAGCATGGCGTCCTCGTCGGCAAAAGCGGCCACCTGGCGGCCGACCTCGTCGAAGTCGGCGAGGCTCAGGTCTGCCCCGGCGGTGATGCTGACCAGCACGCCTGCCGCCTCGGCCAGGTCGGTGGCCTCCAGCAGCGGATGTTCCACCGCCGCCTGCACCGCCTGGGCGGCGCGGTCCTCTCCCATACCCTCGCCGGTGCCGATGCGCGCCCGCCCGGGGCGTCGCATCACCGCGGCCACGTCGGCGAAGTCGATGTTGATCATGCCTGGCCGGGTGATGACGTCGGCGATGCCAATCACGGCCTCGCGCAGCACGTCGTTGACCGCGGCGAAGGCCCGCATCATTGAGGTCCCGGCGCCGAGCGTCGGCAGCAGGCGGTCGTTGGGTACCACCACCAGGCAGTCCACCCGGCCATCCAGGGCCTCGATGGCGGCCTGGGCGGCGTGACGACGTCGTGTTCCCTCGAAGCCGAAGGGCCGCGTCACCACGGCCACGGTCAGGATGTCCATCTCGCGGGCCAGGTCGGCGACCTCCAGGGTGGCGCCGCTGCCGGTGCCGCCGCCCATGCCGGCCATCAGGAACATCAAGTCGGCGCCGGCCAGCCGGGCGCGCAGGGCATCGCGGCTCTCCTCGGCGGCCCGACGCCCGGCCTCGGGATCGGCCCCGGCCCCAAGACCGCGGGTGACGCCGCCGCCGATGGGCAACGCCACGTCTTGGGGCAGGGCATCGAGGGCCTGGCGGTCGGTGTTCACGGCGACGGCATCGATGCCGTCCAGGGCCGTGGTCTCGAGCAGGTGGCGGATGGCGTTACCGCCACCGCCACCGACGCCAACCACCTTGAGGGCGGCGGGATATTCCTGGAGAAGCTGTGGGTCGCTCATGCGTCCTGTCATGGGATCGGTGAAGGGGAATCCTGTCCTTCCCCATCATCGGCCAAATGGGGCCTTTCTTGAAAGCCGTCTCATCCCGCCGCCGCCGGTGGCAACGCCTTGGCGTGGTTCAAGTTTCCGAGCGACGCGCCGATAGGGGATTCAGCCGGCGCCTGGCACCCGGGGGCCGTGCCACAAGAACCACCTCCCCACCCATGAGAGAGACGATGCTGACCTCCCTGCGATTGCGAATCCTGATCGCCACCCTGGTGGTGATCGCCGTGGCGTTGATCATCAACGGCGCGGCCAGCTACTTCACCGTGAGAGCCCACAATGACGACCAGATCGCCCAGCAGCTCGATTCTGTTGCGCGAGGCAATGCGCTGGCCATCGAGGAATGGGTCTCGGCTCGTACCCACATGATCGAAGCGGCCCGGGAGCCGGTTCAGGGCGATGGGATGGAACAGGCGCTGGTCCAGTTGGCCGAGTCCGGCGGTTTCCTGTCGGCCTACCTGGGCAAGCCCGATGGTAATCACATCTCTTCCGATGGCTGGGTGCCGCCCGATGACTACGACCCTCGTCAACGTAGCTGGTATCGTGCCGCCACCGAGCAGGAACAGACCATCGTGTCGTTGCCTTACGTGGATGCCAATACCGGCAGCGTGGTGGTGACCATCGCCACACCGGTGATGCGCAATGGCCGGCTGTTCGGTGTGATCGGTGGCGACGTGAGAATCGACAAGCTGATCGAGCAGGTCGGATCGATTCGCCCGACACCCTCGAGCTTCGCCTTCCTGAGCAGCGGAGGGGAAACCCTGATCGCGCATCCCGACAGCGAGCTGACCCTGGAGCCCCTGACGCGGGTCAGCGAGGGGCTGACGCCGTCACTCGTTCAGCGTCTGGGAGACGAGGCTGGCAGCTGGGAGGCCATCGCCGTCGACGACGCCGAGAAGCGGCTCGCCGTGACGCCCATCGCCGGCACCGACTGGGAGCTGGGCGTAGCCCTCGACGAATACGAGGCGACCGCCGGGCTGCGTGGGATGATGAGCGCCTCGGCGATTACCCTGGTGCTGGTGGCCCTGGGCGCCGCGGTGATCCTGGGGGCGCTGCTCAAGGTCGCCTTCCGCCGGCTGCTGGCCACTCGCGACGCCATGGAAAGCGTGGCCAGCGGCCAGGCCGACCTGACCCGCCGCCTGCCCGAGGACGGCAACGACGAGGTCACGCAGCTGGCCAACGCCTTCAATCGCTTCGTCTCGCGCATGGAGTCGGTGATGCTGACCATCCGCGACAGCAGCGAATCGGTGCACGTGGCCGCCACCGAGATCGCCCAGGGTGGCCAGGACCTGTCGCGGCGCACCGAGAACGCCGCTTCCAGCCTGCAGCAGACCTCCGCCTCCATGGAGGAGATCACCAGCACCGTGGAGCACACCGCGGACTCCTCGCGGCAGGCCAACGGCCTGGCGGAGTCGGCCAGTGAGGTAGCGCGCCGCGGCGGCGAGGCGGTGGGCCAGGTGGTGAAGACCATGGACGGCATCACCGAGTCCTCGCGGCAGATCGCCGAGATCGTCACCATGATGGACAGCATCGCCTTCCAGACCAACCTGCTGGCGCTCAACGCCTCGGTAGAGGCGGCTCGGGCCGGCGAGCAGGGCCGCGGCTTCGCGGTGGTGGCTGGCGAGGTGCGCCAGCTGGCCAGCCGCAGCGCCGAGGCGGCCAAGCAGATCAAGGCACTGATCGACACCTCGGCGACCCGCACCGAGGAGGGTGCGGCCCAGGTGCGCGCCGCCGGCGAGACCATGGAGGAACTGGTGGCCAGCGTGACCCGGGTGGCCGACGTGCTGGGCGAGATCACCGCCGCCACCGGCGAACAGAGCGACGGCATCGGCCAGGTCAACGTGGCGGTCTCCGAGCTCGACCGCATGACCCAGCAGAACGCCGCCCTAGTGGAAGAGTCGACCACCGCCGCCGAGCAGCTCAAGGACCAGGCCGACCGACTGGCCGAGGCCGTGGGCGGCTTTACCCTCAGCCAGCGCGACACCGCGGCCCTGGGCGGCGGCACCTCGCGCCCGGCGCTGCCGAACCGCGAGGCGGAGTTTGTCTGAGCCGTCTTGCCCAGGCAGTGACCTCATCCCCAGGCGATGACCTCATCGACGGAGCCCGGCCATGTGCCGGGCTTTGTCGTGATGGGGAGGTGTCTCGGTTTGACTCGCCAGCGTGCTGACAGGCATGTCGACAATACGAGCGGTGAAGCGCGTCTTGCCCCATACGCTGCAGGAGGCGGCCTCGGGCGTGCTGGATGACCTGGACGTGTGACGGCCGCCCACGCTCCTCAAATGGCCTTGAGTTCGACAACGATCACTCGGAAAGCGGCTCCTGAGACCCTTTCCTGATGCCGATTGATGAAGGGAGTCAAAGGGTCACTGGCATGCACCGAGCCTTGGATGCCTTCCAAGTCCGCCAGGGTGCTTCGCAGCCGCTCGATGTCTTGCTCATCGCCAGCGGCGGTACCGCGGCACTTGCGAGTGAAAACCAGATAGTTGGTCTTGAGTCGTTCGGTACCGGCATGCCGGCACACGGCGGCGAGACGCCGTAGATCGTGGGACAGGGCTTCCAGCTTGCCGCCGCGCTTGAACTCCAGCACATGAGCCGGGCGGTTTCGCTTGCCGGTGCGCAACACCAGATCGAAACGTCCATCGGGCCGGAGGTCCGGATCTTTACCAAGCTCTTCGGAAGCGGAATGCCAAAGGTCGGAGTCCTCGAAGGTTTGCTTGACCTGGGGCTCCAGCCGGTAGCCGAAATTGCGGAAATGGCGAGCGAAATGGTCGGCCACCCGCACAGCCATGAAGTATTCCGGCATTCGGTTCAACGAGGTTTGCGACTGTTCGGCGGCATCCAGGTGGGCATCTTGCAGAGCCTGGAAAATGGCTTCCAGACGGTTGTTCGGTGAGGACTTGAGGCGTGGTGCGTCCATGCAGTCTCCGCTTTTGTACGTGGGGAGTGTCGTCGAGCAGGCAGATGCACTCTGCGTGAGTGAATTGCAAAGGCTGTATCGGCATTTACGAATTAAACTGAAGCCCGACACGGTCTGGAGCCATCGTGCGGAGGCCCCTTTCTCGCGATGTATCGTCGAGTCGAGAACTTGCTGAGCGCCTCTATGCCGAAGCGGAGGCCGAACTGGCTGAGAGCTACGGGGAGCGTATCGCCACCTGGGTGACAGACGTTTTGTCACCCGTGATGGAAGGCCTCGATCAAGTGGCCCAGTGGCAGCCCCCTCTCGAGAGCTGCCAGAGTCGGCGGCGTGCCAGACCGTGCGGCTGGCGCTGTACCCGCTATGGCAAAGGCCATTCTGGGCAGAGGAAGCCATCGCCATGCAAGGAGGAGATGCGGCGCTGCACCACCAGGTCTAGGGCTGGAGGATGTCGACTCATGGCGAGAGTGATCATCGTCGGCCGGCCATGGGCGCCGTCCGCGGCTGGCCCTCTATGTCGAGAGACGATAGATTGTTGCTAAAGATTCTCGTGTAGCGGCCGATAAGCCTTGGCAGAATCGTTCAGTCGCTCATGGAGGGGTAATGTCATGGCTAGCATTTCAGCACTCGGCGTTGGGTCCGGTCTCGATCTCAATGGCCTGCTCGATCAGCTGCGCTCGGCCGAACAGCAGAAGCTTGTGCCGATCTCGGAGCAGAGAACGGAAGAGAAGGCCAAGATTTCGGCCTATGGCAGGCTGCAATCCGGCCTCGAGAAGCTGCAGGGCGCGATCGACAAGCTCAACGACGCCTCGACCTTCACCAACCTTACGGCGAATGTACAGGGCGAGGGCATGACGGCCACCGTCGGCGAGGATGCCAGTGCGGGAAGCTATGAGATCACCGTGAATCAGACGGCGCGGGCCGGCAGCCTGGCCAGTGAGGGCGTGAGTGACCCTGGCGCTGAACTGGTCGGCGCGGGCGGCGACGAACTGACCCTCACGTTCGGTGATGGCAGCACCAGCGGCCCCATTAGCCTGGCGGAGGGCGCCTCCCTGCAGGACATCCGCGATGCCATCAACGCGGATGATACGGCCGGCGTCGATGCTTCCATCATCAACGATGGAACCAGCTCGCGTCTGGTGCTCAGCTCGCGGGAGAGCGGTGCCGATGCGGGTATCGAGAGCATGTCCTTTGCCAGTGGAACTCTGGCCGGTGATGCCAGCACGAAGCAGGCCGGTCGTGATGCCTCGCTCGATATCAACGGCATCGCCATCACCAGTACCAGCAATACCGTGGAGGATGCCATCCAAGGCGTGACACTGGAGCTGGAGCCCTCGTCTGCCGGTGAGACCATGGGCCTGGTGGTCGAGCCGGATACCGAGTCGCTCAAGGAGTCGGTGCAGAAGTTCGTGTCGGCCTACAACGAGATGAAGTCCTCCGTTGGGCGTATGACAGAGGCTACGGGCGACGTGGAAACCGCTGGCGAGCTGGTGGGTGATCGCACGGTGCGCGCTATCCAGTCTCAGCTCAGTCGCGACCTGACCAATCCTGTCAGCGGTGGCGACCTGGAGATCATGTCGGCCGTGGGGATCTCCCTTAACGAGAAAGGGCGTCTGGAGCTGGACGAGGACAAGCTGGACGAGGTGATCGCCGACAATCCACAGGGGTTGCAGGACTTCTTCGCCGGCACGACAGAGGAGGGCGGCTTCGCCGGCCGCCTGGCGGGCAGCCTCGACAACATGCTCGATAGTGAGGGGAGGATCCAGAGCGCCATCGATACTGCCGAGAGCCAGGTCGGGCGTCTCGAGGACCGTTTCGATCGCACCGAACAGCGGATAGAGCGCACCGTGGAGCGCTATCGCAGCCAGTTCAGCCAACTGGATGGCATGATTGCCCAGATGAATTCCACCAGCGCCTATCTCTCCCAGCAGCTGAGTATGCTCAACCAGCAGAGTTGATGTGGATGTTGCTCGCTTGAGAACGCGTCGCCCCGGGCATCGTCACGATGCCCGGGGCGACGCGTTTGGGGCGGTTGTGGACGCCGTTCGCACATAAGCGACCTTCCTTGCAGAAAACCAAAAAAATGCTTGCCGCGCCCTAAAGTTTCTTGGTGAGACACCGTTATAGGGAGTAACGGCCAACGGCGCCGTTGTGGCAGGGCCCAATGTCGGGCCGTCAATCAGTCCCGAAACGGGCCTCCGCCGCTGGAGCCCTCAACAGCTAGGAAGGTAATCACCATGTCCGTGATCAATACCAACATCACTTCTCTGATCGGCCAGAACAACCTGAGCAACTCTCAGGAGATGCTGGCCAAGGCGCAGGAGCGCCTCTCCTCCGGCATGCGTATCAACAGTGCCGCCGACGATGCTGCTGGCCAAGCCATCGCCAACCGCATGAGCGCCCAGATCACCGGTATGAGCCAGGCCAGCCGTAACGCCAACGACGGCATCTCCCTGGTGCAGACCATGGAAGGTGGCCTCGACCAGATCAGCGACAACCTGCAGCGTATCCGTGAGCTTGCAGTGCAGGGTGCCAACGACACCAACACCGCGGCTGACCGCTCTTCCATCCAGCTGGAGATCGATGAGCGAGTCGCCGAGATCACTCGTGTCGCCGAGTCCACCAAGTTCAACGGCACCGAGCTGCTGAGCAACTCTGCCACCCTGAGCATGCAGATCGGTGCCAACACGGCTGCCGCCGACCAGATCGACGTCGATACCGTGACCATGACGGCAAGCGACCTGAGTGTGAACTCCCTGAGCGTGGATTCCTTCTCCAACGCTCAGGCGGCCGTCACCTCCGTCGACTCCGCCCTGCAGCAGATCGACGACCAGCGCGCGACCCTGGGTGCGACCCTCAACCGTTTCGACTCCGTGGTCCAGAATCTCGAGAGCAACAGCACCAATCTGACCGAGGCGCGCTCTCGCATCGAGGACGCCGACTACGCAGAGGAGGTGTCCAACATGACCAAGGCCAATATCCTCCAGCAGGCCGGTACCTCCATGCTGGCCCAGGCCAACCAGACGCCGCAGAGCGTGTTGTCCCTGCTGGGCTAAGCATCGCCCGGTATCACGGCCTGACGCCGTGGACACAAGAGGCCGGCCCTTCGGGGCCGGCCTCTTTGCGTTTCAGGGCCTAAAGCCGCGGAAAAGTAGCTTCTCTCGAGGGGTATTCGGCCGAGTGGCCGTGGCATGCCGTCGCTATCGTGGTCAGCATCCCGCGAGACCCTTCGAAATCGACCGGCAAGGTGGTGTGCCCATGGCCAGGAAAAAGACAAGTCGTCCATTGAACAACCAACGTCCACAGGCCTTGCATGGCCTGAAGCAGGCCGATGCGAAGGCCTTCGAGTCGGCCTTCTCTCGCGGGGACTACCCTCGTGCCCTCGAGGTGGCCGCGGCCCTGGTGCAGCGTTCGCCGGATTCTCCCCAAGCACATGAATGGCATGCCAATGCCTTGGGAAGGCTGGAGCGGCTGGATGAGGCCGTCGATGCGATGCAGCGAGCGGTCGAACTCGTCAAGGAGCCAAGCGCCGATCATCGGCTGAAGCTGGCGCAGTACCAGGTGTTGGCGGGGAAGGCCGCTCAAGCCGTGGAGGTGCTGGAGAGCGTCGTCTCGGATGAGCCCGAGAATGTCGTGGCCCTGGCCTGGCTGAGTCGTGCTTACCATCAACTTGGTCAGAATAGCCGTGGCCTGGAGGTCAATGACCGCCTCATGTCGTTGGATGACCGCCATGAGGAAGGACTGCTATGGCGCTCTAGAATCCTTGATCAGCTTTCCAGGCACGACGAGACGATGGACACGCTTTGGAAGCTTCAAGAAGTCAATCCGAGGCGGGTCGGGGTGCATAATCATATCGCTTCGCTCTTCACCAAAGAGGGCGACTATGATGCGGCGAAAAAACATTTTGTTAGGGAAGTCGAACTGGACCCGGCCAATGGCAAGGTACACTCGAATCTCTGGATGACATCCCACTACGATCCAGTGTACAGCGGCGATGATCTCTTTCGGATGGCCGTCGACTGGGATAGGCAGTTCGGCGAGCGTTCGTCACTAGGACGGGCCTCCACGACGCGCGATGCCGGCAAGCGGCTGCGTGTCGGTCTGCTGTCGGGCGGGTTCCGGACGCACCCGGTCGGGCAGATGATTCTTCCGGCCCTGCAGAACCTGTCTGCCGATCAGTTCGAGCTGATGTTCTACAGTTCTAACCAGTACATCGACAAGCTGACCCAGTCCATCCAGTTGCTGGCGCACAGTTGGCAGTCCATCGAAGGGTTGAGTGATGGCCAGCTAGATCAGAAGATTCGCTACGACGAGATCGACATCCTGATCGATCTCAACGGCGCCGGAGACGGGAGTCGGTATCGTACGTTAACACGTGAGCCCGCTCCTCTGATCGTCAAGTGGGTTGGAGGCCTAGTCGATACCACTGGGCTCGAGAGTGTCGATTATCTGCTGAGCGATCACATCGAAACTCCCGAGGGCGTCGATGATCGCTACACGGAAAAGTTGATCCGTCTGCCCGACGACTATATCTGCTACCACATTCCTCGCCATGCGCCCGACTGCAACGGGCTGCCCGCCCTGGCCAACGGCTATGTCACCTTCGGCTGCCTGAACAACCCCGCCAAGCTGTCGGCTCCCCTGCTCGCAGAATGGGCGACCCTGCTCAAGGAAGTTCCTGGCAGCAAGCTGCTGCTGCGAGGGATCCAGTTCGAAAGCGAGCGTTTCCGTGACAAGATCACGGCCACCTTCACCGGACATGGTGTCAGTGAAGACCGGCTCCTGTTGGAGGGTCCTGCCAAGCACGCAGAGTTTCTGGAGACTTACCAGCGCATCGATATCGCGCTGGATACCTGGCCGTACTCCGGTGGCCTGACGACCTGTGAATCGCTGCTGATGGGCGTGCCCGTCGTCACGCGGACGGGGCCGACCTTCGCCGGTCGCCATAGCGCCACCCACCTGGCCAATGCCGGGCTGCCCGAGCTGGTCACCGATAGCTGGGAGGACTTCCGCGCGCGGGCGAAGGAGCTGGCAAATGATCTACCCAACTTGGCGTATATTCGCGCCGCCCTTCGCACCATTCTGCTGGATTCGCCCATTTGCGACGGGCCGCGCTTCGCCCGCCATCTGACTACTGCGCTGCGAGCTATCTGGCAGCGTCACTGTGAAGGAAAAGTGCCGGAGGCCCTGAGTTTCGGCAAGAGCGGTGCGGCGCAGTTTGCCGATGAGGAGGCGCCGATCAAGCTGGCCCTGGCACCTTCGAGCCAGGGGTTCGACTGGGAGCTCGAGACCCCCATCCTCGCCGTGGACAACGGCGCTGTTCTGGCCTCAAGGCCCGATGCGCGTGAGCTGCTAGGCAGTGGCCGGGTCGTCATGCTGAGCTTCGACCCGGCCGGCAGGATGGCGACGGTGGACCATCTCGCCCAGTACGGTGAGATTCAGCACTTTCCCTATACGGCGCTGGGCGATGGCCGTCCTGTGACGCTTCATCTTGGTGATGGGCTGGAGTCCAGCACGCTGCCGCCTCTCGAAGATGTCGAGAGTATAGAGACTCATGAGATACCGACGGTGGCACTCGACGGAATCGAGGGGCTGCCTAACATCGATTTCCTCGCTCTGGATGCGAGCCACGATAGCCTGGGTATCATCGAGAATGCAGCACTTGCATTGCAGAATACGTTGGCGATTCAAGTCAGGTTGGCGTTTCAACCAGTGCTGAAGCGGCAGCCGGACTTTGCGCGCGTCTGCCCTCTCCTCGAAAGTTATGGTTTCCGTTTCTATTGTTTTATCAGCGAGAATAAAGTCAGCCACTTCCCTGACGATGTGTCCGTCAGAGATCGCCAAGCCTCTGAGCTGCATGCATCGGAAGCCCTATTCGTACCTGACCAGGCGCGTATGAAAGGGCTGATTTCAGAGGAACGTCTCAAGCTCGCTTTCCTTATGCATTCCCTGGCGGGAGTGAGAGATCTAGCGTATGCGCTACTTGAAGATCTGGGAGAGGGCGCTTCTGCCTCTTATTTGAAAGAGGAGAAGCTACTGGATGCTTCGGCAAGTAGGGGGTGGGCGCCTGAAAATGCCAGCGGCGACATTCAAACACTCATGTGCCATATTGAGCAGGCGCCGTTGGCTACTATGGAATCGAACCATTCGTTGCCTGGCCACCTAGTTGTATCTCTGACCTCGCATAAGGCTAGATTCGATAACTTGCATCTTACTCTTCGCAGCTTGATATATCAGGAAATGCGTCCAGACAGTCTAATCCTGTGGATCGCCGAGGAAGAGCGGGTTGAGCTTCCAGAGGCTGTTCGGGAGCTGGAACAATATGGCTTGATCATCAGGTTCTGTCAGGACCTCAAGTCTTACAAAAAAATCATCCCGGCGCTTGCCGAGTTTCCGGGAAGTTTTATTGTGACGGCTGATGACGATATCTTCTATGAGCCTGGCTGGCTGAAGGGTCTGGTTGAGAGTTGGGATGGAAATTATAAAAACATTGTGGCGCACCGTGCCCATAAGATGAAGCTAGATTCGCAAGGCATGCCCATCGCCTATCGGGATTGGAAATGGGAGGTCGGAAGTGACGAGGTCGCCGATGGTCTGATCATGCCTACCGGCTGTGGTGGTGTCCTGTATCCCCCTGGAGTCTTCCATGAGGACGTTACTAATAGCGAGCGTTTCATGGAACTCTGTCCTGATGCCGATGATATTTGGCTATATTGGATGGCCTCGAAAGCGGGTGCCAAATCAAAGCGGGCATCGTATGATCTTAATTTAATCGAATGGCCAGATGAGGAAGATCGAGGACTCTGGCACTCTAATGTCGGAGGTGGGGGCAACGATCGGAGTATCAGCAGGCTGCTGAGTTTCTACGGCCCCGTCTGGGGTGGGGAAGGAGCAATTGTTCAGCATGACTTCTCTTTTCCTTATAGAGGAGAGATGGTTCATTTCGCTCTTCCCAATCAAGAAGATCATATACAGAATCTGATTCGATATAATAAAGGTTTCTATGAGTCGGCGATGCTGGAGGATATTCGTGAAAGATTTTCCGGTGGTGCGGTCTTTGATGTCGGAGCTAATATTGGCAATCACTCCATTTTCTTTGCAAGGTTCTGTGGTGCCGAAAAGGTCGTATCTTTCGAGCCTCATCCAGAGACATTCGAAACGCTGTTAAAGAATGTAGAGGTCAATGGCATCGCTTCCAAGGTCGTTTGCTACAATGCCGGTCTCTCCGATGTTCCAGGGGCCGCCGAGCTGTCATTTTATGATGCAAGGAATATAGGAATGGCGAGCCTCCGTAAGAATCAGGGAGGTGATATTCGTCTTCTCGATGCCGACTCGGTGGCGGCAAAGGAAGGGGTGAAAGTCGGCGTCATGAAGATTGACGTAGAGGGTATGGAAATGAGCGTCCTGAAGGGGGCTCATCGCATCCTGTCACAGGATCGGCCTGTGTTGTATGTCGAGGCGGCCAAGCAAGATGCTTTTGAAGAGATAAAGGCTTGTCTGGAAGTTTATGGATATGCCCCAGAGGGAAGGTTTAATGCGACGGCTACCTATTTGTTCGTTTGCTCTGGTGTCTTTCGAGAAGACAGGGTAAGCATCTCTTCGGATTGCCCTGTCTTCAGTGCTTTTGGGGAGGAGTTATGAGCAAGATACCGCAGGTAAACCTGAATATGAACCCCGTCGTCTTTGTTACGGGGTGTCATCGTTCGGGGACGAGTGCTCTGGCGAAGCTGTTGAGTTATAGTCCAAGTGTCAATTGGTTGGGCTGGGAGATGAATTACGAGTTTGAGAATTTTATCCATCTCGACGAGGCGGGTTCTTCTGTGGGGCGAGTGGAACGGTCGGTAAGGTTTGGTGAGATGCTGGCCAAATATCGGGCCCTTTCTATCATTAATGATGGAGGAAGTGCCAGTGATGTGGCTAGAAATGATTTCCTCTATCTGATCAAGTCTCCCAATCTTCTTGATAAGGTAGAAGAGCTCTCAAGGGTTGCGGGGCGCCTGATTCCTGTTGTGGTGATAAGGGAAGTCTATTCCTACGTTGCCAGCATGAAGAAGCATCTGGAGAAGATGGGGCGTCAACGTAAAAGTGGGATGAGGTGGAGTGAGGAGAAAGATACCTGGGAGATAGTGAAAGATATCAGTCTGCATGCGAAATGTGAACGGTCTTTTCCAGGTGGGAATGTTTATTATATTGCCAAGTCTTGGTTGAAAAGGAACTATAATGCGGTATCCCGCCTTGGTGATTCGGCGATTTATGTCAGCTTTGAGAGTCTGATGTCGGATCATGCTAGTGTTTTCGAAGATGTGTGCGCCAAAGTCGGTCTTGGGCGGGAGTCTATCGGCATGCCGGGCGATTTGTTAGAGGCCGATACTGTCTATAACTATGTCGGTTCCAGTGACCCCTTGAAGTCGTGGGAAACCGAACTTTCTGCCGAGGAGAAGCGACAGGTTGAAAAGGCTTGTCGGGACATGGCGCTCATGTTTTCAGCCGTCGAGGAGAAAAGGGCTTCAGGGGTATGACGTGCTTTTCTCCTGGGCAGCGCAGATGTATGTTGGCCCGGTGAATGACGCAGCATGGCATGACAGCAAGCAGCGCTGAACAAAGATCTTGCTAAGAGAGTGCCTTCTGAGTGACGGTTTACTACCATGCCCACCATCGACATTACCCTCGATCTCACCCCCGACGCCTGCCTGGCCCACTACGAAGGCCGGGCTGGCGTCGTGCATACCCGCAGCCTGGACGGGCGCAGCGTGGCCTTCCCTGCCGAGGCGCTGCGCCGGGTGGTGACGCGCGACGGCGTGCATGGCGTCTTTCGCCTGACCTTCTCCGCGGAGGGGCGCTTCGAGAGGATTCAGAGACTCTCGATGGCGCCCCGGCCCCGCTGATATCTTTCCGCATGGTTGACTACTGGGAGCCCATGGCACTGCCCCAGGTCGCCGCGAAGTCGGCGGGTGGCAGGGGGCGGCCGAAGTGGAAGCCCTGGGCCTGGTCGCAGCCCAGCCGGGCCAGTTTGCGGGCCTGTTCCGGGGTCTCCACGCCTTCGGCAACGGTCTGCATGCCGAGGCTGCGGGCCATGGCAATGATGGTTTCCACGATGGCGTGGTCGTGTGGGCCGTCGAGCATCTCGCGCACGAAGGACAGGTCGATCTTGAGGGTATCGGCGGCGAAGCGGCGCAGGTAGGCCAGCGACGAGTAGCCGGTGCCGAAGTCGTCGATCGACAGCGTGTAGCCGGCGTCGCGCAGCGAGCGGGTGATCTCGATGGCCTGCTCGGCGTCGTGCATGACGTCGCTTTCCGTCAGCTCCAGGTCGATGGCCGAGGCCGGGGTGTGGCGGGTCAGGCTGGCGATGCGCCGCACCAGGTCGGGATCGGCGAACTGCTGGGCCGAGACGTTGATCGACAGCCGGCCCGGCAGCGCCATGCCGTCGCGCCGCCAGGCGGCCAGCTGGTGGGCGGCTTCCTCGAGCACCCAGTCTCCCAGCAGGCGAATTAGCCCGCGCTCCTCGGCCAGTGGGATGAACTCCCCGGGGCTGATCCAGCCCCATTCCTCGTCGTGCCAGCGACATAGCGCCTCGGCCCCTACCAGCCTGCCGGTGGCGAGGTCGAACTTGGGTTGATAGTGCAGCGCGAGCCGGCGCTCACCGATGGCGCAATGGAGGCGCTCGGTCATCTGCTGTCGGCGCTGCAGCGCCTGGGTCATGGTGGCATCGAAGGGACAGGTGCCGTCGGTGTGCTGCTTGGCGTGATAGAGAGCGATGCTGGCGAACTTGAACAGATCCTCAGAAGAGACGGCGTCTCGCGGATACTGGGCGGTGCCGATGCTGACTGTCAGCGAGAAGCGATGCTGGTCGAGATTGAAGGGGCGGCCCACTGAGCGGCGCATGCGTGTCAGGCATTCCTCTACCGTGGTGGCCGTGGCCCGAGGTACGAGCAGGGCGAACTCGTCGTTGGAGAGTCGGGCCAGAGTCTCGTGCGGCGCCAGGGCTCGCCGCAGGCGCGCGGCGAGGGCAGCGAGCAGCCTGTCGCCGACCCTATAGCCATGGGTGTCGTTGATCTCCTTGAAGCGGCGTATGTCGAGCAATAGCAGTGCCAACGGCGTCTGCTCGCGTTCGGCGGCTTGTCGCTGGCGGTTCAGGTCCTCCATGAAGCGGATGCGGTTGGGCAGGCCGGTGGTGCCGTCGGTATAGGCCAGCTGGTGCATGCGTTGATGATCGCCGCGGCGTTCCAGTTCGGCGGCGGCGCCGTTGGAGAGAATGCGCAGCACCGAGGTAGCGAAGGCGTCCGTTTCCGGCGGTTGGCGGTACATCACCATGAGCAGCCCGATGGGTTTGCCCTGGGCGTCGTCCAGCCGGCGGCCGATCCAGGCGCGGGTGTCCGCCGGGAAGCCCGGCAAGCCGGGGGCTCTGGCCTGTCGCTGCATGATTTCCTGCTCGTCGAGCAGCGCCGCAACGGGCGTGCCGGCCAGGGCTGCGCGGTAGCGTTCCAGGGGGCGGCCATCGACCAGGGCGCTGACCAGGTTCATGCTGGGCTCGGCGGGGTGGCCGGGCGTGGCCTCGCGGTTGGCGCCGGCGACGGGCTCCAGTAGGGCGACGAACCCGGCATCGGCCTCGAGAAGGCGGGTGAGGGTGCTCACCAGCTGATGGAAATAGTCGTCTCCGGTCCGGCTACTCACGGCCGCGGCCACCTGAGTGACGGCCTCCTGCACGCGCTGCGCCTCCTGCTGCTCGGTAACGTCGGTGATGAAGCCCTCCAGGCAGTCCACTCGGCCCGTCGCATCGAAGATGGCCTGGCCCTGTTCCCACATCCAGCGCAGGTGGCCGTCGGCGGTCTGTAGGCGGTAGACGACGCGGAAGGGCTCGCGACGGGCGACGGCCTCCTGCACCGCGTCGTCGACGCGTTGGCGGTCGTCCGGGTGGATGAGTTCGACGTAGCTGACCCGTCGGTTGTGGGTGAGGGCCTCGGGGGGATGGCCGGTCAGCTCGGCGGCCCCCTGGCTGACCAGCAGCATGGTCCAGTTGGCGTCGTTGAGGCAGCGGTAGGCCATGCCGGGCAGGTGGTTGAGCAGGGTCTCCAGTCGGCGCTCGCTGGCCCGCAGGGCATGCTCGGCCTCCCGCCGGCCCAGTTCGGCGCCGGCCTGGATGGCGGCGATGCGCAGCAGCTCGTGCTCCTGATCGCTGGGCGCCATGGGACGGTTGGCCAGCACGGCCAGCAGCCCCAGGAGGTCGCCGTCCACGGTGAGCAGCGGCAGGCCCAGATAGCTCTCGGCGCCGAGCTCCTGGAGCATGACATCCTGGGGAAATCGCGCCTGGACGTCACGGGGATGCAGGCAGGCCTGCTGATAGGTGACCGCCTCGCAGGGGGTGCCGGCCAGCGGATACTGAATATTCGGCCGGTGGTGACCCCGCGACCAGACGGCCAGTGTATGGGCCTCGCCCTCGCAGACCCGGGCGATCAGCACATGATCGGTCGCCAGCAGTTGGGCCAGCCGTTCCACCAGGGTATCGAAGAAGTTAACGGCACCACTGTGGCCGAGCCCTTCGGCGAGTCGCCGGAAGGCCTCTTCGGCGGTGATCCGAGCGGGCATCGATACGGTCTCCCTTGCCAGTGGCGTTGTTGTTCTAGGGCCGTCGCGAGCGGCGGCAGATCGACAGATTGCGGGGAGAGGCCGCCGCACGGCAAGGCCTGACAGGCAAATGCCGCGAGCGGGAGGCTCGGGTATCAAGTTGTGCCGATGCCAGCCGATAGCGTTTGGATACGCTTTATCAACCGCAACAACCCGAGAGGCCAAGGCATGGCGCAGGATGGTTACACCCGGGTGGAGAGCCCCGTCGAGATCGAGGCCTTGCTCGAGGCGTTGAGCGAGCCGGGTGGCGCCTCCCTGCAGCTGGGCGAGGGCAGCGAGCCGCTGCCGGTGTTGCTGGCCGAACAGCGGGTCGGCGAGGAACTTGCGCTGGATATCAGCGCGATCCGCGAGGTCGCCGGCGAGCTCCAGCGGGGCAAGTCGTTCCGACTGCTGGGCCAGGCACAGGGCAAGATGGTGCGCACCCCCGAGCTCGCCATGCAGGAGTGCCGGCAGCAGGATGGCCGGCTGGTCTGCCGCTGCCCCTATCCCTACCACCTGGAAGTGCTGCAGCGCCGCGAGACCTTTCGTGCCCGCCTCAGGCTGGGCATGGAGGTCGGGGCCATCCTGCGCGACGGAGAAGGCAAGCGCGTGCAGGGCGACCTCAAGGACCTGTCGCTCGAGGGCTGTCGGCTGGAACTGCCGCTGTCGGCCTCGAGCCTGCTGGCCGAGTCGCCGCTGCCGCTGGATATCGAACTGTGCTTTCCCGACGGCACCCGCTGCGCCTTGCGTGGCAAGGCGCGTCATCGTCGCGTGGATACCGAGCGACAGGCGGTCATGGCAGGCTTCCGCTTCTCGGGCAACGGCCCCGAGCAGGAGCGCAAGCTGTGGTACCTGGTGCGTGAGATCGAGCAGGAAGCGGCACGCCATGTGGAAGGCGGCGAGGCCTCACGGCTGCCGTCGTTGCTGTTCCAGGGCGCTGCTGCTTCCGGCCCGGAGGTAGGGCGGCGCAGCATGAAGGCCTACGCCACGCCGATGGCCAGGCGCCTCTCGCGCATCGCCGGCTATCTGGACGCCCAGATGCTGGAGCTCAGGGATGGCAACGAGGTGGATGGCGTGCAGCTCTCGCGGCATGCCGATCGCCTGTTGCGGCTTCACGAGGAGGATCGTGAGGCGCTGCTGTTCGCCAGTCACTGCCTGCACGACGAATCGTGGCTGGTCGGGCACGGGCTGGGGATGGCCGTGCATCTGCTCGACCTGGTGGGACGGGTCTCCGTGCCGCAGGAGCTGCGCAAGGCGCTGGTGGCCTGCGCCATGGTGCATGACCTGGGCAAGTCACTGTTGCCGGATGACGTATGGCAACGGGCGAGCCCGGAGGAGGCATGGCCCGCTGAGTTGCCCGAGCATGTCGCTCGTCTGGAGAAGCGCATGGAGGGCTGCCAATGGCTGTCTTCCGCGGTGTTCGGCTCGGTGGTGCGGCGGGTCAACGAGCGCCTGGATGGCAGCGGCTATCCGGCCGGGCTCGGCGGCGAGGCGCTCGGCGAACTGGAGCGTGCGGCGGCGGTGGTCGATGTCGTGGATACCCTGCGCCGTCCGCTCGGCGGGCGTCCGGCCTGGCCGGTGGGGGCCATCTATCGTTATCTGCTCGACCATGACCAGGCCTTCGATCAGCGCTGGGTCAAGCGCTACATCCGCCGCTTCGGCCTCTTTCCCGTAGGCTCGCTGGTGCGCTTCGACGGCGGTCGGCTGGCCTGGGTGCAGGGCGTCGATGACCAGGGCCGGCCCGCGCGGGTGCAGCTCACCGAATCCACCGACCCGCCCGGCGAGGCGCTGGGCGAAGTGCTGCTCGGCGAGGTCGTTCAGCGCCTCGGCGAGCCGCTCGAGGAAGTGCGGGTCGGCCCTAAAGTGGAGTCGGAAACCGCCGATAGCCAGAAATAGTTCGCTTGGCGAAGTGTGTTTGCCTGACCCGTGGAAGCAGGATCTTGTCAGACTGGTGAGCCTCACGCCGTCAGGCAGGGCGGTGGCTTGAAGATGCCTCGCTGCAGGCAGTGTGCCGGGGATATCGATGTATAGCGCCGATACGACGCTCAGGTTCAAGGTATGGGCTCTGACTCGACGGTGGGATACGTCCCGGGCGAGGTATATCGTCCATTGATCTAAGGAGTGGCAGAACCATGGCGGCGATGAAAGGCGCGAGTGCCTATGCGAGGGTGGGGGTCGAGAGCGGTGTGATCTCTGCCAGCCCCCATCAGTTGATCGTGATGCTGTTCGATGGCGCCAAGGCGTCCATCCGGGCAGCGCGCATTCATATTGAAGCCGGCAATATCACCGAGAAGGGCAAGTCGATCTCCAAGGCCCTGGAGATCGTCAACGGTGGTCTGGCGGCGGCCTTGGACGCCGAGCGCGGCGGCGAGGTGGCGCAGAATCTGGGCTCGCTCTACGACTACATCGCCCGGCTGCTGCTGTCGGCCAACCGTCACAACGAGGTGGCCAAGCTCGACGAGGCCGAGCGGCTGCTGGACGACATCGCCTCGGCCTGGCGCGAGATCGACCCCCAGGCCCAGGCCGCGGGAGGCTGACATGACGGACACCCCCGAGGCCTCGCAGGAAGCCGTGATCGCCGGCTACCAGGCCCTGCTGGCACGCAGCGAGCGCATGCTGGCCCTGGCGCGTGAGGCCGACTGGTCGGCGCTGGTGGACCAGGAAGCCGACTACGTCCAGCAGGTGGAACGCATCGCTGAACTGGACGCCCGGCATGCCCTGGAGAGGGAAGCCCAGAACCGCAAGGCCGAGCTGCTGGAGCGGATTCTCGAGAACGATCTGGAGGTGCGTCGCCATCTCATGCAGCGTCGCGATGAGCTGGGTGAGCTGATCGGCACCTCACGTCGACAGCGGGACCTGCAGCGCGCCTACGGCAACGCCGGGGCGCAGGTATTCAAGGCGGCCTCCCGCTTCGGCCAGGGCCCGATGTGAGCGGCATCACGCCCCTGATCGATACCCTCCTGCACCAGGTGTTGGGTAAGCGGGTCGACGTGCCCGCGCCCAAACCACTCAACCAGCCGATCAAGCCCACGGCGCCTTCCGAGGCGCTGAAGGCCGTACACAGCGATTCGCGGCTCGACGCCCGGGCGCCTGCTCCCAAGGCCGGCGAGGCGGCCAAGGGGGCCTCCCGTGGCGCCCCTGCCCAGGCACCGGCCTCCCCGTCCCCGGGTGCTCCGCTCTCTGCCTTGACCCACTTCAGCGCCACGGCGCGCACCATCGCCGATCTGCTGGTGCGCTTTCCCGCGCCGACCTCGGCGGTCTCGCCCACCGCGCCCCTTATGTCTCCCGATGCTACGGCAGCCCCCGAGCAGCTCGCCCAGCGTCTGGCGGGCAGTATCCGCGACAGCGGGCTCTTCTACGAGGCCCATCTGGCGCGCTGGTACAAGGGCGAGCTGTCGCGTCAGCAGCTCGATCGAGAGCCCCAGATGCTCAAGACCCTGCGCTTCGTGCCATTGCTCCAGGCCTCCACCTCACTGTCGGGGGAAGGGCGGGCGACCGAGGCCACGAGTCTCCTGGCTGCGCGGGTGCGTGCGGCCATGCCGCCCGTGCCCATGTTGCCCCAGGCGGGTGCGTCGTCGCGGTCGGGCGTTGAGCCGTCCGGTCCGCTTGCGCCGAATGCTGGCGCCCTGCGCTTGACGGCCATACCGGCAACGCCCGTCACGCCGCCGCCCGCCACGACGCCGTCCCCCATGCAGGCAACGACGATGTCGGTCTCCTCGACGGAGGTGGGGTCGCCCTCGAGCGCGTCTGCCAGCCAGTCGCCATCCGCCGCCACGCTGCCGATCGATGGCCGGCGCGATGCCGTTCCCGAGAGCCTGCAGCACTTGGTGCGCCACCAGCTGGAGATGCTGGCCACGCCCAACCTGCGCTGGGAGGGCGATGTCTGGTCGGGGTTGTTCATGGCCCTGGTGATCCAGCTGCCTCAGGGGCGTCGCGAGGGCCAGCCGGGCGACGACGGGGCATCGGGCGAGCGGCGCAACGAGTCACAGGGGTGGCGCTCCGAACTAGACCTGGAAGTGGCTGGCCTGGGGCCCATGAAGGTCTCGCTGTGGATGCGCGACGCCAGGTTGGACATCGACCTGCGCGTGAACGAGGAGGCGGCGCGTTCTCGGCTCGAAGCTGGCCTGGAGGTGCTGCGTCGTCGCCTGGCGGGGCATGGTTTCGATGATGTGCGGCTGCGGCTGGACGCGGCCTCCGGGGAGGTGCCATGAACGACTCGGATCGCCAGTCCCGGCGTCAGGCGGTGGCCTTGGCCTATCAGGAGGCCGAGGGAGCGCCGCGAGTGGTAGCCCAAGGCTATGGTGAGCTGGCTGAGCGCATCGTCGAGGAAGCGCGGCGACAGGGCGTCTTCGTGCACGATGCCCCCGAGCTGGTGGGCCTGCTGATGCAGCTCGACCTGGACGAGGAAATCCCGCCGCGGCTCTATCAGGTGATCGCCGAGCTGTTGGTCTGGGTGCGTGAGATGGCGGGGGAGTCTGGTCAGCCCTAAAGCGCCAGGGAGGTCATTCTCAAGCATCATTATTGTAAGGAAATGTTAAAATCTAAGAATAATTTGCTGCTCTCACGACACCCTAAGAAGATGTTTTGTGGGAGCCTTTTTTAGCAAATTGATATGGATCAAGGTCGTCGCGTTGCCAGCGTTGGCAACGGTGCATTGAAAAAAGGGCGACCCTGGGGACAATGCTACACAAATGACAACAAACGTCGGTATGTTGTGCATTTCGTGGCACAGGGGCTTCCCCTAAACGAGCACGGCGATAGACCGTGACGCAGGAATATGCCAATAAAAGCAGGGAATTATGAAAACCAATCCGCACGTCGACGAGATTCGGGAAATGAATCTCGCCTATCTGTTGCTCGCTCAACGGTTGCTGAACGACGACCGGGTCGAGGCCATGTTCCGCCTCAAGATCGATGAGGAAATGGCCGATCTCCTGACTTCGTTGAATGCCCAGCAGCTGGCACGCCTGGCCAATACCAACCAGCTGCTATGCCATCTGGGCTGCGAGGGGGCCGACCAGCTGCGTCAGGTGGTCGACAACCCTCGTGACCAGGGGCTCGCCCATTTCCACTCTTCGTTGCTGATGGCCTCGCGCTCCATGCTGTCGAAGGGAGGCGATCATGTCGGCTAAAAGCCTGCTGGACGAGCTGCAGCAGGTGCAGCTCGCCATCGACCTGATTGAACTGGGGGCTCGCCTCCAGGTGCTGGAAACCGAGACCGACCTTAGCCGCGCCCGGCTGATTCGGTTGTTCAAGGAAGTGCGTGGCATGTCGCCGCCCAAGGGCATGCTGCCGTTCTCCACTGACTGGTTCATCACCTGGATGCCCAACATCCATTCGTCGCTGTTCTATAACGTCTTCCGGCGCTTGCTCGAGGACCATGACTGCGGGCGCATGGAGGCCTTCATCAAGGCCTATCGCCTCTACCTGGAACAGGTGGAGATCGACGGCGCCGAGGCGGTGCTGGGGCTGACCCGGGCCTGGACCCTGGTACGCTTCTTCGAGAGCGACCAGCTTCAGCTCTCCGAATGCGGCCGCTGCCACGGGCATTTCGTGGCCCATGCCCACAGCCCGACCCACGACTACGTCTGCGGGATCTGCCAGCCGCCCTCTCGGGCGGGCAAGACCCGCAAGCGTCGCGAGGCATCGGCGGCCAAGCCGATCACGCACGAGGTCGTGCGCCAGGCCTGAGCCTAGTCCGCCTGCCGGCGCGACTCCGGTGCGGCGGACGCCAGACGGCTGACCAATGACGAGACCGCTTTCGGCCCTTCGGCCGGAGGCGGTCTCGTCGTCTGAGTAAAGCGCACTTCGACATTCTCCCCGGCGGCAACTTTCTCGCCCATTTCTCGCCCCTCACCCTCAAGCCTGCCCGCCCCCGGCCGATAGTTTCGACAGTAACGCCATTCACGTGTCGACGAGGGATATTCGGTCGTGCTGATTCCCATTGGTTATCTGGTTGTGCTGTTGTCGGTCTTCGGTGGCTTCGTGCTGGCCGGGGGCAGCCTGGGCCCGCTTTTCCAGCCCACCGAGCTGCTGATGATCGGCGGCGCCGGCATCGGCGCCTTCGTCGCCTCGAACAACGGCAAGGCGCTCAAGGCCACTTTCCGTATCCTGCCGCGGCTGCGCCGCTCCAAGTCGTACGACAAGGCGCTGTACATGGATCTGATGGCGCTGCAATACAAGATCCTGGCCAAGATTCGCCGCGACGGCATGCTGGGCATCGAGCGCGACATCGATACCCCCTCGGAGAGCGCGCTGTTCAACGAGCACCCCAAGGTGCTCGCCGATCCGGTGATCATGGCCTTTCTCACCGACTACCTGCGCCTGATGGTCAGCGGCAGCATGGATCCCATGGAGCTCGACGAGCTGATGCTGCACGAGATCGAAGCCTTCGAGCAGGAGGCCCATATCCCCGCCGACGCCATCCACAAGGTCGGTGATGCCATGCCGGCCTTCGGCATCGTCGCCGCGGTGATGGGGGTGGTGAAAGCGCTCAGCGCCTCCAATGCCGATCCCGAGCAGATGGGCGTGATGATTGCCCACGCCCTGGTGGGCACCTTCCTCGGCATCCTGCTCGGCTACGGCTTCATCATGCCCCTGGCCAGCCGCATCGAGCGCCAGACCAAGGAAGTCGAGAAGGTATTGCAGTGCATGCGCGTCACCCTGCTGGCCAGCCTGCACGGCTATGCCCCGCAGCTGGCCGTGGAGTTCGGCCGCAAGGCGCTGCACAGCGCCGAGCGTCCGGGGTTCAGCGAGCTCGAGGAATACGTGCGTGAAGCCAAGGCGGGTGTGGGGAGCGCATGAGTCAGGGGGACAACCGCCGGCCGATCATCATTCGGCGCAAGAAGGTCGTCAAGTCTCACCATGGCGGCAGCTGGAAGATCGCTCTGGCGGACTTCATGACCGCCTTGATGGCGCTGTTCCTGGTGATGTGGATCCTCTCCTCGGCCAGCCGCGAGCAGCGCGAAGGAGTGGCCGAGTACTTCAGCACGCCGCTGGTGGCCGCCGTCACCAGTGGCGATCGCGTGGCCGTGAGCGAGAACGTGATTCCCGGCGGCGGCCCCGATCCGACCTTCAAGGAGGGCGAGCGGGCGCGCGTCGACCTGCGCCAGCAGACGCGGCCCAGCGAACGCCAGCGGCGCGCCTTCCGCGATCTGCAGGAGCGCATCGAAGCGGCCATCGAGGCCGATCCCGATCTCAAGCAGCTGCGTGACCAGCTGCGCTTCGACATGACCCCTGAGGGGCTGCGCATCCAGCTGCTGGATACCGAGCAGCGGCCGATGTTCGAGCTGGGCAGCGCCCGCGTGGCGCCCTACATGCGCGACCTGCTGCGCCTGATCGCGCCGCTGCTCAACGAGTTACCCAACGACCTCAGCATCAGCGGGCACACCGACAGCCTGGCCTACCTCAACGGCATCCGCGGCTACGGCAACTGGGAGCTGTCCACCGAGCGGGCCAATGCCTCGCGTCGCGAGCTGGTGGCCGGCGGGCTGGATACCAGCAAGCTGCTGCGCGTGGCGGGATTCGCCGATCAGGTGCCGATGCCCGATACCGAGCCCAGCGACCCGATGAATCGGCGCATCGAGTTGCTGGTGCTGTTCGAGGCGGTGGCCCAGCGCATTCGCTCGCCGCGGGTGGTCAACGGCCTCGGGATGCCCTCGACGCTGGGCGGCGGCAACCGCCAGCCGTCTGCCGAGACGCCGCTGGAACGCTTCAACCAACAACTCAATGAGGCCCTGGGCCCGGCATCATCGCCCTGAGGGCACCACACATCTGGGTGGGGAACTGCATGGATATCACCGATTTCTATGACACCTTCTTCGAGGAGGCGGAGGAGCTGCTCGCCGATATGGAGCGCTATCTCCTCGAGCTCGACGTCGATGATCCCGACGCCGAGCAGCTCAACGCCATCTTCCGGGCGGCGCACTCGATCAAGGGCGGCGCCGGAACCTTCGGCTTCGACGTCCTGCAGCAGACCACGCACTTGTTCGAGAACCTGCTCGATCACACCCGCCAGGGCGAGCTGACCCTGCGTCGGGACATCGTCGACACCTTTCTGGAAACCAAGGACATGCTGCACGACCAGCTGGACGCCTATCGCAACGACGAAGAACCCGACCAGGAAGCCTTCGCCCGCATCTGCGAAACCCTGCAGCGGCTGGCGCTCGAAGAGATCGGCGAAGCGCTGGATGGTGCCAATGGCGTGCCGGGCCAGCCCTCGGTGGACACCCCTGCACCCTCCGCCCCCGAGCCCGCACCGGCAGCGACCGGCGAGCCGGCGTCCGGCGGGGGCGGCGAAAGACGGCTGACGGTGTCGCTGCTGAACGTCGGCGACAAGGATCGCGACCTGCTGGTCGAAGAGCTCGAGCAGCTCGGCGAGATCGAGGCCCGCGACGGTGACGCGGCCTGCTATCGGGTGACCCTGACCACCGCGGTGGGGGCCGAGGACATCGAGGCGGTGATGTGCTTCATCGTCGAGCCGGAGCAGCTCAGGATCGAGCAGGAGGACGCCGAGGCTTCGTCCGCCGGGGCCGACGAGCCCCGCCTGACGGTGACGTTGCTCAACGTCGGCGACAAGGATCGCGGCCTGCTGGTGGAAGAGCTCGAGCAGCTCGGCGAGATCGAGGCCCGGGAAGGCGATGCAAGCTGCTACCGGGTGACCCTGACTACCGCGGTGAGCGCCGAGGACATCGAGGCGGTGATGGGCTTCATCGTCGAGCCGGACCAGCTCCGGATTGAGCCGGACGGCGCCCCGGGGTCCGACGCATCGGCGGCCGGCGCCCCGGGGTCCGACGCATCGGCGGCCGGCGCCCCGCGGTCCGACGCATCGGCGGCCGGCGCTCCGGTCGCGGACGAGGCGCCGGCTGAGAAACGTGCCGCGCCTGCTGCCGATACCAAGGCCGAGGCGCCAAGGCCGACCGCCGACAAGCCCAAGCAGGATAAGCCCAAGGCCAAAAAGGCCAAGTCCGGCGGCGGCGAATCCACCTCGATCCGCGTCTCGGTGGAGAAGGTCGATCAGATCATCAACCTGGTCGGCGAGCTGATCATCACCCAGTCGATGCTCGACCAGACCGTCAGCGAGCTCGACAACGTCAATCACAGCGGCCTGCACAACGGCATGAACCTGCTGCAGCGCAACGCCCGCGATCTTCAGGAAGCGGTGATGTCGGTGCGCATGATTCCCATGGACTTCGTGTTCAGCCGCTTTCCGCGCGTGGTACGCGAGACCGCCGGCAAGCTGGGCAAGGAGATCGAGCTGGTCACCGAGGGCGAGTCCACCGAGCTCGACAAGAGCCTGACCGAACGCATCATCGACCCGCTCACCCACCTGGTGCGCAACAGCCTCGACCACGGCATCGAGGCACCGGCCGCGCGCGAGGCCGCCGGCAAGCCGCGCACCGGCAAGCTGACCCTGTCGGCCAAGCACCAGGGCGGCAACATCCTGATCGAGGTGATCGACGACGGCGGCGGCCTGAACCGCGAGAGGATCCTGGCCAAGGCGCGGGAAAACGGCCTCAACGTCTCCGACGGCATGAGCGACGACGAGGTCTGGCAGCTGATCTTCGCCCCGGGCTTCTCCACCGCCCAGGAGGTCAGCGATGTCTCTGGCCGCGGCGTGGGCATGGACGTGGTCAAGCGCAACATCCAGGGCATGGGCGGCAACGTCCAGATCATGTCCCGGCCCGGCGAGGGCACCACCATCCGCATCGTGCTGCCGCTGACCCTGGCGATCCTCGACGGCATGTCGATCAAGGTCGGCGGGGAGGTCTTCATCCTGCCGCTGTCCGCGGTGCTGGAATCGCTGCAGCCCAGCCGCGACGACCTCTATGCCATGGCCGGCGACGACGTGGTGCTCAAGGTCCGCGACGAATACCTGCCGGTGGTGCCCGTCCACGAGGCGCTCGACGTGGCCGATGCCAAGACCGAGCTCGACGAGATGATCGCGGTGATCGTCCAGGGCGAGGGCCGCCGCTATGCCCTGCTGGTGGACGAGCTGATCGGCCAGCAGCAGGTGGTGGTCAAGAACCTCGAGACCAACTATCGCAAGGTGCCCGGCGTGTCGGCGGCGACCATCCTCGGCGATGGCAGCGTGGCCCTGATCCTCGATATCACCGACCTGCATCGCCTCAATCGAGCCAAGAAGGAGGCGCGGCGCGGTCAGCGCGTCGATGCCGCCCCCACGACCCTTTCCCGTAAGGAGGTAGAGCCGTCATGACCACCCAGACCACCGACGCCGCCCTGGCCGCCACCGAAGAGCAGAACCGTGAATTCCTGGTGTTCTCGCTGGGCGACGAGGAATACGCCATCGACATCCTCAAGGTGCAGGAGATCCGCGGCTACGAGAACGTCACTCGCATCGCCAACGCCCCGGACTTCATCAAGGGGGTGACCAACCTGCGCGGCGTGATCGTGCCGATCGTCGACCTGCGCATCAAGTTCCGCCTGGAGAACGTCGAGTACGGCGGCCAGACGGTGGTCATCGTGCTCAACGTCGGCGAGCGCATCGTCGGCATCGTGGTCGACGGTGTCTCCGACGTCATGACCCTGACGCCCGAGCAGATCAAGCCGGCACCGGAATTCGGCGTGACCCTGTCCTCCGACTTCCTGAGCGGCTTGGGCAGCCTCGAGGACCGCATGCTGGTGCTGGTCGACATCGACAAGCTGCTGACCAGCCAGGAGATGGCGCTGGTCGACTCGGTAAGCGAGTGAGCCGACACGCCTGATGGGGGAGCCACACCCTCGACACAAAACAACAACACACCCGACAAGAGGTGACGCGTGCGCCAGCTGACAATGACACAGAAGTTGTGGGGATCCCTGGGCATCATCTGGCTGGCCATGGGCCTGATGGTGGCCTGGGGCGCCTGGGAGAATCGCCAGACCATGCTGGAGGAGCGCCACGGGGCCCTCCAGGACTACGTTCACCTCGCCAAGGGCGCGATCGAGGCCGAGGCCGAGCGTGCCGCTGCCGGGGAGATCGGCGTCGAGCAGGCCAAGCAGCGCGCCGCCGCCGTCGTCAAGGCCATGCAGTACGACGACGGCCGCGGCTACCTCTACGTCTTCGATGACGATTTCGCGTTGCTCAGCCATCCGCGCCTGGCGGTGGGCACCAACGTCGGCGACTTCCAGAACGTCGAGGATCGCTACCTGTTCCGTGAGTTCGCCGAGGACGTGGCCAGCGACGATGGCTACGTCGACTATCTCTGGCCCCATGAGGCGGGCAGCGAGCCGATCCCCAAATCGTCCTACCACGAGCGCTTCGCGCCCTGGGGCTGGACGATCGGCACTGGCGTCTACATCGACGACGTCGATGCCGCCTTCCTGGCCTCGCTGGCTCGCTCGCTGCTGGCGCTGCTGGTGGTTGGCGTGCCGGTGAGCCTGGGCATGGCGCTGGTGATTCGCGGCGTGACCCGCTCGCTGGGCGGCGATCCCCGCTATGCCGCCGCCTCGGTGCGAGCCATCGCCGACGGCGACCTGACCCGCGAGGTGCGCCTGCACAAGGGCGACGGCGACAGCCTGCTGTTCGACATCGAGCGCATGCGCCGAGCCCTGGCCACCACAATCGGCGATATCCATCGCGACAGCGACGCCGTGAACCTCGAGGTCGAGACTCTGGGCGAAGGCAACGCCGAGCTGGCCACGCGCACCGAGCAGCAAGCGGCGGCACTGTCCGAGACCGCCTCCAGCATGGAGCAGCTGACCACCACGGTGGGCCACAACGCCGACCACGCCGATCAGGCCCGCGAGGTCGCCGCGGACACCGCCGGCAGCGCCGAGCGCGGTCGGCAGGCCATGGCCGAGGTGGTGACCGCTATCGACGCCATCAACGACAGCGCCACCCGGATGACCTCGATCGTCGACACCATCGACTCGATCGCCTTCCAGACCAACATCCTGGCGCTCAACGCCTCGGTGGAGGCGGCCCGGGCCGGCGAGCACGGCCGCGGCTTCGCCGTGGTCGCCGAAGAGGTGCGCAACCTGGCCAGCCGCTCGGCCCAGGCGACCCAGGAGATCAAGGCGCTGATCGAGCGCTCCGACGGCCAGGTCGTGGAGGGCAGCCGGCGGGTCAAGGACACCGATGCCCTGATCGCCGGCATGGCCGGCGACATTCAGCGCCTCAGCGGACTGGTGGAGGAGATCTCCACGGCGACCCGAGAACAGCGCCAGGGCATCGAGCAGGTCGGCGTCGCCGTCACCCAGATGGACCGCATGACCCAGCAGAATGCCGGCCTGGTGGAGGGCAATGGCACCGCCTCGCGTCGGCTGGTGGCACGTGCCCAGCACCTGCGCGAGCGGGTCGCCCACTTCCGGCTCGAAGAGGGCGGCGAGGCCGAGGCTCGGGTGGCGCTGCCGGCGGCGGATGAGGCCCGCTCGACCGCGCCGGCCTAGGCCTGACCAAGAGATTCGATTATCGGGGCGGTGCCTGCCGCCCCACAGCAAGGGAGAGAGTCGTGAAGCTTCTCGACAACATGACCGTTCGGGTCAGCTGGAGCCTGGTGCTGGCGGTGTTCGCTGCCCTCGTGCTGGTGCTGAGCGGACTGGGCCTCTACACGGTGCGCTACAGCGAGGATTCGCTGCGCACCCTCAACCAGGTCAATGTGGATCAGCAGTCCACCCTCAACCGCACCAACTCGCAGATGCTGTTCGCGCAGATGGAGCTGCGCAACCTGCACGCCCGGCTCGCCGAGGCGGTGTGGCCGGACGACCGGGAGGCGGTGCAGGCCGAGGCCGAGGCCTTGACCGGCACCTTCGATGAGATCGAGGCGACCTTCCAGGAGTTCCTGGCGCTGCCGACGCAGGACGGCCAGGCGGCGTTGATCGCGCCGGTCGAAGAGAGCTTCACGGCGCTGATGAACGATGGCCTACGCTCCCAGCAGCAGGCCCTGGAGGAGGGCAGCGCCAAGGCCTTCAGCGACCTGCATGGCGAGGTCGAGACGCTCACCCAGACCTTCTACGACAACGCCGTCGCCTTCTTCGGCCACGCGGAGAGCAACGGGGCATCGCTCTACAGCAACTTCTTCGACAAGGTCGGCCTGCTCAAGGGGCTGATGATCGCCGCCTTGGTGATCGCCGCCCTGACCATCGCCGCGGTGCTGTGGGGCGTGACGGTCAACGTCATCCGCCCGCTCGGCCGGCTGGTCGGCTACTTCGAGCGCATGGAGCAGGGCGACCTGTCCCAGGAGATTCCGCGCCTCGGCAACAACGAGATCGGCCGCCTCTACGGCTCGCTGGACAAGATGCAGCACGGCCTGGCCGAGACGGTGGGCAGCGTGCGTGCCAGCGGCGATTCGATCTTCCAGGGCTCCCAGAGCATCGCCAGCGGCAACAACGATCTGTCCTCGCGCACCGAGCAGCAGGCCGCGTCGCTACAGGAGACCGCCTCGAGCATGGAGGAGCTGTCCTCCACCGTCGGCCAGAACGCCGAGAATGCCCAGCAGGCCAGCCAGCTGGCCGCCGATGCCACTCGCACCGCCGAGCAGGGCGGCGAAGTGGTCGGTGAAGTGGTCTCGACCATGCACGAGATCCACCGCGGTTCCCAGCGGGTAGCCGAGATCATCGGCACCATCGACGCCATCGCCTTCCAGACCAACATCCTGGCGCTCAACGCCTCGGTGGAGGCGGCGCGCGCCGGCGAGCACGGTCGCGGCTTCGCCGTGGTGGCCCAGGAGGTCCGTAGCCTGGCCAGCCGCTCGGCGGATGCGGCCAGTGAGATCCGCGGCCTGATCGAAGACTCGGTGAGCCAGGTCGAGGCCGGTTCCGCACGGGTCGACCGGGCCGGACAGACCATGTCCGAGATCGTCGCCGCGGTGCAGCGGGTCAGCGACATCATGGACGAGATCGCCGCCGCCTCCACCGAGCAGAGCAACGGCATTGCCCAGGTCAACGACGCCGTCACCCAGATGGACCAGGTCACCCAGCAGAACGCCACCCTGGTTCAGCAGGCCGCCAGTGCGGCCACCCAGCTCGAGGCCGAAGCCGGCCGACTGCGCGAGGTCACCGGTCGCTTCCGGCTCAAGGAGGGCGCCGAAGCGCCGCGGCTCGCCGCGCGAGCGGACACCGGCCAGGACAGCGGACTGGCGCGCTGGATGCCGTCACTGGTGTCGGATAAACGAGCGTCGGACGAGCGCACCGACGCCGCCCCTGCACGCACGCGTAGCCATGGTCAGGACGAGGAGTGGGAATCGTTCTGATCGACGACCCGGCGCCGTCTCGCGCGGCGCCATCACAGAACAGCAACGAGCGGTCCATGATGGCCGCCGCTTCAGGGAATTGACGACATGCGAAACAACCAGCCGGTCACCCAGCGGGAATATGTCCTCGAGGACGATCATTTCCTGATCTCGCGCACCGACCTCAAGGGGCGCGTCACCTATGCCAACCCGGCCTTCGTCGAGGTCAGCGGCTTCGAGCGCGACGAGCTGGTCGGGGCGCCCCACAACCTGGTGCGTCACCCCGACATGCCGCCGGCGGCCTTCCAGGACCTGTGGGCGACCCTTCAGGCAGGGCAGACCTGGCAAGGGCTGGTCAAGAACCGCCGCAAGGACGGCGACCACTACTGGGTCGAGGCCAGCGTCTCGCCGATCGTCGAGGAGGGGGAGATCGTCGGCCATGCCTCCATGCGCACCAAGCCGGAGCGCGCCGAGGTCGAGCTGGCCGAGGCGGTCTATGCGCGCATGCGCGAGGGGCACAAGAGCGGCTACACCCTCAACCGCGGTCGCCTCGAGCGGCGTGGGGTCGTTGGTCGGCTGGGTCGGCTTAACCTGCGTAGCATGCGCGCCAAGGTGGTGGCCATGGTGCTGGTGGCCGGCGTGCTGCTGGCCATGGCCGGCGGATTGGGACTGTTCGGCATCGACGCCGCCGGGCAGCGCCTGCAGGCCCTGGATCGTGATGGCCTGCAGGACGTCGCGCGGCTGCAGCAGATCGACCAGGTGGTGACCAAGAGTCACCAGGCGCTGACCAGCCGCGAGCCCTTCGAGCTGATCAATCAGCGCGACGAGGTGGTGGCCAGCCTCGAGCAGGCCGAGACCCGGCTCGAGACCCTGTGGTCGGCCTATCGAGATCGTGAGCTCAACCAGGGCGAGGCCGCCACCGCCTTCGGCGAACGCCTCGAAGAATACCGCCAGGCCGGGCTGGAGCATGCCCTGGTGCTGCTCAATGCCGAGGACAACTTCAAGGTGTTCTCGGAGCTCCCGCCTCACTCCGAGCAGATGCGCGACTGGGGCAATGCGCTGTCGGACCGGGTCAATGCGCTGATCACCGCCAAGCAGGAAGCGGCCTCCGCCCTGGCCGACCAGGCTCGCACGGCCGAGCAGCGCATGATGCTGGGACTGGCCGTCATGCTGGGGCTGGGGCTGCTGGTGCTGGTGGTGCTGGGCCTGGTGCAGATGCGTGCCCTGGTGCGGCCGCTGCGCGAGGCCGAACGCTTCACCCTGCAGATCGCCTCGGGCAATCTCGCCGCTTCCGCTCCGGCCCGTCGTCGCGACGAGGTCGGGCGCATGCTCGGCGCCCTGGAGTTGATGCGCAAGAGCCTCGGCAGCATCGTCGGCAACGTCAACGACGGCGTCGAGCGGGTGGCGCCGGCGGCGCGCGACATCGCCGCCGGTAACGAGGAACTGGCCTCGCGTACCGAACAGCAGGCCGCCTCGCTGCAGCAGACCGCCTCCAGCATGGAGGAGATGACCACCACGGTGCAGCACAACTCCGACAACGCCCGCCAGGCCAGCGGCCTGGCCTCGGACAATGCCACCCAGACCTCCGAGACCGGCGAGCTGATGCAGCAGTTGGTCGGCACCATGGGCGAGATCACCGACGGCTCGAAGAAAATGACCGAGATCATCGACGTCATCGACTCGATCGCCTTCCAGACCAACATCCTGGCGCTCAACGCCTCGGTGGAGGCGGCGCGGGCCGGCGAGCAGGGCCGCGGTTTCGCGGTGGTGGCCGGCGAGGTCCGCCAGCTGGCCAGCCGCTCGGCCTCCGCCGCCCAGGAAATCAAGGCGCTGATCGATGGCTCGGCGCGGCAGATCGAGGGTGGCGCCGAGCTGGTCAAACGCGCCGAGACCTCGCTGGCCGAGGTGCTGGAGGCCTCGACCCGGGTCAACGACATCATGGGCGAGATCACCGCGGCCTCCGAAGAGCAGAGCAACGGCATCGGCCAGATCAACCAGGCAGTGATGGAGATGGATCGGGTGACCCAGCAGAACGCGGCACGGGTGCAGTCCTCGGCCCGGGCGGCGACCGAGCTGGACCAGCAGGCCTCTGAGCTGGCCCACGCCGTGGCGGCCTTCCGCCTGCGCGGAGCCGGCATGGAACGTGCGCCGTCGCTGACACAGCGTCGCGGCAGCGAGTCGCGCCAGCCGCTGCCGGCCGCATCCGATCAGCCCCGGGACGCCTCGGCCGCGCCGCCGGTGACCCGCACGGCCCCGGTGTCGGACCCGGCCGTGGAGGAATGGGAGGAATTCTAACGTGTCACGGGATCTGTTCACTCCCGAGCCGGGAGGCTGGTCGAGCGGCAGCCAGTTCGAGCGCGACCTCGAGCTGACCGATGCCGATTTCGCCCGCATCCGTCAGCTCATCTACCAGCGGGCCGGCATTGTGCTGGCCGAGCACAAGCGGGAGATGGTCTACAGCCGGCTCGCCAAGCGTCTGCGCCATCATGGCCTGATTCGCTTCGCGGACTATCTGGCGCGCCTCGAGCGTCAGCCCGAGGCGAGGGAGTGGGAGGCCTTCACCAATGCCCTGACTACCAACCTCACCGCCTTCTTCCGCGAGGCGCATCACTTCCCGCTGCTGGAGGCCCATGTGCGCGACCGGCGCGGCCCTGTGCGAGTGTGGAGCGCGGCGGCCTCGACCGGCGAGGAGCCCTACTCCATCGCCATGACGCTCACCGAGGCGCTGGGTTCGCGGGCCTCGGAGGCCGAGGTGGTGGCCACCGACATCGACACCGAGGCACTGGAGAAGGCGCGGGCCGGGGTCTATTCCCTGGAGCAGATTCACAAGCTCGACGAGGCGCGCATCAAGCGCTTCTTCCAGCGCGGTCGGGGGCGTCATGAAGGGTTGGCCCGGGTGCGGCCGGAGCTCAAGGCGATGATCGACTTCCAGGCGCTCAACCTGCTGGCGCCCTCATGGTCGCTCAAGGGTCCCTTCGATGCGATCTTCTGCCGTAACGTGATGATCTACTTCGACAAGCAGACCCAGGCGCGGATCCTCGAGCGCTTCGCGCCGCTGCTCAAGCCCGACGGCCTGCTGTTCGCCGGGCATTCCGAGAACTTTTCCTATACCACCGACGCCTTACGGCTGCGCGGACAGACCGTCTATATGCGCAAGCCCAGCAACTGAGGCACTAAAGAACCCGAACGGCCGGCCGATAGCCCTTCCAATGGCCGGCGACAGGGCTGGCGTGCCGTGTGACGCCGGCCACCGTGGAGAGGAGATGCCCCTTGAGTGCACCCAGGATCAAGGTGCTGTGCGTCGATGACTCGGCGCTGATACGTGACCTGCTGACAGAGATCATCAACCGCCAGCCCGACATGGAAGTGGTGGCGGTGGCGCCGGATCCGATCGCGGCCCGCGACTTGATCAAGCAACATGACCCCGATGTCCTGACCCTGGACGTCGAGATGCCGCGCATGGACGGCCTCGACTTTCTGGAGCGGTTGATGCGCCTTCGCCCGATGCCGGTGCTGATGGTCTCGTCGCTGACCCAGGCAGGATCGGAGGTCACCCTGCGTGCCCTGGAGCTGGGCGCCCTGGATTTCGTGGCCAAGCCGTCGCTGGGCATTCGCAGCGGCATGCAGGCCTATGCCGACGAGATCGCTGACAAGCTGCGCGCCGCGGCGCGCTCGCGGCCCCAGCGGGCTCGACGTCGCGATGCCCCGGCGCCGAAGACCCTCAAGGCACCGCTGGTCTCCAGCGAGAAGCTGATCATCATCGGCGCCTCCACCGGCGGCACCGAGGCCATTCGCAGCGTGCTGCAGCCGCTGCCGCCCAACAGCCCGGCGATCCTGATCACCCAGCACATGCCGGGAGGCTTCACGCGCTCGTTCGCCGAGCGTCTTGACCGCATCTGCCAGATCTCGGTCAAGGAGGCCAGCGACGGCGAGCGCATTCTGCCCGGGCATGCCTACATCGCCCCGGGCGACGCTCACCTCAAGCTGGCGCGCAGCGGCGCCAACTACGTGGCGCGGCTCGATGACGGCCCGCCGGTCAATCGCCATCGTCCCTCGGTGGACGTGCTGTTCTCCTCGGCGGCCACCCAGGCCGGCCGCAATGCCATCGGCGTGCTGCTGACCGGCATGGGCAAGGACGGTGCCGCCGGGCTGCTGGAAATGCGCCAGGCCGGTTCTCCGACCCTGGCCCAGGACGAGGCCAGCTGCGTGGTGTTCGGCATGCCGCGGGAGGCCATTGCCATGGGGGCTGCCGTCGAGGTGGTCGCTCTGGATGAGGTGGCCCCTAGGCTGCTCACGCTGGTTGCCGCGTCTGGCCGGGCGCAGCGGGTCTAGGAAACCATCGGCACAGGAGCCGTCTCGATGCTCAAGGTACTGCGCAATTTTCGTATCAGTCAGGTCGTCAACGGCGTCCTGGTGTGTTTCCTGGTGTTCCTGGCGGTGGTGGCGAGCCTGGGCTGGATGGCCAGCCGTTCGGCCACCGACACCCTCGAGACCCTGGATCGGATCCACGTCGCCCAGCTCAACGAGATCAATCGTGCCGACTCGCTGCTGACCGGGGCCCTGGTCGAGCTGCAGTCGGCCTCTGGCCACTTCCTGATGGGCCGGACCAGCCAGGCCGATGCCAGCCTGGCGTCGGCCCTGGACCAGCTCGACCGCGCCGAAGCGCGCTTCGAGGCCTACGCCGCCGTGCCGCGCACGCCACAGGGCGAGGCGCTGGGGGCTCGGGTCGAGGAGAGTTTCGCCGCGGTACTGGCCCTGGTGCGCCAAGGCTACGAGACCCTGGACCAGGTGGATACCCAGGGCTTCGCCCAGCTGCGCCAACGCATGGCAGAGCCCCAGCAGGCCCTCGAGGCGGCACTGACCGAATTCGTCCGTTACGCCGACACCCGCGGCACGACCATGATGGCCGACTACGCCGCCATGGAGCAGCGCTATACCGTCATCGGCCTGGCCATTCTGGCCTTCGCGGCGCTGATCCTGGTGCTGATCTATGTGGTGCTGCGCCGGCTGCTGGTGCTGCCGCTGCGCCAGGCGGTGACCAACCTCGAGCGCATCGCCGAGGCCGACCTGTCCAACGAGATCAAGGTGCTGGGCCGCAACGAGATCGGCCAGCTGTTCGCCGCCATGCGCGATATGCAGGACAGCCTGTCCGGCATCGTCGGCGACGTGCGCCAGGGCAGTGGGGCCATTCACGGCCGGGCCCGGGAGATCTCCACCGGCAACGCCGACCTCTCGTCACGCACCGAGCAGCAGGCCGCCTCCCTGGAGGAAACTGCCTCCAGCATGGAACAGCTTACCGCCACCGTGCGCCAGAACGCCGACAACGCCCGCCAGGCCAACGGCCTGGCCCAGGAGGCCACCGGCACCGCCGAACGCGGCGGCGAGGTGGTCCAGCAGGTGGTGCAGACCATGCACGGCATCGCCGGTAGCTCCCGCAAGGTCGCCGATATCACCGGGGTGATCGACTCGATCGCCTTCCAGACCAATATCCTGGCGCTCAACGCCTCGGTGGAGGCGGCGCGGGCCGGCGAGCAGGGCCGCGGCTTCGCGGTGGTGGCCGGCGAGGTGCGCCAGCTGGCGAGCCGCTCGGCGGATGCCGCCAAGGAGATCAAGGCCCTGATCGACGGCTCGGTGAGCCAGGTCCAGGAAGGCTCGGCGCTGGTCGAACAGGCCGGCTCGACCATGCAGGAAGTGGTCGATGCCGTGCGTCGGGTGACCGACATCATGGATGAGATCACGGCCGCCTCGCAGGAGCAGAGCGACGGTATCGAGCAGGTCAGCCAGGCGGTGGGCCAGATGGACCAGGTCACCCAGCAGAACGCCAGCCTGGTGCAGGAGGCGGCCACCGCCGCTGCGGTCCTGGAGGAGCAGGCGACGCGGCTGGAGCGGGCCGTGGCGGTGTTCCGCCTGGGAGGCGGCGATGCCGCGGCCTTGCCGGCCGCCGGCGAGCAGTCGGCATCCGTGCCGCCGCGCAGCTCGCCCTCGCCCCAGGCGCCGTCCAGGAGGGAGCCGTCGGCTTCGCGCCAGAGTTCGGCAGCCCTGGCCGAGGACGGCTGGGAAGAATTCTAATCACGGCCGGCGGCGAGTCGCCGGTCACGCAATTGCCATGACGACCGAGAGAAGAGGATCCCCGATGGCGGACAAGAACATGAGCATCCTGGTGGTGGATGACTTCCCGACCATGCGGCGCATCGTGCGCAGCCTGCTCAAGGAACTGGGCTTCACCAACGTCGAGGAGGCCGAGGATGGCCAGGACGCCCTGAACAAGCTCAAGGGCGGCGGCTTCGAGTTCGTGGTGTCCGACTGGAACATGCCGAACCTCGATGGCCTGGAGATGCTCAAGCAGATCCGCGCCGACGATGCGCTCAAGGAGCTTCCGGTGCTGATGGTCACCGCGGAGGCCAAGAAAGAGAACATCATCGCCGCCGCCCAGGCCGGGGCCAGCGGCTATGTGGTCAAGCCCTTCACCTCGGCGACCCTCGAAGAGAAGCTCAACAAGATCTTCGAGAAGCTGGGCATGTGATATCGGCCGGGCTCGCGGGCCCGGCAAGCAGGAGAGGTGATGATGAGCACCGAAACGCAGTCTGGTGACTACCAGGCGAGTGGAGACGAGCTGGTCCAGCGCATAGGCCACCTGACCCGCATGCTGCGTGACAGCATGCGCGAGCTGGGCCTGGACAAGGAGATCGAGCGGGCGGCGGATGCGATTCCCGATGCCCGGGATCGCCTGAGCTACGTGGCGACCATGACCGAGCAGGCGGCGGAGCGTGCCCTCAATGCCATCGATCGTGCCCAGCCGCTGCAGGACGATCTCAGCCAGCAGGCCGAAGCCCTGGACGCGCGCTGGGCCGAGTGGTTCGCCGCGCCCAAGGAACTCGACGAGGCTCGCGACCTGGTCAAGGATACCCGTGGCTACCTGGCCCGGGTGCCGGAGGCGACCCAGGCCACCAACAAGGAGCTGCTCGAGATCATGATGGCCCAGGACTTTCAGGACCTGACCGGCCAGGTGATCAAGAAGATGATGGACGTCATCCGCGAGATCGAGCATCAGCTGGTGCAGGTGCTGATCGACAGCGTGCCCCAGGGCGAGACCCGCGAGGACATGCAGCGCCGCGCCGACGGCCAGCGCGAGAACGACGCCAAGCGCCGCGAGGACACCCTGCTCAACGGTCCGCAGATGAAGCCCGAGGCCGACGACGTGGTGGCCGACCAGGACCAGGTCGACGATCTGCTCGACCAGTTGGGCTTCTGAGTCATCGCCGAAAACTGTCTGCACTCGGCCCGATGACTAGCGCGTGACGGGGGCGCCATGGCGCACCCCGCCGCGCCTTTCCTGCCCACTTCTCCGTCGATGACAAGCGGTCGAGACGCGTGGATAAGCCCACGAAAACCGGCCCTTTTCGCGTGACCGTTCCTTCCTTCCTCCCCGGATAATGGCCAGGGTGCGTACGAGTGCCCGGTGATTGGCCATGGCCGACGAGACCAGCGACGACGAAAAGACAGAAGACGCCACGCCCCGACGCCTGGAAAAGGCGCGCGAGGAGGGCCAGGTGGCCCGTTCCCGGGAGCTGGCCACCTTCATGCTGTTGCTCGGTGGCGTGATCGGTCTCGGCACCATGGGGAGCAGCCTCTATGACTTGATCGGCGGCGTCATGGAGGAAGCCTTCCTGTTCGACCGACGCCAGGTCATGGACACCGCGCCGATGCTGGTCGAGGCGCTGGCGCTGGGGCGTCGCACTTTGATCGGTCTGCTGCCGCTGTTCCTGCTGCTGACCGTGATCGCCCTGGTGGCACCGGCGCTGCTCGGTGGCTGGGTGATCTCGGCCAAGTCGCTCAAGCCCCAGGCCAGCAAGCTCAACCCGCTGAAGGGGCTCAAGCGGATTCTCGGCACCCAGGCGCTGGTGGAGCTTGCCAAGGCGATTGCCAAGGCGGTGCTGGTGGGCAGCGTAGGCATCGCCTACCTCTATCTGCACCGCGGCGACTGCATGGCGCTGATGAGCATGCCCATCCAGCAGGCCCTGGCCCGTGCCATGTGGATGGCCGCCGAGGCCAGCGGGCTGATGGTGCTGACCCTGCTGGTGGTGATCCTGATCGACGTGCCCTACCAGCTGTGGAGCCATGCCAAGCAGCTGCGCATGTCCAAGGACGAGGTCAAGCGCGAGCACAAGGAGTCCGAGGGCGATCCCCTGGTCAAGGGACGGATTCGCCAGCAGCAGCAGGCCATGGCCCGCGGGCGGATGATGAGCCAGGTGCCGGAGGCCGACGTGGTCATCACCAACCCCACGCACTATGCCGTGGCGCTCAAGTATGAGCAGGCAGGGATGAGCGCGCCGCGGGTGGTGGCCAAGGGCGTCGATGCCGTGGCAGCGCGCATCCGCGAGGTCGCCGAGGAGGCCGGGGTGCCGCGGCTGGAGGCGCCGCCGCTGGCGCGTTCGCTGTATCACCACGTGGACCTGGAGGCCGAGATACCCGCCGACCTGTACACCGCGGTCGCCGAGGTATTGGCCTGGGCCTTCGGCCTGAAGCGCGTGGCCGAGGAAGGCGGCGAGGCGCCGCCGACCCCCGAGAACCTGCCGATTCCGGACGCCATGGCGGCGCCGGGGCCGGACGATGACACCGACGAGGCACGAGCATGAAGGCCTTGAGCCACTATCTGCCGCGACGCAACTGGATGGCCGACGTGCCGATGAAGGTGCTGGCCGGCCCGCTGCTGATCATCATGATCCTGTCGATGATGATCCTGCCGCTGCCGCCCTTCGCACTGGACCTGCTGTTCACCTTCAACATCGCCATGGCGGTGATGGTGCTGCTGGTCAGCATGTTCACCCAGAAGCCGCTGGATTTCGCCGCCTTCCCGGCGGTGCTGCTGTTCACCACCCTGCTGCGGCTGTCGCTCAACGTCGCCTCGACCCGGGTGGTGCTGTTGGAAGGCCACGAGGGCGGCGACGCCGCGGGCAAGGTGATCGAGGCCTTCGGCCAGTTCCTGGTCGGCGGCAACTTCGCCGTCGGCCTGGTGGTGTTCGCGATCCTGGTGATCATCAACTTCATGGTCATCACCAAGGGCGCCGGGCGTATCGCCGAAGTGGGCGCTCGCTTCATGCTCGACGCCATGCCCGGCAAGCAGATGGCCATCGACGCCGACCTCAACGCTGGGTTGATCGGCGAGGACGAGGCGCGCCAGCGTCGCGCCGACGTCTCCCAGGAGGCCGACTTCTACGGCTCCATGGACGGTGCCAGCAAGTTCGTGCGCGGCGATGCCATGGCCGGCCTGGTGATCATGGTGGTCAACATCATCGGCGGCCTGTTGATCGGCCTGCTGCAGCACGACATGGCCTTCGGCGACGCCGCCCGCACCTACGTGCTGTTGACCATCGGCGACGGCCTGGTGGCACAGATTCCGGCGCTGGTGATCTCCACTGCCGCCGGCGTCACCGTGTCGCGGGTGACCACCGACCAGGATGTCGGTCAGCAGATGATCAGCCAGCTGTTCGTCAATCCCCAGGTGCTGTTCCTGGCCGCCGGCGTGATGGGCCTGCTGGGCCTGGTGCCGGGGATGCCCAATCTGGTGTTCCTGCTGTTCACCGCCCTGCTCGGCGGTCTGGCCTGGTGGATGATGCGCCAGAAGGAGCGCCGGCTGGTCGAGGAACAGACCCAGGCCGCGCCGCCCCCGGCGCCGGAGGCCCCGGAAGCCAGCTGGGAGGATGTGCAGCTGGTCGACACCCTGGGCCTCGAGGTCGGCCATCGGCTGATTCCCATGGTCGATGCCCAGCAGAAGGGCGAGCTGCTCGGCCGCATCAAGAGTGTGCGCAAGAAGTTCGCCCAGGAGGTCGGCTTCCTGCCGCCGGTGGTGCACATCCGCGACAACCTCGAGCTCGCGCCCAATGCCTACACCCTGAGCCTCAAGGGCGCCGAGATCGGCCGTGCCGAGGCCTTCCCCGGACGCTGGTTGGCCATCGACCCGGGCCAGGTGTCCGGCGAGCTGTCCGGCACCCCGACCGAGGATCCGGCCTTCGGCCTGCCGGCGGTGTGGATCGACACCGAGCAGCGCGAGCATGCCCAGGTCTACGGCTACACCGTGGTCGATGCCAGTACCGTGGTGGCCACCCACCTCAATCACCTGCTGCACCGTCATGCCGCCGAGATGCTCGGCCGCCAGGAGGTGCAGAAGCTGCTCGACAAGCTCGGCGAGGACCACAAGCCGCTGGTCGAGGAGGTGGTGCCCAAGGCGATCTCGCTGACCGTGCTGCAGCGCATCCTCCAGCATCTGCTCGATGAGGACGTCTCGATTCGCGATATGCGCACCATCCTCGACGCCCTGGCCGAGCATGCGCCCCAGCAGCAGGACCCAGGCGAGCTGACCGCCCTGGTCCGCGTGGCGCTGGGCCGCGCCATCACCCAGCAATGGTTTGCCGGCCACCAGACGCTCAACGTCATGGGCCTGGACGGCCAGCTCGAGCAGGTGCTGCATCAGGCCATGAACGGCAGTGGCGCCCTGGAGCCGGGACTGGCCCAGACCCTGATGGACCAGGCCGAGCAGGCCTTGGCCCGCCACGAGGCCAGCGGCGAGCCGCCGGTGCTGGTGGTCCAGCACTCGCTGCGTCCGGTGCTGGCGCGCTTCCTGCGCCGCCGCCTGCATCACCTGGCGGTGATGTCCCAGGCCGAGATTCCCGATGACCGCACCCTGCGGGTCACCACCCTGATCGGAGGACAGTGAGCGAGATGAGCGTCATGCGATTCGTGGGCGAGACCAGCCGTGAGGCGATGCGCAAGGTGCGTGCTGCGCTGGGCGACGAGGCCCTGATCCTGGCCAATCGCCCCAGCGAGTCGGGCGTCGAGATCCTGGCCATGGCCGACGAGGCGGTCGACGCCATGGCGGCATCGCAGGCCGCCGCGCCGTCGTCATCCGGCGCCGAGCGCGGCGTCGCACCGTCTGCGTCGTCGACCCGGTCCGAGCTCGAGCCCGCCGCAGTCGCGCCGGCCGCCCCTGCGTCGGCCCCGACCGGGCAGAGCGGTCTCGAGGCGATGAGCGAGCGACTGCTGCGCGAGATGCAGGACATGCGCGCGCTGCTGGCCCGCCAGCCGGCCTCCCCGGCGCCCGCCTCGGTCGCTGCCGATGACCGCGGCCGCGAGGCATTGGCCCGCGTCCTGCGCGAGGCTGGCTTCGGGCGCGCGGTCGCCGACGACGTGCTGCAGGGCCTGCCGTCCGAGCTGGCCGACGCCGAGGCCGATAGCGAGGCCGCTCATGCCTGGCTGGTGCGTCGCCTGGCATCTCGCCTGTCGACGGGCGTCGATCCCGAAACCTTCCTCGATACCCCCGGCATCCTGGCGCTGATCGGCCCCACCGGCGTCGGCAAGACCACCACCACCGCCAAGCTGGCGGCCCGCTGCGTGCAGCGTCACGGCCCTGACAACGTTGCCCTGGTGACCACCGACGGCTTCCGGGTCGGTGCCCACGAGCAGCTGCGCATCTACGCCGAGCTGCTGGGCGTGCCGCTGCACGCCCTGTCGCCCGAGCAGTCCATGGACGACCTGCTCGCGGAACTCAGCGGCCGACGCTGGGTGATCATCGATACCGTGGGCATGAGCCAGCGCGATCAGCGCATCATCGCCCAGGCCGCTCAACTGCAGGGCGGCGCGGAGCGGGTGCGCATGCTGCTGGTGCTCAATGCCGCCAGCCAGCCGGGCACCCTGGAGGAAGTGGTCACACGCTACCGCCAGGCCGCGCGGGCCGCCGGCGTCGCTCTCGACGACACCCTGCTGACCAAGCAGGACGAGGCCGGCCAGCTGGGGCCGGCCCTGGACACCCTGATTCGCCATGGCCTGCGGCTGCGCTTCGTGTCCACCGGTCAGCGTGTACCGGAGGATCTGGCGCCCGCCGAGGCCTCGCCGCTGATCGAGGCGGCGCTGGGTGCCGCCCGCGTCGATGACGATCTGCCCGTTGCCGCGGCTCGCGATGCTCGGCCCGGCGCGGAAGCGTTGCTGGGCCAGGGGCGGCGCCTGGGGCTGTTGCTCGACGCCCTGCGCCGTCGGCTGACCGGCTTCGCGACCCTTGAGGCGGCCTGGGACCTGTCGGCGTTGCCCGGCTGTCTCCAGGAGCCGCGACTGGCGACGCTGCTGGAGGCACCGCCGGAGTCGCTGGCTCGGCCCGGCATGCTGTGGGCGGCGCGCCGTCGGCTGCCAGGCGCCGATTGGGCGATGCCCGATCTCGGCATCGACGACGGGGGCGGTTGGCTGGTACTGCCCGATCTTCAGCAGCGCCAGCCGGTGGGTTGGCCTGGGCGCCTCGAGCGGGCCCGCGACGCCCAGGGCGTCGGCGTGCATCTGCTGCCGGCGCTGCCCGACGCCGAGACCTGGCTGTGGCTGGACGAGAGCCGGGCGCCCTGGATCTGCCAGGCCCGTCCCGGCCATCGGGTGGTCCACGGCGGCGAGCGGCTGGCGCTGTCGAGCCTGGAGCCCCTGGCCGAGGCCGTCGAGACCCGAGACTGTCGATTCCGCGGCCAGAGCGCCCGGGCACGATTCGCTCGGCTGGCGGTGGAGGCCGGCCCTGGCGGTCGGCGCGGGGCGCCGGCGAGCTGTGCGATGAGCGCCTGGTTCGCCACCCTGGTCGATCCCGAGAGCGGCCGCACGCTGGGCCAGCGTTACTGGCTGACGCCGCTGCGCAGCGCCGAGGACGCGCTGCCGCTGCTGCTCGGCCGGCTGCACGGCGAGGCCCTGCCGCGCCAGGTGCGGCGTGCCTGGGAGCGCCTGCAGGGCACGCTGCCGGCGGAGACCGACCGCGAGGTGTGCCAGCTGCTGGCCGCCGGGCTGGCCGCCGCGGCCGGTTACCTTGACCAGGCCGGTGACGCCGAGGCCGAGCAGCTGCGCCGTGACCTTCTGAGTCTGCTGGGCGGTCGTCGACGTCGCCGCGAGAGCGCGCTGCTGGAAGCGCTGCTGCATCTGCTGATGGCGCGGGATGCCATTCGTCACGTCGGGGCGGCCGGCCTGGAGGGCGTGCGGTGATCGAGGGGGATCAGGCGGCGGGCTTGCGGGCCTGGGCGGCCAGCATCGAGCGATCGGCGCCCGAAACCGCTGCCGAGCCTATGCCCGCCGCCGAGTCGCCGGCGACCTTGGCCCGGGCCGAGGTCGCCGCGGGGCCGCTCACCACCCTGATGGTGGTGGGGCTGCCGGGCAGTACCCCGGGCCAGGCCGATCGGGTCATGGCGCTGCTCGATCACTGGGCCGGCCAAGGCCGGCGCTGGGTGGGCGATCCGCGGCGCTGGAAGGTGGTGCCGCTGGCGGCGTCCAGCCCCCACCTGAGCCTGCTGGCCCAGCAGCAGCCGCGCTGGGCGCTGTGGGTGGGCGCCGACGGCGAGGCCTTCCGTCGCGCCTTCGCGGTGCTCGGGCGACTGGCCGCCGACGGCGGGCCGCGGCGCCTGCTGGCCGTGCATCCCCCGGGCATGCCGCGCCAGGGGCTGCTCGACAACCTGCGCCAGGCCGCCCGCCACTACTTCGGCATCGACCTGCTGGTGATGGCATGAGGCGTCGTGTCGCTCAGTGGGCGATCGCCGGCCTGCTGGTCGCCGTATCGAGTACGGTCCAGGCCGCTGGCAGCTGGGTGGCCGAGGCGCCGTCGGTGCGTGCCGCGGTGATCGGGCGGGAAACCGCCAGTGACGCGCTGATGCCGCCGGGCGGCACTCAAGGCCGCATTCGCGAGGTGCGCTGGCGCTTCCGGGTGCCGCCCGGCAAAGGCTGGCGCGGCCGGCTCTGCCACCCGGCCGGATGCGTGGCGCTGCACGCCGCACGTGGGCGCAGCGAGGCACTGGCAGGGCTGTCCGCCGGTGCGCCGCTGAGGTTTCGCTTCTCGCCGCTGCCGGGGCAGGCCCCGCTGGCGGTCGAGGGGCTGCAGGTGATCGTCAACTTTCAGTAAGGCCCAAGGCCCGTGAGAGCAGAGAGGCGAGGCTGAGCCATGTACACAGCACAAGGCAAGATCGAACAGGATGCGCTGCTGGATGACTATCTGCCGCAGGTGCGTCGCCAGGCGCTGGCGCTGCAGGTGCGGCTGCCGGCCAGCATCGAGCTGGACGACCTGATCCAGGCCGGCACCGTGGGGCTGCTGGAGGCGCTGGGCCGTTTCGATGCCGCCCAGGGCGCCAGCTTCGCGACCTTCGCCAGCCAGCGCATCCGCGGCGCCATGCTCGACGAGCTGCGCAGCCGTGACTGGCTGCCGCGCAGCGTGCGTCGCAACGCCCGCGCCGCCGACGAGGCGGCTCGTCGGCTGGAGCAGGAGCTGGGACGGCCGGCCGAAGAGACCGAGATTGCGGCCGCCCTGGACATGGAGCTCGAGGCCTATCGCCGGCTGCTGAACGACACCAACAGCGGCCAGTTGCTGCCCTTCGAGGAACTGATGGCCGAGGGTGGCGAAGGCCGGCTGGAGGAAAACGGCGATGCGGCGACGCCCTTCGCCCAGCTGGTCGACCGCCAGCAGCGGGCAAGGCTGGTGGAAGCCATCGAGGCGTTGCCGGAGCGCGAGAAGCTGCTGATGGCGCTGTATTACCAGGAAGAGCTCAACCTCAAGGAGATCGGCGCCGTGCTCGGCGTCACCGAGTCCCGGGTCTGCCAGCTGCATAGCCAGGCGGTGGGGCGACTGCGCGGAAAGCTGCGCGACACCTGAGACATGGGCGAAAAAGGCCTGCGCTCGGCTATACGGCGTTAAGAATCGGCTTAAGCTGCTCATTTACACCCCCGTAAACTCCGCGCTCTCGCCGATTCTTGCCTTGCGACCCACATGGATGTGGGAAGTGCGTTGGCCCGTAGGGAATGGGCCTAGCCTGGCCATCGCTCGGCAATTTTTCGCCTCACGCCTGGCGCGCCATAAAGCTGTCGGTCGCTCAGATCGATAAGCATCCACCGGATGGCGCAGGAGGTCAGCACGATGCGCGCCGGGGACAAGCCGGCGCGAGGGGTTTTTGGCCATGGATGGCCAAAGTAGCGCCCAGGGAAGGGTTCATAGCGCCCTCGCGAAGGCTTGGCGCCGGAGAACGCGCATCGTGTCCGAAGAACGTCACTCATCCACACCGTCGAAACGCGACAGGGAGCCCCCACATGAACCCGTCCACCCTGATCGGGATCCTGGCCAGCATCGTGCTGCTGGCGAGCGTCCTGCTGTTCACCGCCGAGTCGCCGCAGAGCTTCGTCAACCTGCCGGGGCTGGCCATCGTGCTGGCCGGCACCCTGGCCGCGACCTTCATCAGCTATCCGCTCAAGGAGGTGGTGCGGGTGGTGCGGCTGGTCGGCATCGTCTTCCGCCGCGAGAACACCTATATCCGCGATGACATCCGCGAGCTGGTGGACATGTCGCGGCTGTGGTTCAAGGGCGACGTGCGCGCCGTGGAGGCGGCCCTGGAGCAGGCCCGCAATCCCTTCCTGCGTACCGGTATCCAGCTGGTCATCGCCAATACCAAGGAGGAGGAGATCTTCGACCTGCTGCGCTGGCGCATCGCTCGGCTCAAGGCCCGCGAGCACGCCGAGGCGCAGATCTTTCGCACCATGGCCACCTACGCGCCGGCCTTCGGCATGATCGGCACCCTGGTGGGGCTGGTGAACATGCTCGAGGTGATGGAGGCCGGCGACCTGAACGTCATCGGGCCGCGCATGGCGGTGGCGCTGCTCACCACCTTCTACGGCATCCTGCTGGCCAACCTGGTGTTCAAGCCGATCGCGGTGAAGCTCGAGCGGCGCACCGAGGAGCGCCTGATCGCCATGAACATGGTGCTCGAGGGCATCTCGCTGATCACCAAGCGGCGGCTGCCGTCGTTCATCGAGGAAACGCTGAACTCCTTCGTCGCCAACTACCACGACGAGATCCGCGACCCGGTGCGGCCAGGGGATCGCGACGACGCGGAGGCCGGGCAGCGTGCTTGACCGCGACACCCGCCAGGCGCTCGCGCCGCCCGTTCAGGGAGGCGAGGAGGGCGAGAGCTGGCTGATGAGCTACCTCGATGTGTTGACCCTGCTGATCACGCTGTTCGTGCTGCTGCTGTCGATGTCCAGCCTGGTGCCGGTCGGCGGGACATCCAGCGAGATTTCGCCGCCGGCCCGGCAGGCCGCGCTGGCGATCGGCGAGGGCCTGAAGCCTCGCCATGCGGGGCTCCAGCCGCGCTTCCAGGGGCTCGGCATGGAGGGCGTCAGCGTCGAGCATACCCGCCAGGGGGTGACGCTGCGGATCGAGGACCGGCTGCTGTTCGACAGCGGTCGCGCCCGGGTGACCGAGGGCGGCCAGCGCGTGCTGGCACGACTCGCCGAGCGGCTGGCTGGCCTGGGCGGCGAGATCTCCGTGGAGGGCCACACCGATAGCCTGCCCATCGCCACCTCGCGCTTTCCCTCCAACTGGGAGCTATCCACCGGGCGAGCCAGCGCCGTGGTGCGTGCCCTGGCAGCGGCCGGGGTGGCGCGGGAGCGCCTGCGCGCCATCGGCTATGCCGACACCCGGCCCCTGGCGGCCAACGACGATGCCGAGGGGCGGGCCGCCAACCGGCGCGTCGAACTGGTGTGGCGGGCGCCCGCCGGCGCCTGAGAGCCGGAACAGACAGTGTTTAGCTGGAAGCTATCAAAAAGATCGGGTCATTCAATTTAATCTATCACCCGGGCGTCGGTATTCTCGTTCCTGTCTTCACCACACACCACCGCAACGAGGATAGGAACGCGATGTCCCTGCTCAACACCGACGTCAAACCCTTCAAGGCTACTGCTTACCACAACGGCGACTTCATCGAAGTCAGCGACGAGAGCCTGAAGGGCCAGTGGAGCGTCTTCTTCTTCTACCCGGCCGACTTCACCTTCGTCTGCCCGACCGAGCTTGGCGACCTGGCCGACAACTACGAGGCCTTCAAGGAGCTCGGCGTCGAGATATACGGCGTGTCCACCGACACCCACTTCACCCACAAGGCCTGGCACGACAGCTCCGAGACCATCGGCAAGCTCCAGTATCCGATGCTGGCCGATCCGACCCACGTCGTGTCGCGCAACTTCGAGGTGCTGATCGAGGAAGACGGCGTCGCCGACCGCGGCACCTTCGTCGTCGACCCGGACGGCAAGATCCAGATCATCGAGCTCAACGCCGGCAACATCGGCCGCAACGCCGAGGAGCTGCTGCGCAAGGTCAAGGCGGCCCAGTATGTCCGTGCCAACCCCAACGAGGTCTGCCCGGCCAAGTGGGAAGAAGGCGAAGAGACGCTGGCGCCGTCCCTGGATCTGGTCGGCAAGATCTAAGGAAACGCTGATTTATTGCTGCGCTCGATATCCTGGCCGCCGGCGGTGCTCGCTCTCCTCATGTAGCGGGCTACACTCCGGGAGCTGTGCTCCGGCGGCGGCCAGCCTCTCATCGCTCGCGACATAAATCTGCGCATCCTTAATTTGGATCGCTGAGCTGCGGGAATCTCCCGCGCCCCCGGTTTACCCCATCGAGTCGGCCTCACCTCGGTCGTCCAACCAGTCGCGCAAGCGAGATCGAGACGGCGTCTCGATGGGGTTCTGCCCCGACGTTTCCATGACACCCCGCCCCATACGGCGAGCCCCATCGTGGCCCGCGCGGGGAGGTCGTGTCCGCTAGTTACCCACATCGAGGATTGCCGCCGTCATGTTGGACGACTCTCTGAAGCAACAGCTGAAAGCCTATCTCGACAAGGTCACGCAACCCTTTGAGCTGGTCGCCACCCTGGATGACGGCGACAAGTCCAAGGAACTCCACGCGCTGCTGCGTGATATCGCCGGGCTCTGCGACAGGATCACCCTGTCCACCGAGGGCAGCGACCGCCGCGCGCCGTCCTTCGCCTTGCACCGCGAAGGCCAGCCCACCGGCGTGGTGTTCGCCGGGATTCCCATGGGCCACGAGTTCACCTCTCTGGTGCTGGCCCTGCTTCAGGTGGGCGGCCATCCGCCCAAGGCCAGCGACGAGGTCATCGAGCAGATCCGTTCCCTCGACGCCGACCTTCACTTCGAGACCTACTTCTCGCTGTCGTGCCAGAACTGCCCGGACGTGGTCCAGGCGCTGAACCTGATGGCGATCCTCAACCCGCGCATCTCCCACGACGCCATCGACGGCGCCCTGTTCCAGGACGAGGTCGAGGCTCGCGAGGTGATGTCGGTGCCCAGCGTGTTCGTCAACAGCGAGCCCTTCGACCAGGGCCGCATGAGCCTGGAGCAGATCCTGGCCAGGGTCGACACCGGCGCCGCCGAGCGCGAGGCCGCCAGGCTCGGCGAGAAGCCTGCCTTCGACACGCTGATGATCGGCGGCGGCCCGGCCGGCGCCGCGGCGGCCGTCTATGCGGCGCGCAAGGGCATTCGCACTGGCGTGGCCTCCGAGCGCTTCGGCGGCCAGGTGCTGGATACCCTGTCGATCGAGAACCTGATCTCGGTGCCCCACACCGAGGGCCCCAAGCTGGCCGCGGCGCTGGAGGAGCACGTCAAGGAGTACGACGTCGACATCATGAACCTGCAGCGCGCCGTTGCGCTGGTGCCGGACGAGTCGGGCGGCGAGCATGAGGTGCGCTTCGAATCCGGGGCGAGCCTGCGCAGCAAGACACTGGTATTGGCCACCGGGGCTCGCTGGCGCGCGATGAACGTGCCCGGCGAGGCCGAGTACCGCAACAAGGGCGTGGCCTACTGCCCGCACTGCGACGGTCCGCTGTTCAAGGGCAAGCGTGTGGCGGTGATCGGCGGCGGCAATTCCGGCGTCGAGGCGGCCATCGACCTGGCCGGCATCGTCGGCGAGGTGACGCTGATCGAGTTCATGGATGAGCTGCGCGCCGACGAGGTGCTGCAGAAGAAGCTCTCAAGCCTGCCCAACGTCGAGGTGATCAAGGGCGCGCGAACCACCGAGGTCAACGGCGACGGCAGCCGCGTCACCGGTCTGACCTACGAGGAACGCGCCTCCGGCGAGCTGCGCGAGCTGGCCCTCGAGGGCATCTTCGTGCAGATCGGACTGGTGCCCAACACCGAGTGGCTGAAGGATTCGCCCATCGAGCTCTCCGAGCGCGGCGAGATCGTGGTCGACGAGCGTGGCATGACCTCGGTGCCCGGCATCTTCGCCGCCGGCGACGTGACCACCGTGCCCTACAAGCAGATCGTCATCGCCATGGGGGAGGGCTCCAAGGCCGCCCTGGGCGCCTTCGATCACCTGATCCGCAGCTGATCATCCAAGCCGTTCGTGCTCGATGCCCTCGCCGTACCGCGGCGGGGGCGTTCTGCGTAGCGAGAGAAGTCAGTCCGCCCGACAGAGCCGCTGCATGCGTGCCAGCGCCGCATCGGCGTCGTCCAGGCTGAAGACCATGAACCAGTAGTCCTCTGCGGCCCGGTGGATGCGCAGCCGCAGCGTGTCGCCGTCGCGCACGTCGTCGAGCAGGGCAGCGGTATCGGGCAATGTGAAACGCACGTAGAAGCCGCTGTTGCCGCGCTCGGTAACGAAGTCGGCCTGGCCCTGCTGGACCTGCCCTTCGTCGACCATCAGGTCCGCCGGCACCCGATTGACGGTGGCGCTCTGCGCCTGCACGTCGTCGAGCTCGACGCGCAGCTCCAGCCAGGGGCGGTCGCAGGCGCCCGGTGTGGCGTTGACGCTGAACACGCTGTCGCTATAGCTGTGCTGCTCCAGGGCGCGTACGTGGCGTTCGTCGCCCAGCGTCAGGGCCAGCGAATGCCAGTTGCCGTGGGCCTGGACGTCGGTGGTGTTGAAGCTGCCGGCCGACGCGGGGGCGGCGAGGCCCAAGGCCAGCAGCCCGGGCAGGCACCCCTTGAGCAGAAAAAGAAGCGGAGAGCGGAACATGCGGGCATCCATGACCGGGAAAATGCCGCAGGCTAGCATGACTCGCCCGCGGCTGTCCGGGCGCTGGGCTCAGATGCCGGCCCACCAGTTGTAGCCGCGGTCTTCCCAGTAGCCGCCTTTGCCGCGCCCCAGGTGGGCGAAGCTCTCTACGAGCTCTATACGCATCAGGTACTTGGCCATCTTGTAGCCCAGCTGTCGCTCGGCGCGCAGCCGCAGCGGGGCACCGTTGGCGATAGGCACGTCGGCGTCGTTGAGACCGTAGGCCAGCAGCGTTTGGGGATGGTAGGCCTCGCGCAGGTCGAGGCTCTCGTAGTAGGCCTCGCCGCCGCGGTAGCGGTCAGCGCAGTGGAAGACCACGAAGCGTGCCGATGCCTGCACGCCCACCCGGTCCAGCAGGTCGCCGAGCGGGACCCCGGTCCACTGGCCGATGCAGCTCCAGCCCTCCACGCAGTCGTGGCGGGTGATCTGGGTGCGCGACGGCATGGCCTTGAGGGCTGCCAGGCTGAACGCTTGAGGTGATTCGACCTGGCCGTCGACCGCGAGGCGCCAGTTACGAAAGCCGTCCGCGGCCAGGCGCTGGTAGTCGGCCTCGTCGGGCCGGGTGGTGCCGTTGGCGCGGAAGGTCGGGGCGATATCGTCGCGGTCGTATTCCCGGGCCAGCGATTCCTCGGCGGCCAGCAGGCGATGGGCGCGCCGGGTCAGCGATTCGCTGGCGTTGAACAGCGGCTGCATCGCATCGCTGCGCGACAGGCGGTCGCAGCCGGCGAGCAGGGTCGCGCCGCCGGCCAGCAGGGTGCGGGTCAAGAAGCGGCGACGGCCGTTATCGGTCGGTGTGCTCATCGTGAGCCTCCTGCTGCGAGGGCAGCGCCGGGGGAAGGGCAGGGGGAAGCGCATAGCGCCCGGTGATCATCGAGCGCAGGTTGTTGATGACGCCGGAGAGCAGCACCAGGGCGACATGCACCAGCAAGAACAGCACCAGGGCCAGGGCACACAGGAAGTGCAGGGTGCGGGCGCTCTGGCGGCCGCCGAAGACGTCCAGCAACCAGGGCCAGGCGGCGTCCATGGTCGGCGACATGGTCAGGCCCGTGAGGATCACCAGCGGAATGATCACGAACAGCACCAGCAGGTAGGTGAGCTTCTGCAGGATGTTGTAGTGCCGGGCTTCCTCGCCGCGGGGGAATTTCAGTCGCGCATGCTCGACGATGGTGGCGCCGAGGCGTCGCCACTCCGACCGGCGCGGCAGCAGGCGCCGTCTCAACTGGCCGCTCGCCACCAGGTAGACCAGATAGGCGGTGAGCAGGGGCGCGAAGATCCAGCCGGCCAGGAAATGCCACTGGCGCCCCATCGACAGCCAGCGCGGGCCGGGCAGGGTCGCCCAGGCAGGGAAGGCGCGCCGTTCGCGATCCGCGGCGGGGCCGGAGACGCCCAGCACGCCGGTGGTGTCGAAGCGCCAGCCGCCGAGGCGGGTGACGCCGCGCCATTCCCCCTGGGGGTCGCGTTCGGCGCCGATCGACAGCGCCGGGCTGTCGAAGTGAGAATCCTTGCCCCAGTAGAGTGCCGGGTGGGCGTTGAAGATCTGCAGGCCACTTGCCAGCAGGATGATCAGGCAGATCAGGTTCACCCAGTGCCAGACGCGGGTGAACAGCGTGTGGCGCTTGATGACCGTCGGCCCTGGGCCGCGGTCGGCGCGGTGAGTCGCTGGCATGAGACACCTCCGGGGAGACGGGCCTGGTGCCCGTCGAGGGGCGGCGAGCCCGGCGAGGCGCCGGAAAGGCCGAATGAAGGGACCGGCCACCGAGGCGCAGGGCCCGGTGGCCGGTCAAGGCGCGCCGAGCGTCACATCTCGCCGTCGCCTTCCATCGTCTCTTCCTCTTCCTCCATCATTTCGTCGTCGCCCTCGGATTTCATGGCGTCATCGCCGGCCATGGCGTCTTCCTCGCCCATGGCGTCTTCTTCCATCGCCTCGCCGGACATGGCGTCATGCTCCATGCTGTCGCCTTGCTGCATGGCGTCCTCTTCGTGATGGTCGGCCAGGGCGGCGCCGGGCAGCAGCAGGGCGCCGCCGAGTAGCAGGGCAAACAGCGTGGTGCGGGAACGGTCTTGAGTGAACATCGCCTACCTCCTTGCATCGCTGGGCCGCCGGCGAAATGCCGCTACGGCATCTCTCACGCTAGTCGGCGATGCGGCCGTCTTCATCACGAAATCATCACGAAGGCTCGCCGCGACGTGACGCTTTCGTGATGCATCCGCCTTGCGGGGGCTCTAGAGTGGGATCCGAACCGCCGCTCGGAGCCCTGCTCATGCCCCACCGGATTCTTTGCGTCGAGGACAACCCCGACATTGGCAAGCTGCTCGCCGAGCGCCTCGGCGATGCCGGCCACCGCTGTGATTGGGTCACCGACGGCGAAGCGGCCCTGGCGGTACTGGACGGGGCGGCTGACGATCCCTTCGATCTGGTGATGCTCGATCTTATGCTGCCGGGCATCGATGGCCTGGAGGTGTGCCGGCGGCTGCGCGCCCGCGACGCCCGCACCCCGGTGCTGATGGTGACCGCCAAGGCGGCGATCCGTGACGTGGTGCGGGGCCTCGAGATTGGCGCCGACGACTACGTCACCAAGCCCTTCCACCTGCCGATCCTGCTGGCTCGGGTCCAGGCGCTGCTGCGCCGCGGGCAGCGCGCCGCCCCGGAGGAAGAGCAAGTCGTCGCCACAGCGCCGATCGTCTTGGGCGGGTTGGTCATCGACATCGACCAGCACCGGGTCACCCTTGACGGTCGAGCGCTGCAGCTGACCGGCAAGGAGTTCGCCCTGCTGACGCTGTTCGCTCGGCATCCCGGCCACAGCTTCAGTCGCGGCGAGCTGCTCGATCGGGTGTGGGGGAAGGAGTTCGATGGCTTCGATCACACCGTGAACACCCACATCAACCGGTTGCGCAACAAGATCGAGGCCGATCCGGCCCGCCCGCGTTTCATCCAGACCGTCTGGGGCGTGGGCTATCGCTTCGCGACCGGGGAGGATGAGGCATGAGGGGCCTGGCATGCCGACTGTTGGCCTGGGGGCGAAGCCTCTTCGCACGGATCGCCCTGGTCTACCTGAGCGGATTGCTGCTGCTGTCGGTGGCGGTTGCCTGGCTGGCCATCAGTCAGTTCGACCAGCTGAGCCGCGAGCTGCAGCAGCGCCAGGAAGTCGGGCTGGCCGACAACCTGGCTCGGGTCATGCGCCCGGCCCTGGCAGAGGGCGCGAACAGCGCCGCGGCGCGGCAAACGGCCCGCCATATCCTGGCGATCAATCCCTCGCTGTCGCTCTACGTGCTCGATGCCGAGGGGCGAGTGGTCGCCGACTATGCCCAGCCGAGCTGCGGCCTGGGCAGCCGGGTCGAGCGCGACGCCCTCGAGGCGCTGCTCGGCGAGTCGCCGATGCTGCCGGTGACGACGTCCTCGCCTTGCGGCGGTGCACCCGGCGTGTTCTCGGTGGCACGCATTCGCTATGGCAGCGCCGATCGGGCGGGCTACCTGTATGCCGATCTCAACAAGAGCAGCCAGGCCTCGATGCTGGCCATGCTGCGCACCAGTTCCATCACACGTACCCTGGTGGCCGCGGGCGGATTGGCCGTGCTGATCTCCGGCCTGCTGGGGCTGGTGTGGTTTGCCCTGCTGACCCGGCGCTTCTCGCGGCTGACCGCCGCCGTGCAGCGTTTCGCCCGAGGCCAGTGGCAGGCCCGGCTCGACGACCCCGGCCGCGACGAACTGGGGCGGCTGGGAGAGGCCTTCAACCACATGGCCGGTACCATCGAGGCTCAGGTGCGAGCGCTGCGTGAGACCGACCGGCAGCGCCGCGAGCTGGTGGCCAACCTGTCCCACGACTTTCGCACCCCGCTGACCTCGCTGCGCGGCAACGTCGAGCACCTGCTCGAGCGCGACGACCTGCCGGTGGAGGAGCGTCGCCGCCGGCTGGTCGGCGTGCTCGACAATGCCTCGCGATTGACCCGCCTGGCCCAGCAGCTGTCGACCCTGGCGCGGCTCGATGCCTACGACAGCCCGTTGCAGTGCGAGGCCTTCTCGCTCGCCGAGCTGGCCCACGACATCGTCGGCAAGTTCCAGGACCAGGCGCGCCAGGCAGGGGTCACCCTGGCGGTCGAGGTCGATCCCGGGCTGCCCTGGGTCGAGGCCGACCTGGGGCTCATCGACCGGGCCCTGGCCAACCTGATCGACAACGCGCTGCGGGCGACCCCGGCCGATGGTCGGGTCTGCCTGTGGGCCGAGGCCGAGGCGAAGACGGTGCGCGTGGGGGTGAGCGATAATGGCGTCGGCATCGCCCCGGAGGAGCTGCCACTGGTGACCCAGCGCTTCCATCGCACTCGTGACAGCCGCGCCCGGGGCGAGGGCTCTGGGCTCGGCCTGTCGATCGTGCGGGAGATCGGAGAACGACATGGTGCCCGGTTGACCATCGACAGCCGCCTCGGTCGCGGCACGACGGTCGATTTTCGCCTGGCCCGTGCCGATCGGGACAAAGACCGCTCGATGCCCTACGGCTGAGGCTCGGCTGCAGGAGGGGACTCGACCAGGCGCAGCAGCCGTTCCAGGTCGGTTCGCTGGGGGCCCAGCATGTCGGCCAGGGTGTAGCGGTCGAGCACGGCGAGAAAGGCGCCCAGGGCCTCGCCGAGCACCGACTTGAGTCGGCAGGCGGGTGAGATGACGCAGGCGTTGCGGTCGCCGAAACATTCCACCAGGCCGAGATCGCGCTCGGTATCGCGCACCAGGGCACCCAGGCAGATATCGGCGGGCGCCCGCCCCAGCAGCAGTCCGCCATGCTTGCCGCGAATGGCGGTGAGGTAGCCGAGACGGTTCAGCTCCTGCACGACTTTCATCAGGTGATTGCGCGAAATGTCGAAGCGCTCGGCGATCTCGGAAATGGTCGAGCGACGCTCCCCCTTGACGGCCAGATAGATCAGCACGCGCAGGGAGTAATCGGTGAAGTTCGTCAGGTGCATGCGGCCTCCGGGCGCCGGGGAAAGGGCGTCGTTATCCTCGATTCTACCAGCAACGGGGCGGCCTGGCCCGACGCCTGTCACAGCACCGCTGAGACGCCGAATTGATCTGTATCAGCTAGCGTGTCGATGTCTCCGACGCGGCGGTGCGTGGCTGGCATAATGCGCCGTGAAGAGGGCGACACCGGCGTCGCCGCAGGCGTCAGGAGGTTTCAGCCATGCCAGATTCCGTGCCGTTCATTCGTGCCCTGGTCGAGAAGTATGACCGGCCTGGCCCACGCTATACTTCCTACCCCACGGCGCCGCAGTTCCAGGCCGCCTTCGCCGAAGACGACTATCGTGCGCTGGTTGCGCAGAGCCATCGGGCCGACTCTCCCAAGCCGCTGTCGGTGTACGTGCATGTCCCCTTCTGTCGCAGCCTCTGCTACTACTGCGCCTGCCACAAGATCATCACCCACCACACCGAGCGGGCCGTCGAGTATCTCGATCTGCTGAAGCGCGAGATACGCCTCCAGGCCGCACTGTTCGACGACGATCGCCGGTTGACCCAGCTGCACCTGGGCGGCGGCACGCCGACCTACTTGAGCAACGCCCAGCTCGGCGAACTGATGGCAAGCCTGGCGTCTGCCTTCCGGTTCGCGCCTGCCGAGGCCCGCGAGTTTTCCCTGGAGGTGGATCCGCGCACCGTCACGCCGGCTCGTCTACATGAACTGCGCGAGTTGGGATTCAATCGCCTTAGCTTCGGCGTGCAGGACTTCGACGCCGAGGTGCAGGCGGCGGTCAACCGGATTCAGAGCGAGGCCCGAGTCATCGAGCTGGTCGAGGCGGCCCGATCGGCGGCGTTTCATTCGGTGAGCGTCGATCTGATCTATGGTTTGCCACGCCAGACGGTGGCCAGTTTCGACGAGACCCTGGACCGCATCATTGCCCTGCGTCCGGACCGCATCGCCGCCTACAGCTACGCCCATCTGCCGGAGCGATTCAAGGCCCAACGCCTGATCCGAACCGAGGACATGCCGCCGCCGACGCGCAAGCTCGAACTGCTGGAGTTGACCATCCGGCGCCTGACCGCTGCCGGCTATGTCTATATCGGCATGGATCATTTCGCCCTGCCCGACGACGAGCTCGTCCAGGCGAAGCGTCACGGCACGCTGCAGCGCAATTTTCAGGGCTATTCCACCCACGGCGACTGCGATCTGATCGGGCTTGGCGTCAGCGCCATCGGCAAGGTCGGAGAGAGCTATAGCCAGAACGTCAAGGAGATCTCGGCGTATCGTGACCGGCTCGAGGCCGGCCGACTGCCGGTGCTGCGTGGCTATCGCCTGGACGCCGACGACCGCCTGAGACGTGACGTGATTCACGAGTTGATGTGTCATGGTCGCGTGGACGTCGCCGCCATCGAGGCATGCCATGGGATCGACTTCCAGGGCTATTTCGCCGAGGCGCTGGCGGCCCTCTCGGGCATGCAGGAGGACGGTCTCGTTGTCTTGTCGGAAGGCCGCATCGAGGTGCGGCCCGAGGGGCGATTGATGCTGCGCAATCTGGCCATGGCGTTCGACGCCTATCTCGGTGAACGGGCGAACTACTCACGCACCGTCTGATGCCCCCGGGGCACTGGCCGGGCACTCGGCAGGCTAGCGTTTTACATTAGAGATTCACACTGAAGTACTTGAGCCATTGATCCTGCTTGGACAATGGTTCGTACCGTGGACCATTACACCCCGGGACCCAACATCCAGGTGATCGCTCGGTATGAGTTTCTTGCTCACGCCTACCCAGGATATTGCCTGATCATCCCTCCCCAATAATCAGCCGTGTTTCCGATGGTGAAGTTTTCACTTCATTACGATGCTTGGGTTGTATGTAACAAAATGTTTTCTGGCGTAATGTGCGTCGACGGTCCCAGGCCGGCGACGGGGGAGGGGGTAGCTATGCAAGGGTTCAAGTTGGCTGCCTTGGTCGTTGCGGTAGGCTGTTTGTCAGCTTCCGGGGTGCAGGCCCAGTCGGCTTCGGGTCAGGGAAAGAGTGGCGCGCTCTCGGACGATGAGATGGCGGGAATCGCCAACGATCAGCTGACGCAACCGGCCGAGGGAACGGGATCGAGTCGTTTGACCGATGAAGAGCTTGCCGAACTGCTCAAGGAGCTGCCGGCACCGGCGGCTGGTGGCGGCGGTGGTGGCGGCTGTGGCGGCGGATATCTGGATGGGTGTGATAGCACGACCTTCCTGAGCTTTGTCGTCCTGGCATCCACAGAGCCGGAAGCGCCGGTCGATGATGTAGATGACGATACCAATGACGATGGCACCGGCGACGACGACGGCGGTGACGACGGCGGCGATGACGGCGGCGATGACGGCGGCGATGACGGCGGCGATGATGGCGGCGATGACGGCGGCGGCGATGATGGCGGCGGCGATGATGGCGGCGGTGACGGCGGCGGCGATGATGGCGGCGGTGACGGCGGCGGCGATGATGGCGGCGGTGACGGTGGCGGCCCCGATGGTGGCGGTGACGGCGGTGGCCACGGTGGTGGTGACGGCGGTGGCGGCCCCGGTGGTGGCGGTAATGGCGGCGGCGCCGGTGGTGGCTCCGGCGGTGGCGGTAATGGCGGCGGCGCCGGTGGTGGTTCCGGCGGTGGCGGTAGCGGTTCCGGTGGCGGCGGTAACGGTTCCGGTGGCGGCGGTAACGGTGGTTCCGGCGGTGGTTCCGGCTCCGGCGGAGGTAGCGGCTCCGGTTCAGGTGGCGGTTCTGGGTCCGGTGGTGGTTCCGGTAGCGGTTCCGGTGGCAGCGGTTCGGGTGCCGGTGGCAATGGCGGCAGTCCCGGTGGTAGTGGTGGTGCAGGAGGCACCGGCGCCGGTATGGGCGGCGGAAGCCCCGGCGGTCCCGGTGGAGGCGTAGGCGGCCGATTCTAGGCCTGCCCATATTTCGCCGACACAGCAGGGCGCCCGACCGATATGGTCGGGCGCCTTTTTTCACGGCCACTCTTGGCGCTGGTGCCGTCAAGATTACTACATGGTGTGTGCCGAACGAGCTTGTCGTCTATATATTGCATTAGGGGGCAAGGCATTGAGGCTGGCCGGGGGGCACCTTCGCCCCGGTGACAGAATGACACCTATCCCCCTTTCTCTCCGGGGCGTGTGGCCTGCCCGCTTGGGTTCTGGCAGAGGGGGAGACATGAGCACGAACGTCATTACGGCCAATGGGAGAGTTCTGATGCGCACGACCGCCAAGGACACCCCCTGCATCGACGAAGTGCCAACGCAGGGACCGTCTCTCGATATCTGGGACGCCAAGTATCGGCTCAAGGATCGCCATGGCGATCCTCTGGATGCGGATCCGGCTGCTACCCGCGAGCGCGTGGCCAAGGCGCTCGCTGCGGTGGAAGCCGATCCCCAGGTCTGGTTGCCCCGCTTTCGCTGGGCTCTGGACAACGGTGCCATTCCCGCCGGACGTATCGTCGCCAACGCGGGTGCCGAGTCCGTCAAGCCGGCGGTCAGTCTGATCAACTGCACGGTGTCGCGGAGCATCCACGATTCGATGCGCGATATCCTCGAGGCCGTGGTGGATGCCGGCATGACGCTGAAGAGCGGTGCTGGCATCGGCTACGACTTTTCCACCCTGCGTCACAAGGGGGCCTTCGTGTTCGGGGCCGGTGCGGGAACCAACGGTCCCCTGGCGTTCATGGATATCTACGACAAGATGTGCTTCACGGTGGCGTCGGCCGGGGGGCGTCGCGGCGCCCAGATGGCGACCTTCGACGTCGGTCATCCGGACGTGCGCCGCTTCATCGAGGCCAAGCGCGAGGCCGGCCGGCTGCGCCAGTTCAACCTCAGCCTGCTGATCACCGACGAGTTCATGGAGGCGGTGCGCGCCGACGCCGACTGGCCGCTGGCCTTTCCCCTGCATCCGGGCGAGAAGGACGACGTCGACGAGCACGAGCTGGTCTACCGTGACTGGCCGGTGATCGAGGAGGGCTACACCCTGGACGCCGAGGGGCGAGTGGCCTGCCGCATCGTCGAGGTGGTCCGCGCCCGGGCGCTGTGGGACACCATCATGCGTTCCACCTACGACTTCGCCGAGCCGGGCTTCATCCTGATCGACCAGGTCAACCGCATGAACAACAACTGGTTCTGCGAGGAGATTCGGGCGACCAACCCATGCGGCGAACAACCGCTTCCCCCCGAGGGCGCCTGCCTGCTGGGCTCGATCGACCTGACCCGCTTCGTCCTCGAGCCCTTCGGCGAGGCGCCGCGCTTCGACTGGGATCGCTACCGCGAGGTGGTGGCGGTATTCACCCGCATGCTCGACAACGTGGTGGAGATCAGCGGCCTGCCGCTGGAGGGCCAGCGCCGCGAGATCGAGGCCAAGCGACGCCATGGCATGGGCTTCCTGGGGCTGGGGTCGGCCATGACCATGCTCAAGCTGCCCTACGGCTCGCCGGAGTCGCTGGCCTTCACCGAGGAGGTGAGCCGGGTGTTGGCCGTCGAAGGCTGGAAGCAGGCCCTCGAACTCTCCCGGGAGAAGGGTATGGCGCCGATCCTCGCCGAAGACTTCGCCATCACCCCGAAGATGCTGCGCGAGCGGCCGGAGCTGGCGAGCGACGGCTACCAGGTGGGCGATCGGCTCCCCGGGCGCCTCCTGCATGCCCGCTACAGCCGCTACATGCAGAAGATCGCCGAGGTTGAGCCCGAGCTGGTGGCCGAGCTCGCCGAGCATGGCGCGCGCTTCACCCATCACAGCTCCATCGCCCCCACCGGCACCATCTCGCTGTCACTGGGCAACAATGCCTCGAACGGTATCGAGCCCTCCTTCTCGCACCGCTACTACCGCAACGTCATCCGCGCCGGGCGCAAGACCAAGGAACAGATCGAGGTAGTGTCCCTGGAGCTGGCCGCCTACCGGCACTGGGTGGCGCCGGAGGCGGTGGAGAGCGACCTGCCGGACTATTTCGTGACCGCCGATGCCGTATCGCCGGCCCGGCACGTCGCGGTGCAGGCCGCCGCCCAGGCCTGGATCGATTCGGCGATCTCCAAGACCGTGAACGTGCCCACCGACTTCGCCTTCGCCGACTTCAAGGACCTCTATCTGGAGGCCTACGACAGCCGGCTCAAGGGGTGCACGACGTTCCGTTTCAACCCCGAGGCCTTCCAGGGCGTGCTGGTCCGCGAGGACGACCTCAGGAACACCACCTATGTCTTCGAGCTGGAAAACGGCGAGACCGTCGAGCTGGCCGGCAACGAGACGGTGATCTATGAGGGCGAGGAGCATACCGCGGCCAACCTCTACGAGGCCTTGAAGGAGGGCACCTATGGCAAGTGGTAAACCACGGCCTACTGCGCTCGATGAGAGGGGCATGAGCGGGCATTCGCCGAGCGCCAGCGCACTACGTTCCGGAGGAGGCTAACGATGAGCGTCGAGATCACCTCGAAGATCGTGTCCTATAGCGTCAAGCAGGCGGTGGAAGAACCGCCGCTGGCCGACGAGAATCCCTTGACGGTGCGCATTCCGTCACGCCCCGAGGGCACCCTGGAAGCCGTCTCGGAGAAGATCTCCTACGTCGGTGCCGAGGGGCGCAAGAAGGTCTATCTGCTGGTGTCCTTCATGCCGGTGGAGGGCGTGCTGAGCGGCAAGCGGGTGGTCATCGAGCGCCCGGTGGAGTTCTTCTTCCCTTCCGGCCAGCTGTCCAGCGAGCACCAGTGGATCACCGCCACCATGCGCAGCCTGTCGCTGGCCGCCCGCGGCGGCTATGTCACCCAGGCGGTGGCCGATCTGCGCAAGGTGGCCTGGGACAAGGGCCTGGTACGCTGCGGCATGAATCGCTGGGGCAAGCCGATGTTCCACGACTCCGAGGTGGCCGCCATCGCCTGGTCGATCCAACAGATCCTGCAGCGGCGCGGCTTCCTCGACAAGGACGGCCATCAGGTGCCGGTGGAGGAGCTGGTACAGCGCTATGCCCAGCGCCTGGCCAGCGGCCAACCCTGGCAGCCGCCGAGTTCCGAGGAGCCGGTCCGAGCCGAGCGCGAGGCGGGGGGCAAGCCCACCGTGGTGGGCCAGTGCCCCGAGTGCCGGGGAGACCTGATCATGATGGATGGCTGTCCGACCTGCTATGCCGGGTGCGGTTGGTCAAAGTGTGGGTAGGGGCCGGGTCGTTGCCGGCGGTCTGATCGGGATCGAGACAAACGTTTAATGGCAAGCCAGCCTGGAGGACACCATGGTCTGTTATGTTCGGATGTGCTGAAACAAGGCACAAATCGTATAACACCCGCCATGGAGTCATAGGCATGCGTAACAACAACAAGACGCTGATCGCCCTGTCCGTTGCGACCCTGGGCCTGGGAATGGCAACTAGCGCCTCGGCTTCCACCCTCGATGAGGTCAAGGAACGCGGCACCCTGCGCTGCGGCGTCAACGTCGGGCTGTCTGGTTTCTCCTCGCCTGACGAGAACGGCACCTGGCAGGGGCTGGATGTCCAGACCTGCCGCGCGGTGTCTTCTGCCATCTTTGGTGACCCGGAGAAAGTGGTCTTCACCCCGCTGACCGCCAAGGAACGCTTCACCGCCCTGCAATCCGGCGAGATCGACGTGCTTTCGCGCAACACCACCTGGACGGCCACCCGGGACAACTCCCTGGGCCTCAATTTCACCACCACCACTTTCTACGATGGCCAGGGCTTCATGGTCGCCAAGGATCTCGGCATCGAGAGCCTGGAGGACCTGAACGGCGCCTCCATATGCATCCAGTCCGGCACCACCCACGAGTTGAACCTGGCCGACTACTTCCCGGCCAAGGGCATCGATATCAACACCGTGACCTTCGACACCCCGGACCAGACGGCCCAGGGCTTCGCCAGCGGCCGCTGTGACGTTCTGACCTCCGACACTTCCCAGCTCAGCGCCCTGCGCCTGCAGTTGCCGGAACCGGACAGCGTGGAGATTCTCACCGAGCTGATCTCCAAGGAGCCGCTGGGGCCGGTGGTGCGCCAGGGCGACGACCAGTGGTTGGATATCGTCAAGTGGACGGTCTTCGCCATGGTCAACGCCGAAGAGCTGGGTGTGAACAGCGACAACGTCGACGATATGCAGCAGAACCCGCCCAATCCCCAGGTCGCGCGCCTGCTGGGCGATGACGGCAACTACGGCGAGCAGATGGGCCTCGAGAACGACTGGGCCTACGACATCATCGCCCAGGTGGGCAACTACGGTGAGGTGTTCTCCGCCACGGTGGGCGAGGAGTCGCCGCTCGCCATCGGCCGTGGCATGAACGCGCTGTGGAACGAGGGCGGCATCCTCTACGCGCCGCCCATCCGCTAATCGGCATCGACCCTCCGTTTCCCCTCACTCCCGGCTCGGGGGTGAGGGGCCGTTTCATCGTATCCGAGGCTCGACATGCTGCGTTCATCCTCTTCCGAGCGGGTATCGCTGTGGCGTAACCCCGCCGTGCGTGCGCTGGTGATCCAGGCCGTGCTGCTGCTGGGGCTGGCGGCGCTGATCGTCATGCTGGTGACCAACACCCTGGCCAACCTCGAGGCACGGGGCATCACTACCGGGCTGGGCTTTCTTCAGGAACGGGCCGGTTTTTCCATTCCCCAGTCGCTGATCGCCTACAGCGGCGACAGCACCTACGGTCGCACCTTCGTGGTGGGGCTGCTCAACACCCTGCTGGTGTCCGGCCTCGGCATCGTCGCGGCGACGGTCATCGGCTTCGCGGTGGGCATCTCCCGGCTGTCCAGCAACTGGCTGCTGGCCCGGCTGGCCGCCGCCTACGTGGAGATCTTTCGTAACATCCCGCTGCTGGTGCAGATCCTGTTCTGGTACTTCGCGGTGCTCCAGGCGCTGCCCAGCCCACGCCAGAGCCTGTCGCTGTTCGAGGCGTTGTTCCTCAACGTGCGCGGGCTGGTGATGCCGGCGCCGGTGGCCCAGCCGGGCTTCGACGCCACCCTCTGGGCGCTGGCCCTGGCGGTGGCTGCGGTGGTGGGGCTGGCGCTGTACGCGAGGCGCCTGCAGGCCCGCACCGGCCGAGCGCTGCCGGTCTACCGGCTCGGCGCGCTGATCCTGGTCGGCATGCCGCTGGCGGTGTTCCTGGTCACCGGGCGTCCGCTGGCCTGGGACGTGCCAGCTCTGGCCGGCTTCAACTTCAAGGGCGGGGTGACGATCATCCCCGAGCTGATGGCGCTGTGGCTGGCGCTGTCGATCTATACCGCTTCCTTCATCGCCGAGATCGTACGCTCAGGTATCCAGTCGGTGCCGAGCGGGCAGGTCGAGGCTGCCCGGGCGATCAGCCTGCCCGGCAACATCACCCTGCGCAAGATCGTCATTCCCCAGGCGATGCGGGTCATCGTGCCCCAGTTGACCAGCCAGTACCTGAACCTGATCAAGAATTCCTCGCTGGCGACGGCCATCGGCTATCCGGACCTGGTGGCGGTGTTCGCCGGCACGACCCTCAACCAGACCGGCCAGGCCATCGAGATCATCGCCATGACCATGGCGGTCTACCTGCTGATCAGCCTGGTGGTGTCGGCGCTGATGAATCTCTACAACGCCCGCACCCTGATGAAGGAGCGCTGACATGGCCGAGATGGCGACACGAATCGAGATGATCGAAGCGCGCCGGCCGCCGGACCTGCGCCGCGGCGTGCTGGGCTGGCTGCGCGCCAACCTCTTCGACGGACCGCTTAACAGCGTCATCACTCTGTGCGTGCTCGCGGTGCTGGGCGGGGGGCTGTGGCCGCTGGTGCAGTGGGCGCTGATCGACGCCGACTGGCTGGGCTCCACCCGCGAGGCCTGCAGCGGTGAGGGTGCCTGCTGGGTGTTCATCAGCGCCCGCTTCGAGACCATCGTCTACGGCTTCTACCCCGAGGCCGCCCGCTGGCGGGTCGATGCGGTGTTCCTGATGCTGGGGCTGCTGATCGCCTGGCTGGCGATCCCCCGGCTGCCCGCCAAGCGCTGGGTGGGGCTGTTCGCCCTGATCGGCTTCCCGGTGGTGGCCTACGTGCTGCTGCTCGGTGGACACTTTGGGCTGATGGTGGTGCCGACTCGCGAGTGGGGCGGGCTGATGCTGACCCTGACGGTGGCCGTCGTAGGTATCGTCGGATCGCTGCCGCTGGGCGTGGTACTGGCGCTGGGGCGACGCTCGCAGATGCCGCTGGTGCGCGGCGTGTGCGTGGTGTTCATCGAGTTCTGGCGTGGCGTACCGCTGATCACGGTGCTGTTCATGGCCTCGGTGATGCTGCCGCTGTTTGTGCCCAGCGAGGTGGAGTTCGACAAGCTGCTGCGGGCGCTGATCGGCATCATGTTCTTCTGGAGCGCCTACATGGCCGAGGTGGTGCGCGGCGGCCTGCAGGCCATTCCCAAGGGCCAGGAGGAGGCCGCCAAGGCGCTGGGGATGGGTTACTGGCGGCGCATGGGGCTGATCGTGCTGCCCCAGGCGCTGAAGCTGGTGATTCCCGGCATCGTCAACACCTTCATCGCGCTGTTCAAGGACACCTCGCTGGTGCTGATCATCGGCCTGTTCGACCTGCTGGCGATCATCCGCGCCGGGCTCACCGACAGCAACTGGCTGGGTTTCGCCACCGAGGGCTACGTGTTCGCGGCGCTGATGTTCTGGATCTTCTGCTTCAGCATGTCGCGCTACAGCCAGTACATCGAGCGGCGCTTGCATACTGGCCATAAGAACTGACCGGCAAGCGTTGAGTGACAAGCCTTTAACAACAAGCCGTTAACAACACGCTTTCAAGAACGAGGAAATACCGGCATGGCGACCACGAACACGGCCAGCGCCCCCGCCGACGATCCGATGATCGAGGTCGAGGGGCTCAACAAATGGTACGGCGACTTCCACGTCCTGCGCGACATCGACCTGACGGTGGCGAAGGGCGAGCGTATCGTCATCTGTGGGCCCTCGGGGTCGGGCAAGTCGACCCTGATCCGCTGTCTCAACCATCTCGAGGAGCATCAGCAGGGTCGCATCGTCGTTGACGGCGTGACCATGACCCAGGACGTGAAGCGTATCGAACAGATCCGCCGCAACGTCGGCATGGTCTTCCAGCATTTCAATCTGTTCCCGCATCTCTCGGTGCTCGACAACTGCTGCATCTCCCAGACCTGGGTGCAGAAGAAGCCCCGCGCCGAGGCGGAGAAGACCGCCATGGAGTTCCTCGAGCGGGTGCGCATCGCCGACCAGGCGCGCAAGTATCCCGGCCAGCTTTCCGGTGGCCAGCAGCAGCGGGTGGCGATCGCCCGGGCGCTGTGCCTGCGCCCCGAGGTGATGTTGTTCGACGAGCCGACCTCGGCGCTGGACCCGGAGATGATCAAGGAGGTGCTCGACGTCATGGTCGAGCTGGCCCAGGATGGCATGACCATGCTCTGTGTGACTCACGAGATGGGCTTCGCCAAGACCGTGGCGGACCGCGTCATCTTCATGGACCAAGGGCAGATCATCGAGCAGGCCCCGCCGGAGACCTTCTTCAATCACCCGGAATCGGACCGGACGAAGCTGTTCTTGAGCCAGATCCTCGGCCACTGATTAGACCGCACCTGGAAAATGGCTGCGCTCGCCGACTTTCAATGCGCGGTCGGCCCCCAACGAAAACGGCCCGGACGCCAAGGCGTCCGGGCCGTTTCTGCTTTCAGCAGCGATCAGGCGGCGTCGAGGGGGCGAGACGGGCCGAAGTGCTCGTAGTGGCGACGTTCGTTCGGTACGCCCAGCATGCCCAGCGCTCGGTCGATGGCGGACATGAAGCCCTGGGGGCCGACGAAGTAGCAGCGGGCGCCCTCGGGCAGGTAGCGGGCGAGCAGATCGCGATCCACGCGGCCGGTATGCTCGGCCGCCTCGCCGCGCTCGTGAATGGCCACCGAGGTCAGGTGCTCGGGATGCTCGGCGGCCAATGTCTCGAGTTCGTCGGCGAAGGCGTGGTGTTCGGCGTCCAGGGCGGCGTGCAAGTAGACCACTCGGCGGCCCTGGGCCAGGGCCTGGCGGGCGATCGGCAGCATGGGCGTCTGGCCGACGCCACCGCTGGCCAGCAGCAGGGGCTCGTCGCCCTCCACCAGGGTCATGTCGCCGGCGGGGGGCAGCAGCGCCAGGGTGTCGCCCACGGCCATGGCATCGTGGAGGTGACGGCTGGCCGTGCCGTTGACTTCGCGCTTGACCGAGATGCGATAGCTCCGGCCGTTGGGCATCGCCGAGAGACTGTAGTGGCGATGCACTGGTTCGCCGTCGATCAGCAGCCGTACCCCGATGTACTGACCGGGCGCGTGATCGGCCACCGGACCGCCATCGGTGGGCTCCAGCACGAAGGAGCGAATCACCGCGCTCTCCTGGCGGATGTCGGCGATGCGGAACTCGCGGGGGCCGCGCCAGCCGCCGGGCTGATGCTCAAAGGTGCGATAGCGCTGCTCTTCCAGCTCGATCAGCAGGCCGGCCAGTTCCCCGTAGAGCGCGCCCCAGGCGTCGGCGATCTCCGGCGTCACGGCGTCGCCCAGCACCTCGCCGATGGCGGCCATCAGGCATTCGCCGACGATGGGATACTGGTCGGGCTGGATATTCAGGGACACGTGCTTGCTGACCACCGTGGCCAGGGTCTCGCGCACTCGCTCGGGGTTCTGGCGCAGCTGCACATAGGCGAGCACGGCGGCGGCGAGTACCCGCGGCTGCCCCCCGTCGGCCTGGTGGGCCTGGTTGAACAGCGGCTCGACCTCGGGATAGCGGTCGAACATCAGCGGATAGAAGCGCTGGGTGATGGCATCGAGATGCTCGGCGACCACGGGGGCAGTGGCGGCAATCAGGCTTTCCTGGGCTTGGGTCAGCATGGGGCGGCTCCTGGGTGAGGATGTGCGGCGTCCTTTAAAGATGTATAGAAATTACATCTATTGATGTATCACCGCTACCCACCGAGGTGGTCAAGATTGTCGCAGGGTGGCCTCGGCTTGATCTGCATCAAGACCGGAGGTCCTCGAGATCAGGGCGCGCGCCCGGGATGGATCCGTCGAGCTAGCCTGGAAGGAGGGGGGCGGCGGCGGGGAAGATGTCATGGACATCGTCAAGATCTTCGATGCGAGCTACGCGCGAGCACTGGCGCGCCGGGTTCGTGGGCGCGATTTCTTCGACGCCTTCTACGAGCGCTTCCTGGCGACATCGCCCGAGGTGGCCGAGAAGTTCCAGGGCATCGACATGTCGCGTCAGCAAGCGATGCTGAAGAAATCGTTCTACCAGCTGCTGACCCTCTACGCCGCCTGCCACGACAGCGACTACCTGGGGCGGGTGGCGGTGCTCCACGGCCGTCATCAACGCGATATTCGGCCGGCGCTCTATGACCAATGGCTGGAGGCCATGATCGCCACGCTATGGGACTTCGATCCCCGGTGCGACGACGAGGTGGAGCTGGCCTGGCGGTTGGTGATGTCGCCGGGGATCGTCTACATGAAGTTTCACTATGACCGGACGTCGGCAGTCGGCCAGGACGGAGACGCGTCACCCGGCGATGCGAGCGAAGCTTAAAGAAGTATCCTTGATATTGGTCATGGTCCCTGCATATCGGCCTGTCGCACAATGCCGCTACCCGAGTCCCCTGTCCCAAGGCTGAATAGCGCATCATGCAGGTTTCTTCCTTTTCGCTGGCCCGCTTGCCCGTGGCTCGGCTAGCCTTTCGTCCTTTCTTCCTGCTGGCTTCCCTGTTCGGCATCGTGTCCATGATGACGTGGTTGAGCTTGTGGCGTGGCGAAACGCCGCTACATCCTCGGGGGGGCATGCTGTGGTGGCATCAGCACGAGATGCTGTTCGGCTTCGCCGCTGCCGTGATCGCAGGTTTCCTGCTGACCGCCGTGCAGAACTGGACCGGCCGTCGCAGCCTGAGAGGCCTGCCCCTGCTGGCCCTGGTGGCGCTCTGGGGTGCCGCCCGATGGCTGTTGGCCTTCCCTGTCGGGCTGCCTTCCTGGGGAGTGATGCTGGTCGATGCGGGCTTTCTGATCGCAGTGGGCGCCATACTGGCCTGGCTGGTCATCGTTGCCCGGCGCTGGCACAACCTGATCTTCTTGCCGCTGCTTGGCTTGCTGGTGCTGGCCAACCTGGCCATGCACCTGGGGGCGTGGAAGGGAAGCGGCGAGCTGGTGCGGTCGGGCGCGCACATGGCGGTGTTGTCGATCACGGCCATCATGGTGGTGCTCGGGGGGCGAGTGATTCCGATGTTCACCGCCAACCGCCACAGGCGTCCCCGCACCGTTCCCCGTCGCTGGCTCGAGGGGCTGACGCTGGCGAGCATGGCGGCGGTGCTGATCGTTCAGCTAGCCGAGCTGCTGGGTACCGCTACGCCCAGCGGTGTGGCGGCGGGTCTGCTCGGGGCAACGGCGCTGGCCAATGCCGTGCGCCTGGCGCGATGGAACGGCAGGGATGCCTGGGGGGAGCCCCTGCTGTGGGGGCTTCATGTCAGCTATGCCGCCATTCCTCTGGGACTTGGCATGTGGGCGCTGGCGGAGCTCGGTGCCTTCCGGGTCGAGCTGGCCGTGCATGCCCTGACCATCGGCGCCATGGGGACCATGATGCTGGCGATGATGGCGCGGGTCTCGCTGGGGCACACCGGACGGCCCATCGAGGCGCTGCCGGGCATCGGCGTGGCCCTGGGCATGCTGGTCGCCGCCGCCTTGCTGCGCTCACCGATGCTGGCGCTCTTCCCGGGCATCTCCCGGGTGGTCTACAGCCTGGCCATCGTCCTGTGGTGCCTGGCCTATGTGATCTTCCTGCTGCATTACGCGGTACCCCTGACCACGGCGCGCATCGACGGCAAGGAGGGGTAGCCGCGGTCCTGGCTGGCTCTCGATGATGCTTCCTATACTGAAGTTCGTCATTCGCTTCAGGGAGATTACCGCATGTCCCGACAAGAGCTTCCCGCCGGTGCCGGTCAGCTTGCCGAAGGGCATCCGGAGGTATGGCGCGCCTTCGCGGCGCTGGGCAAGGCCTGCGCCGAAGCTGGCCCCCTGGATGCTCGCACTCGTCGTCTGGTCAAGCTCGCCCTGGCGGTGGGCGCCGGATCCGAGGGTGCCGTGCACTCCCATGTACGGCGCGCGCTGGCCGAGGGCGAGTCGCCTGCGGCACTGGAGCAGGTGGCGTTGCTGGGCGTTCCCACCCTGGGCTTGCCGGCCAGTGTCGCGGCCCTGACCTGGATCGGCGACATCACCGACGAAGGTTGAGGTGCCGTCTCGCGTCGGCCCATCGGCGGCGTCGACGCGCTATGTGCCTACACCCGCCTGCACGGCCCACACCGCTGCCTCGACCCGCGAGCGCAGCCCGAGCTTCTTGAGCAGGTTCTTGACATGGACCTTGACCGTGCCCTCGCTGATCGCCAGCTGGCGGGCGATCAGCTTGTTGCTCAGCCCGCGGGACAGGGCGCGCAGGATCTCGCCCTCGCGAGCGGTCAGAGAGTCCAGCGCGTCGTCGCCCGGCGCTGTGCGAGGGCCACTCAGAGCTCTCGCCAGTAGATTGGCGAGTTGCGGGCTGATCGTCATGCGCCCCTCGGCGGCCTCCTTGATTGCCGCCAGCAGGTCTTCGGGTTCCATATCCTTGAGCAGGTAGCCGTCTGCGCCGGCACGCAGGGCGGCGACCACGTCTTCCTCGGCGTCGGAAACCGTGAGCATGACGATGCGTGCCTCGACGCCTTGCTCGCGAAGGGTCCGCAGTGCCTCCAGGCCATTCCGACGCGCCATGTTCAGGTCCATCAGGATGAGCGTCGGTGCCAGGCGGGCGGCGGCCTCGATCGCCGCCTCTCCGTCGGCGGCCTCACCGGCGATCGCCAGCTCAGGGTCCATCTCCAGCAGTTGACGGACGCCGCGACGGAACAGTGGATGGTCGTCGACGATAAGGATCGCTGTGCTCATGGTGCACCTCCTGGCAGTGGCATGGCCGTCGTCTCCCGGCGGAGCTGGGGCGTGAAGCATAGTCGGACTTCGGTGCCGCCATCGTCAGGTTCGAGCAGGTCGAGCCGACCATTCAGTCCGGCGGCACGCTCGCGCATGATGATGGTGCCGTAGTGATCGGGCTGGTTCGCCTTTCCGCCTAGCCCGATGCCGTTGTCGCGAATGCTGACCGCCACGCGATCCGACTCGTCGGTGGTCAGGGTGATTTCGCAGTGACTTGCTCGGGCATGATGGACGACGTTGGACAACGCCTCGCGGACGATCTGCAGGGTATGCACCTCCTCGTTGGGCGATAGCGGGCAGTGGTCGAGACGGTAGTCGAGGCGAATGGCCAGCTCGCCGCGGCGTACGAATTCGCGCACCGTTTCTCCGAGGGCGGCTTCCAGCCCTGCTTCGGTCATCTTCAAGCGGAAGGTACTGAGCAGCTCGCGCAGCTGTCGGTAGGCGGCGTTGAGCCCCTCGCGCAGTTCGTCGACGATCGCCTCGGTGCTGGGGTCGGCGCCGGTACGGCGTGCCTGGGCCTGCAGGCGGGCGACCTGAATTTTCAAGTAGGAAAGCGACTGGGCCAGCGAGTCGTGCAGCTCGCGGGCGATCACCGCGCGTTCGTCCATCAGCGCCAGCCGACGCTGCTCAGCGTAGCCCTGGGACAGCGAGATCGAGGTGGCAATCAAGCCGGCGATGGTCTCCACCAGGTCGCGTTGCCAGCGTTGGGGCGGTGCCTCGGGCGCGTATTGCAGCAGCAGCACGCCGTAGTCGCGCCCGGCCTCGCTTATCGCGACCCGGTATATCCAGGGCGCGATGCCGTCGGGGCTGCCGTCGAGGCAGGGCTTGCAGGCCGGTGCGCGACAGAAATCGGGACAGTCGTCGGTCTGGGTGGACAGGCTCAGGTAAGCGCGCTCGGCGTCGTCCTGGGCCAGGCACAGGGTGATCGGCCCCAGGCCGGAGACCGCCGCGAGCTGTGTCAGCACTCTGCGGTAGCTGGCGTCGCCGGGTGGTGCGCCGTTGAGCTGGCGTGCCGCCTGATAGAGCAGGTTGAGCGTCTCGTTGCTGCGTTCGAGTTCGGCGGTCTTGGCCTCGACGCGCGCCTCGAGCTGGCCGTAGATCTGCGTCAGGCTCTCGTTCATCTGGTTGATGGTGCGCGACAGCAGGCCCAGCTCATCGCCAGCCGCATAGCAGGTGCGGCCAGTGAAGTCGCCGCGTCGCGAGCGATCGACCACCTTGAGCAGGTCGCGTAGCGGCGGGATCACGTCGGTAGCCAGCTTGTACATGGTCAGGAACACCAGCCCCAGCGTCAGGAACAGGATGACGCCCTGAAACAGCCGCAGTAGCTGGATCCGCGACTCCGCCTCGCGCTGCAGCTGGCCGACCAGACGGTCGACCTGATCGACGAAGTCGCCGGCCGGCGTGATGGCGTTGGTCGGAGGATTCGCCGCGTCCAGCATCAGCGGGCGCAGCTGGTCATGCCACTGCTCGACGACCGTATGGTACTGGCGAGTCAATGGATGCTGCGGGTCGTCCGGCAGGCGTCCGGTAATCGCCGGCGACGCGAGGCTGCGGTCGAGCTCAGTGAGTTGCGCTGCACGGCGCTCGTCGATGGCGTCGACCGGCAGGCGGGTGACGAGCAGTCGATAGGCCTGCATTCGCAGGGCGCCGGCCTGGTTGATCGCTGCCGCATCGCCGCTGGCGGTTTTGGCGATGACGATCGAGCCCAGCATGCTGGTCAGCGCCAGCAGCACGATGCCGGCCATCGCCAGGCCGGCGCGGAAAGACAGGGAACGGGGCATGACATGAGGCATGAAAAGACGGGCGCAGCCTACCTCCAATGAATCGCCTTGGCCCCAGTGCGTGGCAAGAGGCGTGGGTGTCGGGGCGAATGCTCATCAAATCAGTGGGTTGACGAAAACCTTTCGCTACCTCGAAAGAGGTAGTCATGGCTAGGGTCGGCGATGGCCGCCCGACGTGCCTTGATCCAGGTCAACGGCCTGGCCGTCCCGCTATAGCAAGGTCCCCCTTAGCGCTCCTTTCGCGACGCCCGAGCCTTCTACCGCCGGGTGATGAAAGGCGCTCCTGGAAGTCTTTCACCGAGCCAGGGGGAACCACCATGGCCAATACCGACTACCCGACACGACGCGAGCAGAACCGCGCCCTGGGCCTCTCGACGATCGCCTTCACCGCCTGCTTTGCCGTGTGGACGCTGTTTTCCATCCTCGGCCTGCAGATCCGGCAGGAGTTCGCCTTGTCGGACACCCAGCTCGGCCTGCTGATGGCGACGCCGGTGCTCACCGGGTCCATCAGTCGACTGTTCCTGGGCATCCTCACCGACCGCTTCGGCGGGCGCTGGGTATTCAGCCTGCTGATGCTGGCCACCGCCGGCTGCGTCTATCTGCTGACCTTGGCCAACAGCTATCCCATGCTGCTGCTCGGCGCCTTGGGCGTTGGCCTGGCCGGGGGATCGTTCATCGTCGGCGTGGCCTATACCTCGGCCTGGTTCGAGCGCGAGCGTCAGGGCACGGCTCTGGGCATTTTCGGTGCCGGCAACGTCGGCGCGGCGGTGACCAACTTCGGCGCCCCCTTCCTGCTGCTGGCGCTGGGCTGGCAGGGCGCCGCGCTGGTGTATGCCACGGCTATCGCGGCGATGGGCGTGATCTTTCTGCTGCTGGCCAGGACCGACCCGCAGAGCGAGCGGCGTCGCACCGAGGCCGTGCCCCTAAGGCAGCAGCTGGCGCCGCTGGTCGAGCTGCGCGTCTGGCGTTTCTCGCTGTACTACTTCTTCGTCTTCGGCGGTTTCGTGGCCCTGGCGCTGTGGCTGCCGCACTACCTGGTCGAAGTCTACGGCCTGAGTATCACCGCCGCCGGTATCGTCGCCGCGCTGTACACCATTCCGGCGTCGCTGTTCCGCGTCCTGGGCGGTTGGCTCTCCGACCGCTATGGCGCGCGTCGGGTGATGTACTGGACCCTGCTCGCCTCGGTGACCTGCAGCTTCCTGCTCAGCTATCCGCCGACCCGCTACAGCGTACAGGGCGTGCACGGCTCGCTGGAGTTCTCGTTCGCCATGAACCTGATCGGTTTCGTCGCGCTGATCATGGTGCTGGGCTTCTTCATGTCGCTGGGCAAGGCGGCGGTGTTCAAGCACATCCCCAGCTACTACCCGCAGCACGTCGGCGCGGTGGGCGGCGTGGTGGGCATGATCGGCGGCCTGGGCGGCTTCTTCCTGCCGCTGACCTTCGGCATGCTCAACGACGTGGTAGGTATCTGGCAGAGCTGCTTCATGCTGCTGTTCGTGGTCTCCGGTGCGGCCCTGGCCTGGATGCACTACGCGATCCTGCGCGCCAGCCGCGAGGAGTGGCGTGTCGGCCGGGAGGTCTCGGACCTGCCGGAGCTGGCCACGCCCAGCCATTTCGTGCTTCAGGACTGGCGCCCCGAGGATCCGGAATTCTGGGCCGAGAAGGGCAAGCGCATCGCCACCCGCAATCTGTGGATCTCGATTCCCAACCTGCTGCTGGCCTTCGCGGTGTGGATGGTCTGGTCGGTGGTGGTCGCCAAGCTGCCCCAGGTGGGCTTCGACTACACCTCCAACCAGCTGTTCTGGCTGGCCGCGCTGCCGGGGCTGTCCGGCGCCACGCTGCGCATCTTCTACAGCTTCATGGTGCCGATCGTTGGCGGGCGGCGCTTCACCGCGCTGTCCACCGCCTCGTTGGCGCTGCCGGCGCTGTGGATCGGCTTCGCCGTGCAGAATCCCGACACCCCCTACCTGGTGATGCTGATCGTGGCGTTGCTGTGTGGTTTCGGCGGCGGCAACTTCGCTTCGAGCATGGCCAACATCTCGTTCTTCTACCCCAAGCACGAGAAGGGCAACGCCCTGGCGCTCAATGCCGGCCTGGGCAACCTCGGGGTCAGCGTCATGCAGTTTCTGATTCCGCTGGCGATCACCGCCGGGGTGTTCGGGGCGCTGGGCGGCGAGCCCCAGACGCTGAACGACGTCGAACGCCTGTGGCTGCAGAACGCCGGCTTCGTCTGGGTGCCGTTTATCCTGCTCGGCGCGGTGGCAGCCTGGTTCGGCATGAACGACATCGCCAGCGCCAAGTCCTCGTTCAAGGACCAGGCGGTGATCTTCAAGCGCAAGCACAACTGGCTGATGTGCGTGCTCTATACCGGCACCTTCGGCAGCTTCATCGGCTACTCCGCGGGCTTCCCGCTGCTGGCGTCCAACCAGTTCCCCGAGGTCGACGTATTGCAGTTCGCCTTCCTGGGGCCGCTGGTAGGGGCACTGTCCCGCGCTGGCACCGGCTGGATCTCCGACCGTTTCGGCGGCGCCCGGGTCACCCTGTGGGTGTTCGCGGCGATGATCGCCTGCGTCGTCGGGGTGCTGCTGTTCCTCGGCATGAAGGACCAGCCCGGCGCGTTCTGGGGCTTCTTCGCCATGTTCCTGCTGCTGTTCTTCTTCACCGGCGTGGGCAACGCCAGCACCTTCCAGATGATTCCCGAGATCTTTCGTCAGGAAGTGTCGCGGCTGATGCCATCGCTCGATGCGGCAGCGCAGCGCCGGCAGAGCGAGAAGGAATCCGCGGCGACGATCGGTTTCACCTCGGCGATCGCCGCTTACGGCGCCTTCTTCATTCCCAAGACCTTCGGTAGCTCCATCGCCCTGACTGGTGGGGCCGAGCTGGCGCTGTACGGCTTCATCGCCTTCTACGCGATCTGCGTCGGCCTGACCTGGTTCTACTACACCCGTGCCAATGCCGAGATCCGCCTGGGGGCGCCCGGGCACGAGACCCGCGCACAGGCCGCCTCGCCGAGCCGCTGAGGAGAGTTCCCATGAGTCATTTTCTGGACCGACTGAAGTACCTGACTCGCCGTCCCGAAGCCTTTGCCGGGGGACACGGTGAGACCCGCGCCGAGACCCGCGACTGGGAGGACGGCTATCGCCAGCGCTGGCAGCACGACAAGGTGGTGCGCTCCACCCATGGCGTGAACTGCACCGGCTCGTGCAGCTGGAAGATCTACGTCAAGAACGGCCTGGTCACCTGGGAGACCCAGCAGACCGACTACCCCCGGACCCGGCCCGATCTGCCCAACCACGAGCCGCGCGGCTGCCCGCGCGGGGCCAGCTATTCCTGGTACCTCTACAGCGCCAACCGCCTCAAGCACCCGCTGGTGCGAAAGCCGCTGCTCAAGCTGTGGCGCGAGGCCCGCGAGGCGCAGGGCGATCCGGTCGAGGCCTGGGCGTCGATCGTCGAGGACCCGCAAAAGGCCCGGCAGTACAAGCGTGCCCGCGGCATGGGCGGCTTCGTACGCGCCGACTGGGACGAGCTCAACGAGCTGATCGCCGCCTCCAACGTCTACACCGCCAGGCAGTACGGCCCGGACCGCATCATCGGCTTCTCGCCGATCCCCGCCATGTCGATGGTCTCCTACGCCGCCGGCAGCCGTTACCTGTCGCTGATCGGCGGGGTCTGCATGAGCTTCTACGACTGGTACTGCGACCTGCCGCCGGCCTCGCCGATGACCTGGGGCGAGCAGACCGACGTGCCGGAATCCGCCGACTGGTACAACTCGGGCTACATCATCGCCTGGGGCTCCAACGTGCCCCAGACCCGCACCCCGGACGCCCACTTCTTCACCGAAGTACGCTACAAGGGCACCAAGACCGTCTCGGTGACCCCGGACTACGCCGAGGTCTCCAAGCTCACCGACGAGTGGCTGTCCGCCAAGCAGGGCACCGACGCGGCGCTGGCCATGGCCATGGGCCACGTCATCCTCAAGGAATTCCACCTCGAGCGGCCCAGCGCCTACTTCACCGACTACGTGCGCCGCTACACCGACATGCCCTGCCTGGTCGAGCTCGAGGCCCGCGAGGACGGCAGCCACGTGCCCGGCAAGCAGCTGCGCGCCAGCGACTTCGCCGAGAGCCTGGGCCAGGCCAACAATCCCGATTGGAAGACCCTGGCCTGGGACGAACTGTCGGACCGCCTGGTAGTGCCGCGTGGCTCCATCGGCTTCCGCTGGGGCGAGGCGGGCGCAGAAAAGAGCGACGGCGACGCCACGGCAAAGGGCAAGTGGAACCTGGAGTCGCGGGACGCCGACGGCGCCGAGATCAAGCCGCGCCTCAGCCTGTCCGAGGCCCATGACGAGGTGGCCCGAGTCGCCTTCCCCTACTTCGGCGGCATCGCCCACGAGCACTTCGACCATGTGAAGAGCGGCGGCGCCAGCGACGAGCTGCTGTTCCACAGTCTGCCGGCCAAGCGCCTGACCAAGGCCGACGGCCGCGAGGTGCTGGCGGTCACCGTGTTCGACCTGATGTGCGCCAACTACGGCATCGATCGCGGCTTCGGCGAGGACGACGGCGCCACTTCCTATGACCAGGTCAAGCCCTACACCCCGGCCTGGCAGGAGAAGATCACCGGCGTGCCCGCCGAACAGTGCCTGCGCATCGCCCGGGAGTTCGCCGACAACGCCGACAGGACCCACGGGCGTTCCATGATCATCGTCGGTGCCGGGATGAACCACTGGTACCACATGGACATGAACTACCGCGGCCTGATCAACATGCTGATCATGTGTGGCTGCATCGGCCAGAGCGGCGGCGGCTGGTCCCACTACGTGGGTCAGGAGAAGCTGCGCCCGCAGACCGGCTGGCTGCCGCTGGCCTTCGGCCTGGACTGGCAGCGGCCGCCGCGGCACATGAACTCGACTTCCTTCTTCTACAACCACTCCAGCCAGTGGCGCTACGAGAAGCTCGAGATCAAGGAGATCCTCTCGCCGCTGGCCAATCCGGCCGACTATTCCGGCAGTCTGATCGACTTCAACGTGCGCTCCGAGCGCATGGGCTGGCTGCCCTCCGCGCCGCAGCTGGCCACCAATCCGCTGCGCCTGGCCAAGGCCGCCGAGGCCGCCGGTCAGTCCACCAAGGACTACGTGGTCGAGGCGCTCAAGGCCGGCGAGCTGCATTTCGCCGCCGAAGATCCGGACGACCCGCAGAACTTCCCGCGCAACATGTTCATCTGGCGCTCCAACCTGCTGGGCAGCTCCGGCAAGGGGCACGAGTACATGCTCAAGTACCTGCTCGGCACTCGTCATGGTATTCAGGGCAAGGACCTGGGCGAGGCCGGCGGCCAGAAGCCGGAAGAGGTGACGTGGCGCGACGAGGCCCCGGAGGGCAAGCTCGACCTGCTGGTGACCCTGGACTTCCGCATGTCCACCACCTGCCTGTACTCGGACATCGTGCTGCCCACGGCGACCTGGTACGAGAAGGACGACCTCAACACTTCGGACATGCACCCCTTCATCCACCCGCTGACCGCGGCCACCGACCCGGCCTGGGAATCGCGCAGCGACTGGGAGATCTACAAGGGTATCGCCAAGGCCTTCTCCAAGGTGTGCGTGGGGCACCTGGGCGAGGAGACCGACCTGGTCACCCTGCCGCTGCAGCACGATTCCCCCGCCGAGCTGGCCCAGCCCGAGGTCCGCGACTGGAAGAAGGGAGAGTGCGAGCCGGTGCCGGGCAAGACCATGCCGGTGCTGGTCGAGGTCAAGCGCGACTACCCGGCCACCTATGAGCGCTTCACCTCGGTGGGGCCGCTGCTCGACGAGCTGGGCAACGGCGGCAAGGGGATCGGCTGGAACACCGAGCAGGAGGTCGAGCTGCTCGGCAGGCTCAACTACGTGAAGACCGAGGGCCCGGCCAAGGGGCGGCCGCGCATCGAGTCGGCCATCGACGCCGCCGAGGTGATTCTCACCCTGGCGCCGGAGACCAACGGCCAGGTGGCGGTCAAGGCCTGGGACGCGCTGTCGACGATCACCGGCCGCGATCACAAGCACCTCGCCGAGCCCAAGGAAGAGGAGAAGATCCGCTTCCGCGACGTCGTCGCCCAGCCGCGCAAGATCATCTCCAGCCCGACCTGGTCGGGCCTCGAGGACGAGCACGTCTCCTACAACGCCGGCTACACCAACGTCCACGAGCTGATTCCGTGGCGCACGGTCAGCGGCCGCCAGCAGTTCTACCAGGACCACGCCTGGATGCGCGCCTTCGGCGAGAGCCTGCTGGTCTACCGGCCGCCGATCGACACCAAGGCGGCGGCCAGCGTGGCCGAGCCTGGCTTTGCCGAGAGAAAGGGCAACGGCAACCCGGAGATCGCGCTGAATTGGATCACCCCGCACCAGAAGTGGGGCATCCACTCCACCTACAGCGACAACCTGCTGATGCAGACCCTGTCCCGGGGCGGGCCCATCGTCTGGCTGTCCGAGGACGACGCCCGGTCGATCGGCGTCGAGGACAACGACTGGATCGAGCTCTACAACGCCAACGGTGCCATCGCCGCCCGGGCGGTGGTCAGCCAACGGGTCAAGAACGGCATGGCGATGATGTACCACGCCCAGGAGCGGATCCTGAACGTGCCGGGCTCCGAGATCACCGGTACCCGCGGCGGTATCCACAACTCGGTCACCCGCGTGTGCCCCAAGCCGACCCACATGATCGGCGGCTATGCGCAGCTGGCCTACAGCTTCAACTACTACGGCACCGTCGGCTCTAACCGCGACGAGTTCGTCATCGTACGCAAGATGAAGCGCATCGACTGGCTGGACGGCGAAGGCAACGACTACCAGCAGGAGGCCGTGAAATGAAGATTCGTTCCCAGGTAGGCATGGTCCTGAACCTCGACAAGTGCATCGGCTGCCACACCTGCTCGGTGACCTGCAAGAACGTCTGGACCAGCCGTGAGGGCGTCGAGTACGCCTGGTTCAACAACGTCGAGACCAAGCCCGGCATCGGCTATCCCAAGGAGTGGGAGAACCAGAAGAAGTGGAAGGGCGGCTGGCTGCGCCGCCAGGATGGCCATATCGAGCCGCGCATCGGCGGCAAGTGGCGGGTGCTGGCCAACATCTTCGCCAACCCCGACCTGCCGGAGATCGACGACTACTACGAGCCGTTCACCTTCGACTACCAGCACCTGCATACCGCCAAGCAGGGCGAGCACCAGCCCACCGCGCGGCCGCGCTCGCTGATCTCCGGCCAGCGCATGAACAAGGTGGAGTGGGGGCCGAACTGGGAGGAGATTCTCGGCACCGAGTTCGCCAAGCGCCGCCGCGACGCCAACTTCGAGCAGGTGCAGGCCGACATCTACGGCCAGTTCGAGAACACCTTCATGATGTACCTGCCGCGGCTGTGCGAGCACTGCCTGAACCCCACCTGCGTGGCGTCCTGCCCCAGCGGGGCGATCTACAAGCGCGAGGAAGACGGCATCGTGCTGATCGACCAGGACAAGTGCCGCGGCTGGCGGATGTGCATCTCTGGCTGCCCCTACAAGAAGATCTACTACAACTGGAAGAGCGGGAAGTCCGAGAAGTGCATCTTCTGCTACCCGCGTATCGAGGCCGGCCAGCCCACCATCTGCTCCGAGACCTGCGTGGGGCGCATCCGCTACCTGGGGGTGCTGCTCTACGACGCCGACCGCATCGAGGAGGTGGCGAGCACCGCGGACGAGCGCGACCTCTATCACCGCCAGCGCGAGATCTTCCTCGATCCCCACGATCCCGAGGTGATCGCCCAGGCGCGGAAGGACGGCATCGCCGACAGCGTGATCACCGCCGCCCAGCAGAGCCCGGTCTACAAGCTGGCCATGGAGTGGGGGTTGGCGCTGCCTCTGCATCCGGAGTACCGCACCCTGCCGATGGTCTGGTACGTGCCGCCGCTGTCGCCGATCCAATCCGCCGCCGAGGCGGGGAAGGTGGAATACGACGGCGTGCTGCCGAAAATCGAGTCGCTGCGCATCCCGGTGAAGTACCTGGCCAACCTGCTCACCGCCGGCGAGGAGGCCCCCGTGGTGCTGGCGCTCAAGCGGCTGATGGCCATGCGCCTTTACATGCGCGGCAAGCACGTGGATGGCGAGGCGAATGTCGCGGTGCTCGACGAGGTCGAGCTCACCGAGGCCCAAGTGGAGGAGATGTACCGCTATCTCGCCATCGCCAACTACGAGGACCGCTTCGTGATCCCCACCAGCCACCGCGAGATGGCTGTCGACGCCTTCCCCGAGCGCGGCGGCTGCGGCTTCAGCTTCGGCAACGGCTGCCAGGGCGGCGACAGTGGCGCCAGCCTGTTCGGCGGCCGCAAGCAGACGACTACCCTGGTTCAGCCGGTTGAGGTCTTCGATCCCGGTTCTCAACAAAAGGCCCAGAGCGATGAGACAGCCGAGGAGGTCCGTCATGGCTGATGCCGCCCGTGTCCTGCTCGAGCCGGCGGACGACATGCTGAGCCTGCGCGTGCTGGCCCGACTGCTCGACTACCCCAACGAGGCGCTCCAGGCCGCCGCCGGCGAGATGGTCGAGATCCTCGGCGCCGAGCGGCGCTTGCGCCCGGCGTTGTGCACCGCCCTGATGGACTGGTGCCAGCGCCTGGCCGAGGCCGACCTCATGGACCTTCAGGCCGAGTACGTGGCGCTGTTCGACCGCGGCCGGGCTACCTCGCTGCTGCTCTTCGAGCACGTCCACGGCGAGTCCCGCGACCGCGGCCAGGCCATGGTCGACCTGCTGGCCGAGTATCGCGCCGCCGGCTTCGAGATCGACGTCCGGGAACTGCCCGACTACCTGCCGCTGTTCCTGGAATACCTCTCCACCCGCCCCGAGGCCGAGATCGGCCGCTGGCTGGGCGAGATCCGTCACATCCTGGCGCGGCTCACCGCGCGACTGGAAGAGCGCGAGGCCGACCACGCCCTGGCGACCCTGGCCCTGCTCGGGCTGATCGGTGCCGAGGCCGACGTGGCCGAGCACCGCGACCCGGTGAAGGACGAGGCACGGGACGATACCCCCGAGGCCCTGGACGCCGTCTGGGAAGAGGAGGCGGTGCGCTTCTCGGCCGCGTCCGATCAGGATTGTGCCCTGCAGTCCGCCGAGGGGCGACGCCTGGCCGAGCGCAAGACGGCGACGCACAGCGAGGCGGTGCGGATCCTCGACCCCACCGCCCCGCGGCAACAAGGAGATCTGTCATGAGCTACATCCACACGCTACTGTTCGGGCTCTATCCCTATCTCGCCGGCAGCGTCTTCCTGATCGGCAGCCTGCTGCGCTTCGACCACGGCCAGTACACCTGGAAGACCGGGTCCAGCCAGATGCTCACCTCGAGGAACATGCGCCTGGCCAGCAACCTCTTTCATGTCGGCATCATCGTGATCTTCTTCGGCCACCTGGTGGGCCTGCTGACCCCGCACTGGGTCTATGCGCCCTTCATGAGCGCCGGTACCAAGCAGGTGGTGGCTATCGTGGTGGGCGGCATCGCCGGTGTAATGTGCTTGATCGGCGGCGCCATGCTGGCCTGGCGACGCCTGACCAATCCCCGAGTCAAGGCCTCGTCGGGCCCGATGGACAGCGTCATCATCCTGCTGCTGGTGCTGCAGGTAACGCTGGGGTTGCTCACCATCATTCCGGCGATGCATCACCTGGACGGCGGCGTAATGCTCGCGCTCGCTCACTGGGCCCAGGCCATCGTGTTCTTCCAGGGCGGCGCCGCCGACTATCTCGTCGGGATCGGTTGGATCTATCAGCTGCACATCCTGGTGGGGCTGACCATCGTGCTGGTCTTCCCCTTCACTCGCCTGGTGCACGTCTGGAGCGCGCCGCTGGGCTACCTGATGCGGCGTTACCAGATCGTGCGCCGCCGGGCCTGAGCGACCTTCCCAGGAGAGACGACCATGCACAGCATCGACATCGAGATGATTCCCGGCGAGGCGACGTCGCCTCCCATTCGGGTCGGCGCGGCGTCGATCGATCACGCCGAGATCGCCCGCGAGATGCAGTACCACCCGGCCGACAGCGCCGGCGACGCCCGGCTCAAGGCGGCCCGCGCCCTGGTAGTGCGCGAGCTCTTGCGTCAGCGCGCCGGGCAACAGGGGCTGGCGGTGGACGGCGAGGCGGACATCGAAGCCGCCATCGCCGCGCTGCTGGAGCACGAGCTGGACGTCCCCGAGCCCTCCGAGGCGGATTGCCGGCGCTTCCACGGCACCCATTCCGAGCGCTTCAGCGATCCCACCCGGTTGCGGGTGCGCCATGTGCTGCTGGCGGCGGCACCGGACGACGCCCCCGCCCGGGACGATGGCTATCGGCGCGGGCAGGCGCTCATCGCGCAGCTACGTGAGGCCCCGCAGCGCTTTACCGAGCTGGCCCAGCGCCATTCCGACTGCCCCTCGAGGGACCAGGGCGGCGAGCTGGGCTGGCTGGTGCCCGGCCAGACGGTGCCTGAATTGGATCGTGCCCTGCAGCACCTACCGGTGGGGCTGCATGGGCGCCCGTTGGCGTCCCGCTATGGCTGGCACCTGGTAATCATCGATGCCCGAGAAGAGGGGAGGAAGCGGCCCTTCGACGAGGTCGCCGACCGGGTCCGGCATAGCCTTCGCGAGCAGGCGACCCGCCGCGCCCTGCGCCACTACCTGCTGGCGCTGGAGGCGGAGATCGGCGTCGAGGGCATCGCCCTGGACGATGAGGCGGGCAGCGCCCTGATGCAGTGAGGTCGAGGGCGGTGTGGCCGTCAGCGGCAGTAAAGAGATGAAAGAGCGCGTCGCCATTTCGGTAGGGCGAAAACTCCCGTTCTGCTTAGATGGAAAGCGACCGTCAACGCCACCCGAGGACTCCTCATGACCGCCACCGCCACGGACATCGTCTCCACCGACGCGATCCGCGACCGTTTCTCCCAGGCCATGTCGGCCATGTACCAGGCCGAGGTGCCCCAGTACGAGACCCTGCTGGCGCTGGTCGACGAGGTAAACCGCGAGACCCTGGCGCGCGATGCTGAACTGGCCGAGCGCCTGGAGGCCCACGACGAGCTGAATCGCCTCGGCGTCGAGCGTCACGGTGCCATCCGCGTGGGCAGCGCCGAGGAGCTGGCCATGCTGCGTCGGCTGTTCGCGGTGATGGGCATGTATCCGGTGGGGTACTACGATCTCGCCGAGGCCGGGGTGCCGGTGCATTCTACCGCCTTTCGCCCGGTCGACGACGCGGCCCTGGCCCGCAACCCCTTCCGCGTCTTCACCTCACTGCTGCGCCTGGAGCTGATCGAGAACGAGGCGCTGCGCGAGCGGGCCGCGGTGATCCTGGCTCAGCGCGACATCTTCACCCCCGGCGCCCGGGAGCTGATCGAGCTCTGTGAGCACCAGGGCGGGCTGACCGAGGAGCAAGCCGAGCGCTTCGTGGCCGAGGCGCTGGAGACCTTCCGCTGGCACCGCGACGCCACCGTGGACCTGGACACCTATGAGGCGCTGCACGCCGAGCACCGGCTGATCGCCGACGTGGTGTGCTTCCGCGGGCCGCACATCAATCACCTGACGCCGCGCACCCTGGATATCGACGAGGTCCAGCGGCGCATGCCGGCCGCCGGCATGAATCCCAAGGCGGTGATCGAGGGCCCGCCGCGTCGCGACTGCCCGATCCTGCTGCGCCAGACCAGCTTCAAGGCGCTGGAGGAATCGATTCGCTTTGCCGGCGATCGCCAGGGCACCCACACCGCGCGCTTCGGCGAGATCGAGCAGCGCGGCGTGGCGCTGACCGCCGAGGGGCGGGCGCTCTACGATCGCCTGCTCGCCGCTTCCCGCGAGCGTACCGCCGGGCTGGCCAACGAAGAGCATCAGCGGGTGCTGGTCGAGGCCTTCGCCGATTTCCCCGACGATGAGGCCACGCTGCGCCGCCGCGGCCTGGCGTTCTTCGAGTACCGGCTTACCGACGCCGGACGAGCCTCCGGTCCGGTCGACACCCCTGACCCCGAGGCGCTGATCGAGCGCGGCCTGGTGGTTGCCCGGCCGATCACCTACGAGGACTTCCTGCCGGTGAGTGCGGCGGGCATCTTCCAGTCGAACCTGGGCGACGGCGGCGGCGAGGCCTATGCCGGCAACGCCAACCGCGAGGCCTTCGAGGCGGCGCTGGGCGCGTCGGTCACCGACGAGCTGTCCCTCTACGCCGAGCGGGAGCGTACCTCGCTGGCCGCGGTGCGCGAGGCCCTGGCCGGCTGAGCGCAGACCCACTGGCCGCGGCGGCGCCTTGGCCGGCCGCGGCGTCGCTCGGCTATGATGGGGCTCCGCCCATGGACGGGGACCCCCGATGTCGCTCCTTTCCGCTTTCGATGCGCTGTCGCCGCTGTCAGGCGGCCTCGACCTGCTGCTGATCCTGCTCTCGATACTGACGTCGGGCTTCACCGCGGCCTTGGGCGCCGGCGGTGGGGTGTTGATGATCATGGCGCTGGCCCAGGTGATGCCGGCAGCGGCGCTGATCCCGGTGCACGGCATGGTGCAGCTGGGCTCCAACGTCGGGCGCACGGCCATGACCTGGCGCCATGTCGACCGAGCCACCCTGCTGGCCTTCCTGCCTGGCGTGGCGCTGGGAGCGCTGGCCGCCGCCTGGCTGCTGATCCGGCTGCCCGCCGGCGTGCTGGAGCTGTGCATCGCCGCCTTCGTGCTCTTCACGCTGTGGGGGCCGGGACTGTCCGGCCGCATCCTGGGCGGGGGCGGCATCCTGGTCGTCGGCGCGATTACCACCCTGCTGTCGAGCCTGGTCGGGGCCAGCGGCCCGATGGTGGCCGCCTTCATCAAGCAGCGCCAGGAAGGGCGCCTGGCCAAGGTGGCGACCTTCGCCGCCTGCATGGTGGCCCAGCACCTTACCAAGGCCTTCGTGTTTGGCGCGGCCGGGTTCGTGTTCCATGAGTGGCTGGGGCTGATCCTGGCCATGGTCGGGGCCGGGTTCCTCGGCACCTGGCTGGGCCTGCGCCTGCTGCGCCGGCTCTCCGATCGCCGCTTCGATCACCTGTGTCGACTGGTACTGACCCTGCTGTCGCTGCGTCTCGCCTGGCTGGGGATGGCACGGTTGTGGAGCGGCTGATCAGTCGTAACGGCTAGGAGCGTCTCAGGCGTCGTTCGGCGGCGGCTTGGCATATGCTGAGAGGCATCGTCGGCCATGGACTGCCGATACGCTTCCCGGTTGCCGTGGAGGTCGCCCATGCGCCGCTCGCTGTCCCTCCAGTCGTTGACCGCCTTGTCGATCGTCGGGCTGATGCTGGTCGTGGCGGGCGTGTTGCTGTGGCACGGCGCCCGTGGGGCGGATCAACTGCTGGTCAGCGCCGTGCATGACACCGGGCGTCAGCTCGCCTTGACCACCGAGGAGCGGGCCCGGCGACTGCTCGACCCGGCCCGAGTGGTGGTGCGCCTGCTGGCCCAGGACGACCTGGCGGCCGAGCGACGGCTCGCCGGCCGCCTGGAGAACCTGCCGCTGCTGGTCGCTGCCCTAGATGCCCATGAGGTGGCCAGCGCCGTCTACATCGGCTACGACGACGGGGATTTCCTGCAGCTGCGCCGCCTGTCGGGGATGCCCGAGGCGCGGCTGCCGCCTCTGGCCCGGGTCGGGCGGGCGCATTTCCTGGTGCAGGTCGTGTCTCGCGATCCGGGGGAGGCATCGCCCCTCATGGAGTGGCGGGTCTACGACCGCGACCTGGTGCTGCTCGGACGGCGCGCCATGCCGGAGATCGCCTTCGATCCGCGCACTCGGCCCTGGTACCAGGAGGCCATGGCGGCGTCGAGCGAGCGGCTCACCGAGCCCTATGCGTTCTTCACCACCCGGGAGATCGGCGTGACCCTCTCCCGGCGCAGCCGCGATGGTGACGCCGTGGTGGGCATTGATGCCTCGCTGGTCGACCTGGGCGACGAGATGGCTTCGCTGGGGCTGACGGCGGGCACGCGGCTGGCCGTGGTCGGGCGGGATGGCCAACTACTGGCCTATCCCGACGTCGAACGGCTGCTCGTGGCGAGCCCCGAGGGCCTGCGGCTGGCGACCCTGGCCGAGCTGGGCGACCCGGTGCTGAGCCGGCTGGGGGCTATCGCCAAGGCCGGGGAAACGACGCGCTTCCGGGTGGACGACGAGGCCTGGTTCGGCATGCGGCTGCCGTTCCAGATCCCCGGTGTGGCGCCGTCCCACCTGCTGGTGGCGGTGCCGGAAGCCGAGCTGCTGTCGGGCACGCGTCAGTTGCTCTGGCAGCGCTCCCTGGTGGCCGGGCTGCTGGTGCTGGCGCTGCTGCCGCTGGGCGTGTGGGTCGGCCATCGCCTCGGCCAGCCGCTGTACGCCCTGGCCGAACAGGTCAGGGCCCTGGCCGCCTTCGACTTCTCGGCCTGTCGTGGGGTGCGTTCCCCGGTGCGCGAGGTGCAGCAGCTGAGCCGTGCCCTGGAGGGCATGGCCGGCAGCATCTCCGACTTCCAGCGCATGACTCGGACGCTGAGCAGTGAAGCGCGCCTGGAGACGATGCTCACCGGCATCCTCGAGGACCTGCTGAGCATCACCGACAGCCGCCACGGCGCCATCTATCTCGAGGACGAGGCCGATGCCACGCGCTTTTCCTGCCTGGCCGAGAAGGGCCAGGGCGAGATCGGCGAGCCGCTGCCGCCGCGCCTGACCCTGACGGCACCCGGCGAGGACGGCCTGGCGACCCTGAGCCGCAAGCTGGAGGTAAGGGGTTATCTGGTGCAGCCGCTGTGCAACCGCCGCGGCCATCGCCTGGGCCTGCTGCTGCTGGCGCTGCGCGAGGCCGGGCCGGGCGAGGACCGGCCCTGGCGACGCTTCGTCGAGGAAATCTCCGGCGCGGCCGCGGTGGCGATCGAGACGCGCCGGCTGCTGGAGGGCGAGCAGCGCCTGCTGGACGCCATCGTCGAGCTGATTGCCGGAGCCACGGATGCCAAGTCGCCGCACACCGGCGGGCATTGCTCCCGGGTGCCGCAGCTGGCCGAGATGCTGCTGGAAGGAGCACATCGCATGACCAGCGGCCCCTTTGCGCTGGAGGTGGTGGATGACAATCGACGTACCGCCTTCCATCTGGCGGCCTGGCTGCATGATTGCGGCAAGCTGACGACCCCGGACGAGGTCATGGAGAAGGCCACCCGACTGGAGACGCGCTACAACCGCATCCACGAGATCCGCACCCGCTTCGAAGTGCTGTGGCGCGACGCCGATATCGCCTACTGGCGGGGCCGTGCCGAGGGCGGTGACGAGGCGGCCTTGGCGCAGGAGCGCGAGCGCCGACGAACCGAACTGCAGGAGGCTTGGCAACTCGTCGCCGAGCTCAATGTGGGAAGCGAGCGCGGCGACGAGACCCGGTCGAGGCGGCTGGAGGAGATCGCTGAATGGCGCTGGAGGCGCCACTTCGATGATCGGCTTGGCCTCTCCGAGGACGAAGCCGAGCGCCTGGCCCGGGAGCCCGTGGTCGAGCTTCCCGCCGAGGAGCCGCTGCTGGCCGACCGGCCGCGCCATCGCATCGACTGGGCCACGTCGCCGCCGCCGGTGGCCCCCGAGGACCCTGCCAATCGTTGGGGCTTCGCCATGCGACCGCCGGCGGTGGCCGGGAACCAGGGCGAGCTCTACAACCTGAGGGTGGCGCGCGGCACCCTCAACGACGTGGAGCGCTTCCGCATCCAGGAGCACATCGTCCAGACCATCATCATGCTCGAATCGCTGCCCTGGCCGGCGCACCTGCGTCGGGTGCCGGCGATCGCCGGCAACCACCACGAGCGGATGGATGGCCGGGGCTATCCGCGCCGGCTGAGGCTCGCCGATGCCAGCCTGGAAGAACGCATCATGGCGGTGGCCGATGTCTTCGAGGCGCTGACCGCCGCCGATCGCCCCTACAAGCCGGGCATGACGCTGTCGCGCTCGTTGACGATCCTGGCCGGCATGGCCCGCGACGGCCACCTGGACCCTGACGTGTTCGCGCTGCTGCTCGACAGCGGCGTGTGGCGCGAGTACGCGACCCGTTTCCTGGCGCCGGAGCAGGTCGATGCGGTGGATGTCGCGGCACTCAAGACCATCGCCGGTCGTTGACCTCGAAAAGTGGAAATGCCCTCAAGGCGCGTATTCCCCCTGTACAGGGCGGGTCCCTCGGTCATAATGCACTCATGTAGAGAGTCATTTTTCAGGGGAATACCGATGCTGCCCACTCCGGTCCCAGGCTGGCGACCCTTCGTTCTCGCCAGTCTCGTCCTGGTCGCCCTGCTGCTGACGACCAGCGCCCAGGCCGACAATCCCCGCTATGCGGGTATCGTCATCGACGCCGACACCCACGAGATCCTGTACGCCGAGAATGCCGATGCGCCTCGCTACCCGGCCTCGCTGACCAAGATGATGACCCTTTACATGCTGTTCGAGGCCCTGGAGGAACGCAGCCTGAGCCTGGGGCAGCCGCTGCCGGTCTCGGCGGCCGCCGCGGCCATGCCGGCCACCAAGCTCTACCTGAAGCCCGGCGATACCCTTCCCGTGGAGACGGCGATCGAATCGCTGATCGTGAAGTCGGCCAACGACGTGGCGGTGGTCGTGGCCGAGGCGCTGGGCGGCAACGAGCGGCGCTTCGGGCAGTTGATGACCCAGCGGGCCCGGGAGCTGGGCATGCGCAACACCACCTTCCGCAACGCTTCCGGCCTGCCCGACGATGCCCAGGTCACCACCGCTCGCGACATGGCGGTGCTGGCCCGGCGGCTGATGCTCGATTTCCCCCAGTATTACCACTATTTCTCGCTGCAGCGCTTCACCTGGCGCGGCAACCGCTACAGTGGCCACAATCGCCTGCTGGCCAACTATCCCGGCGCCGACGGCCTCAAGACCGGCTTCATCCGCGCCTCCGGCTTCAACGTGGCCACCTCGGCGGTCCACGCCGGTCGGCGCATGCTCTCGGTGGTGATGGGCGGCTTTACCGCGGCGTCGCGTGACGAGCACATGGCCGACCTGCTGGATCGCGGCTTCGCGCGGGCCGCCTTGGCCGACGGCCACAACTGGCTAGCCCGCACATCGATCTCCAGCGAACGTCTGATGCCGCTGCCGGCCCGCTCGATGCCGCCGCCCAGCGGGCAGATGCTGGCGAGCCTCGAGACCAGCATGCCGGCGCCGACCCCGCAGGCTGCCACGACCCGCAACGCCTCTTCGGCGCCCGCGGTAAGCGAGCCGACGCCGCAGGTCGCCCCCTCTGTCGCTTCCGTGCCTGGGCCGGTGGTGAGCGAGTCGGCTCCGCAGGTTGCCTCATCTGTTGCCTCGGCGCCGGGGCCTGTGGTGAGCGAGCCTCCGAGCACGCCGGCAGCGATGGTTCGGGACGCCGCCGTACCCTCGCCGGATGAGGCGATCGTAGCGGCGGCAGCGACGCCCGGGGCTGCCGGCGACTCGGGCGTGGGGCGCGACGATCCCCTGCGTCCGGTGATCGAGCAGAACGAAGCGGCCGTTGGTGACTGGGGCGTGCAGGTCGGTGCCTTCAGCGACGCCGAGCACGCGCGCCGTCTCGCCGATCGCGCCGCCGCCCGCCTGGCCACCGAGCTGGCCGATGCCCGGGTCGCGGTACCGCGTGTCGAAGGTGCCGGCGTCTATCGGGCACGGCTGGTGGACCTGCACGAGGGCCAGGCCCGCCAGGCCTGCCGGCGCCTCCAGGCTCAGGGCATGGACTGCATGGTGGTCCAGGCGTCCCTCTGACGGACGGGCCCCGGCCGTCGTCTCGCGCCGGGGTTGCCGTTACCGGGCAAACCGCTTAGCTTAGGATGATCCACCCCGCCGGTTCGCCGGCGGGGTGGTTTCGTCTTCCATCAGCGGGCGTGCAAGGAGGCATCGCATGGCACCTTCCCTCAAGGGCATCCTGTTCATGTGCGGCGGCGTGTTGTGCCTGGCCCTGGGCGATGCCGTCACCAAGTGGCTGGGTGAGGTCCACTCGCCGCTGCAGATCATCTTCTTCCGCACCCTGGTCTCGCTGCCGCTGATCGTGCTGATCGCTCGCTTCAACGGCGGCCTGCGTACCCTGGGCACGCGGCGCCCGGGCGTACACCTGCTGCGCGGCCTGATCTTCACCGCCACCATGATCACCTTCATGTGGGGCCTGGTGCTGCTGCCGCTGGCCACCGCCACGGCGATCGCCTTCGCCGCCCCGTTGTTCGTGACGCTGCTGTCGGTGCCGCTGCTTGGCGAGCGGGTCGACCGACCGACCTGGTTGGCCACGCTGCTCGGCTTCGTCGGCGTGCTGGTGGTGGTGCGCCCGGGAGCCGCCGGCTTCCAGCCTGCCATGCTGGTGGTGGTCGCCGCGGCGCTGTTCTATGCCCTGACCATGGTCACGGCGCGTCGCTACGGCGAGGGCGAGCATCTCTGGGCGATGGTCTTCTACACCACCCTGGTGCCGTGCCTGTGCGCGGCCCTGACCCTGCCCTCGGTATGGCAGACGCCGGCTCCGCTGCACTGGATCGGGTTCCTGGCCGGCGGGGTGCTCGGGGTCGGCGCCATGGTGGGGCTCACCCAGGCCTTCCGCTATGCCCCGGCGGCCATCGCCGCGCCCTTCGACTACACGGCCCTGCTGTGGGCGGTGCTGCTGGGCTGGGGCTTCTGGGGGGAGATGCCGGACCCCTGGGTGTTTGCCGGCGGCAGCCTGATCATCGTCAGCGGCCTGGCCATCGCCTATCAGGAGCGACGCGTGGCGCTGAACCGCCGCCCCTCTCTGTGACGCTCCAGTGCCGGCCGGGATAAGTCGCGCTTAAGCCGAATCGGCCAGACTCGTGGATGGCGACACGCCGTCGCCATCCACTGTCACGGGAGAGACCCCACCATGAACAAGACGATCATCGTGAAGGGCGCACTGGCCCTGGGCCTGTCACTGAGCGCCGTCTCGGCACTGGCCAGTCCCACCTGCAGCGAGGCGCCCCAGAGCGAGTGGCTGCCGGCCGACGAGATGCGTGCGCGCATTAACGAGATGGGCTACGAGATCAAGACCTTCCAGACCACCGATGGCGGCTGCTACGAGATCTACGGCTGGGACGACCAGAAGCATCGCGTCGAGATCTATTTCGATCCGGTCAGCGGTGACATTGTCAAGCAGGAAGTCGACGACTAGTCCGGGAAGCCCGTCATGACGACATCTTCACAGCGGGCCCGCGTGCGGGTCTGGGATCCCCTGGTGCGCCTGGTCCACTGGCTGCTGGTGGCCGGGTTCGCGGCCAACTACCTGATTACCGAGGAGGGCAGCGCCTGGCATGACTGGATCGGCTACGGCCTGGTGGCGTTGATCGCCGTACGCTTGCTGTGGGGCTTCGTCGGCCCCTGGCCGGCGCGCTGGCGGAGCTTCTGGCCGACACCGGCGCGGCTGCGGCGGACCCTCTCCGGCCTTCCTGCCTCGGCGTCGGAGCGGGCACGCATCACCCACACCCCGCTGGGGGCGCTGATGATGCTGACTCTGCTGGCGCTGATGCTGGGGCTTGGCGTGACCGGCTACATGATGGAGGAGACGGTGCGCTTCTGGGGCGTGGGCTGGGTCAAGGTGCTGCACGAGACCATGGCCAACGCCATCGCCGTGCTAGTGCCGCTGCATGTGCTCGGCGCCGTGCTCGAGAGCCGCAAGCGCCGCGACAATCTCATCGCCGGCATGATCCACGGCTATCGACGGACGCCCGAAGAGCCCCCGCCTTCTGCCTGAGTCGGCCGGCAGTTCCAAGTCCGTTACGGCCCCGCACGGTGACGTGCGGGGCCGTTTTCGTGCGCAGGGTCGGCGCGTGCTGCCCGTGTTTTACGACAAGGCGTGGGGAAAGACGCGGGGAAAAGCCCGGGCCGCGGCCTCCGGGTCCGGGGTGCCGCAGATCGCCGAGACTACTGCCAGGCCGCCGGCGCCGGCTCGATATACCGCTTCGGCGTGCTCGGCCTTGAGTCCGCCGATGGCGACCGTGGGCAGCGGGCTGGCGGCGGCGAGCGAGGCCAGGCCGTCGAAGCCCAGCGGCGCGGCGTGGTCGCGCTTGGTGGGGGTGGCGAAGACCGGGCCTAATCCCAGGTAGTCCAGCCGCGCCGCATCGAGCCGCGCCAGCTGCTCGTGGGTCTGCACCGAGAGGCCGAGGATGGCGTTCGGGCCCAGCGCTGCCCGGGCGTCGGCGACCTCGCCGTCGTCCTGGCCGATGTGCAGGCCGTCGGCGTTGCTGGCGAGCGCCACCTCGAGGCGGTCGTTGATGATCAGCGGCACGCCGCTGCCGGCCAGTCCGGTCTTCAGGCGCCGCGCTAGCGGCACCAGCTCGGCGTCGCTGGCGTGCTTGTCGCGCAACTGGACGACACTCACGCCGCCCCGCACCGCGGCCAGCACGGTGTTCTCCAGCCCGTGGGCAGCGCACAGTTCGGGGTCGGTGACCAGATAGAGGGAGAGATCAAGGCGCATCGGTGAGCTCCAGGCGGGCGTGTCCGGTGGGAGTGGTGGCGAGGGTGTCGGGGTCGAGGGCGTACAGGGCATCGAGGAAGGCCACGGCAAAGCTGCCCGGGCCGGTGGCGGTATCGCCAGCGGTCTCGCCGGCGGCGGCGTAGGCGGCCAGCGCTGCCACCGTGGCTTCGAAGGGATCCTCAGCGTCGGCCAGGAAAGCGCCGACCACACCGGTCAACGCGCAGCCCAGGGTGGTAACGCGGGGCATCAGCGCATGGCCGCCGGCCACCCGCGCCAGGCGTCGGCCGTCGGTGACCAGGTCGACCTCGCCGGTGACCGCCACCACCGCGCCGCTGTCGCGGGCCAGGGTTACGGCGGCCCGCTCGGCGCTGGCGGCGGTATCGGTGCTGTCCACGCCACGCCCGCCTCCGCCCTGCCGGGCCAGCGCGAGGATTTCCGAGGCGTTGCCGCGAATCGCGGTCGGGCCCAGCGCCAGCAGCCGGGCGCCGGCTTCACGCCGGAAGCGAGTGGCGCCTACCGCTACCGGGTCGAGTACCCAAGGCGTGCCGGCCGCGATGGCGGCGCGGGCGGCGTCGTCCATGGCGTCCAGCCAGTGGGGCGAGAGGGTGCCGATATTGAGCGTCAGGGCGCCGGCCAGAGCGGCGAACTCGGCGGCCTCCTCGCGGGCATGGACCATGGCTGGCGAGGCGCCCAGCGCCAGCAGCACGTTGGCCATGGTGTTCATCGCCACGTGGTTGGTGATGTTGTGGATCAGCGGGGTGGTCGCGCGCACCCGAGCGAGGTGCGAGGCGTAATCGAGGGATTGCATCGGGCCTCCTGGCGGACGGGAGGCGCAGGCCCGGGAGGGCCGGCACGACTCCCTCCGCCGGCATTATCCGGGTCAGGTGATGAGGGTGCCTCTCAGCCGGAACGGTCTGCCGTGCCGGCGCCCCTGTCGTCGGGCCTCACTATCCCCCTTAGTCTCGGGCTTGTAAAGCCGGCGGGGAGCCACCTGTGCAACCGTCATATCGGGATCATGGAAAGCGGTCTCGGGTACAGGTCGCGAGGGGCGCTATGTCCCCATCCCTGGGCGCTACTTTGGCCATCCATGGCCAAAACCCCCTCTGCGACGTCCCCGGGCCGGCCCCGCCAGGACGAGATAACGGGCGGTCCCTCAGGCGGCCAGCTGGAGCACGATCAGGTTCAGCAGGCAGGCCTGGGAGACGGTCTGGAGATCAGCCGTCATGCCGTTGCCTTCCTCCTCGGGTTCGAGGTGGGATTCTGCGTTCAGGGAGCGCAGCAGCCAGGCGCCGCCGGCGGCCAGGGCGATCAGCGCCAGCGGCAGGCTGCCCACGTCCCAGGGGCTGATCAGCCATTCGATGGCGAGCAGCAGTGCGCCGCCGAGGGCCAGCCACAGCGGGCGGCTCAGGGCGGCGTCGAGGGAGGTCGGGGGAATGGCGGGCATGACGGTGCTCCTGTCCGGGTTGTCGTTGTCCGATCGATAACGCCATGGTAGCGGCGTTGGCTTAAAGTCGGCTTAAGCGACGATAAGGGTCGGACATGACGACGCGGTGTCAGGCGCGGGGCAGCCAGACCCGCACGCGCAGGCCGCCGCCAGGCGCCTCTTCCAGCGACAGGCGGCCGCCATGGCGCTGTACCAGACGGTCGACGATGGACAATCCGAGGCCGGCGCCGGCGCTCGGCCCGGCACGGTGAAAACGTGCCAGAACTTGGCGCCGCTGGGGCTCTGGGATGCCCGGCCCCTGGTCGTCTACCCGCAGCGTCAGCCACTCGGCCTCGCCGCCGAGAGCCACGTCGATGCGTCCGCCGGCCGGCGAGTGGTGCATGGCGTTGCCGACCAGGTTCTGGACCAGGGTGGTGATCGCGCCGGGCTCGGTGCGCAGCCGCCAGTCGCGGCGCTCGTCGGCCTCGAGGTGCAGTTCCTGGCCGTGGTCGGTGGCCAGCGGCAGCAGCTCGGCCAGGGCCTCGCGCACCTCGTGCAGCAGGTCGATGTCCTGGTCGGGGGTCTCCTCCTGCTCGGGCTCGAGGCGCGCCAGGGTCAGCAGCTGGCCGACCAGCCGGGTGGCGCGGGCCATGCCGTCACGCAGCTGGGTCAGGGCCTCGCGGCGGTCGTCCGGGTCCTGGGTGGCCAGGGCGTTCTGGGCATGCAGGTCGAGCACCGCCAGCGGGGTCCGCAGCTCGTGGGCGGCGTCGGCGATGAAGCGTTTCTCGCGGCTGCGCAGCTCGCGCAGCCGCCCCAGCAGCCGGTTGAGCGCCCCGGCGATGGTGGCCAGCTCCTGGGGCAGCGGGGTCTCCGGTAGCGGCTGGAGGTTGTGGGGATCGCGGTTGCGGATCTGGGCGGCCATGCGTGACAGCGGGCGCAGCCCCCAGCCGATGGCCCACCACAGCAGCGCCGCCAGTACCGGCAGGCCCAGCAGGTCCGGCAGCAGGGTGCGCTGGGCGATGTCGGTGACCAGCCCGCCGCGCACGTCGCCGCGCTCGCCGACCAGCACCCGTAGGTCGTCGTCCGAAGCGCTCAGGGCGAAGACCCGCCATTCGCGGTCGTTCAGCCGCACGTCCTGGTAGCCGTCGCGGCGTTCAGTGAACGGCGCAGAGGGGGCGCTGGCCGAGCGCAGCAGCAGTCGCTCGCCGCGCCAGGCCTGGAAGGCCACCTTGCCCTCGTAGCGATGGCCGGCGATGGCCGAGTCGCCCGACTCGGCACGCTGGAGCGCGCTGTCGAGGCTCGCCAGCAGGGCGTCGCGCTGCGTCTCGGGGAGCGGCGCGCGTATCAGCCCCTCCAGCAGGCGAGCGTTCTGGGCCAGGCGGGCGTCGAACAGTTCTTCGACCTCGTGAGTGGCATCACGGTAGCTAGTCACGCCGATCACCAGCATGCACAGCGCGACCACCAGTAGAACGATGCCCAGGGTGCGGCGGCGGATGGAGCTCATGTGTCCTCGTCCGTCGCGGCCTTGTCCATGATGTAGCCGATGCCCCGCAGGGTGCGGATCAGCTCGGGAAACAGCTTGCGACGAAGATGGTGCACGTGGACTTCGATCGCGTTGCTCTCCACGTCCTCGTCCCAGCCGTAGACCAGCCGGGTCAGGGTATCGCGGGTGAAGGCGTGTCCCGGGTGGCTGAGGAATTCCTGCAGCAGGGTAAATTCCCGGCGCGACAGCGTGACCGGTTCTCCGAGGTAGGTGACGAGGCGATTGCCGGGGTCGAGCACCACGCCGCGGTGGCGCAGTTCGCTGGTGACGTGACCCTGGCTGCGCCGCAGCAGGGCGCGCAGCCGCGCCTTGAGCTCGGCGACCTCGAAGGGCTTGGTCAGGTAGTCGTCGGCGCCGGCGTCCAGGCCCTGGATGCGCTCCTCGATGCCGTCGCGGGCGGTCAGAACCAGCACCGGGACCCGATTGCCGGCCCGGCGCAGGCGTTCGAGCAGGCCGACGCCGTCGAGCCGTGGCAGGCCCAGGTCGAGGATGACGGCGTCGAAGGGCTCCTCGTCCTGCAGGGCATGGAGGGCGCTGACGCCGTCGTCGAGGATGTCGACGGTGTAGTGCTCGGGTTTCAGCGCCAGGCGAATGCCCGACGCCAGGCTGGGGTCGTCCTCCACCAGCAGTATGCGCATGGCCTGTCCTTGTCAGTGATCGAGCTGCTCGAGCAGGGCCTGCACCTCCTGGCGACGTCCGGCATCGGCGCGCTCACGGCCTGGGCGAGGCGCCGCTTCGAGGGCATGGCGCAAGGCCTGGCGAGCCTCCTGATCGCGGCCCTGCTCATGCAGATAGTCGCCCCAGAAGTAGAGACTGTCGAGCCCATCGGGCGAGACGCCCAGCCCACGTTTCAGGTAGCGCTCGGCTTTCTCGTCGTCGCCGAAGGACACCGGCCAGCCGGGCACCTGATAGTAGAGCGCGCCGAGGCTGGTGTAGGCGGCGCCGTCGAGCGCCAGCGGATCCAGCGACAGCGAGGCCTCCAGCTCCTCGCGCGCCTGCTTGACCAGGTTCAAGGCGGACAGGCCGCCGCTGGCGCCGGCCTGGGTAGAGCGCACGATACCCGCCCAGGCGTGCAGCTCAGCGGCATCGGGATGGGCCGCGACGGCCTGCTCGGCGCGTTCGGCCAGCGCCGCGTAGGCGTCTTCCTGCTGGTTCTCGGGCAGGTCGTAGCGAATTTCCGCCCAGCGCGATTGCAGGCCCGACAGGGCGTCGGCGACCTCGGGCTCCATGGCCAGGGCGGACGCCGCCGGCCAGGCGGCCAGGGCGGCCAGCACAGAGAGAGCGGCAAACCGGAAGGTGGCGAGACGATGCGTCATGGCGTGTCTCCCTTGGCGGGGGCGATGAAGCGGCGGATGGTGGGTAGCTGGCGGCGCAATGCGCGATCGATCAACCCCGGACACAGCGCGTTGAGGCGAGCGAAGATCGGCTCGGCGCCGCCCAGGCGGGTCTCCTTGCGGCCCCGCTCGATGGCGCGTCGCACCTGAACGGCTACCGTCTCCGGGGCGTCCATGGCGTTGCCCAGCGCCTGGTTCAGCTGTTCCATGGCCGGCGCGTTCATGGCGGTACGGGTCGCCCGTGGCGCGACGTAGAGCACCCGGACCGGGGAGTCGGCCAGCTCGCGGCGCAGTGCCTGGGTAAAGCCGTAGAGCGCGAACTTGGTGGCACAGTAGGCGGCCTGGCCGGGATAGCCGATATGGCCGAAGGCCGAGCCCAGATTGATCACCAGCCCCTGCTCGGCACGACGCAGTTGGGGCAGCAGGGCGCGAGTCAGCTGCAGAGTGGCGGTCAAGTTGGTGGTCACCAGCGACTCGAGGGTAGCGTCGTCGGTGTCCTCGAACAGCGCCGCGCGGTTGGCGCCAGCGGCGTTGATCAGCATGGTGCAGTCCAACCGTTCGGCGGCCCTCACCAGCTGGGCGCGATCCTCGGCGCGGGTGAGGTCGGCGGGCTGGGCCGTGACCTGACCGGGGTGGCGTCGGCACAGGCGTTCCAGGGTCGCGGCGTCACGCCCGGTGACCAACAGTTGGGCCCCGGCCGCGGCGAGTTCGTCCACCAGCGCCCGGCCGATGCCGCCGCTGGCGCCGGTGATCAAGACTCGCTGGCCGGGCCAGCCCTCGATGAGATAGTGCGGATCAGACCAGCGCATCGGTGAGCTCCCGGGCGGCTTCGCCCCCCGTGCAGCGGGCCGTGACGCCCCGGAACATGGCGCCATAGAGGCGATAGACCATGCGCGCGGTCTCGATCACCGCGTTCAGGTCGTCCTCGTCGAGGCGGTCGATCAGTGTCTCGAAGAAGGCCAGGTGGCCGATATCCAGGTCGCCGTGCGAACTCAGGTAGCGCACGGCATCGTCGGGCAGCCCGAGGCTCGCCTGCAGCTGTTCGGCGGCGCGGGTGGCCAGCGCCGTGCTGGTGCCTTCCAGCACCTGCACCATGCCGAAGAAGGCCACCGGATTGCCGTGCTCGATGCGGTCGCGCACGTAGGCCACCATCAGCGCGGTGGCCGGGTCGGGTGACGCGGCGGCGGCTGCCTCAGGGTCGCCGCCGGCGGCGCGGATATCGTCGAGGATCCACTGTTCGTGGCCGTGCTCCTCCTCGATGTACTCCACCAGCGGGGCGCGCAGCCAGCCCAGCCGATCGGGCAGGCGGGCCCCGCAGGCCATCATCAGCGGCACCGTGAAGCGCACGTGGTGATAGGCCTGGCCGAGAAAGGCGAGGTACTCGTCCCGGCCGACCTCGCCGTTCACGGCGCGGGTTAGCATGGGGGTGGCCAGCAGCCAGTCGCGGTCGGCGCGGGTGGCGTCCTGCAAGCGTTGATAGGCACTCATGGGGTCACTCCTTGGTGGCTTGGGGGATGCAGCCAGTCGCGGTAGGCGGCCAGGATGGCCGTGCGGCGCAGGCGGCCGTTGGCCGTCAGCTGGTCGTTGTGGGGGGTGAAGGGCGCGCAGCGGCGCCACTCGCCCACCCGGGCATAGTCGGGCAGGGTGGCGTTGGCCGCGGCGATCTCGGCGGCGATGGCCTCGTCGGAAAGATCTTGGGCGGCGGGCACGATCAGCGCCCGGTTATGGGTCATGGCCTCGCCGTGGACCATGGCTTGGGCGATGCCCGGGCGTGTGGCCAGCACGCCTTCCACCCACTGGGGATCGACGTTGCGCCCATAGGCGGTGATGAAGACCTCGCGGCGACGGCCCTCCAGCATCAGTGCATCGCCCGCCCAGTGGCCGAGGTCACCGGTGGCATGCCAGCCCGTCACCGGCGGCTCGCCCAGGTAGCCGAGCATGGTGGCCCCCCTCACCTCGACCTCGCCGTCGTCGCTCAGGCGCACCCGGGCATGAGGTAGCGGCCGGCCCACGCCGCGGGGGGCTTCCCCGGGGCGGTTGAGGCACACCACCGAGGCGCATTCGGACAGGCCGTAGCCCTCCGCCACCGGCCAGCCGGCGGCCAGGGCTCGCTCGAGCAGCGGCGCGGCGACCCGCGCGCCGCCCACTGCCACCAGCTGCAGACTCTCTGGCGCGGCAGGCGCGGCGTCCACCAATGCCTGGAGCTGCTGGGGCACCAGGATCAGGCTGTGGGGGCGATAGCGCTCGATGGCGGCTAGCGCGGTGTCGGCGTCGAAGCCGCTGGCCCCCCGCCAGCCGAGCTCGGCGGCACCGGGCAGGGCCACGCTGGCGCCGAGCCACAGCGGCAGATAGAGCCCGCCGAGGTTCTCCAGCAGGGTGGCCAGGGGCAGCATGGCCAGGTGGCGCTCGATGGTCACCGGGGCGACCGCCTCGGCCAGGCTCATTGCCACCGCCAGCACGGCCTCGGTGTCGAGGCACACGCCCTTGGGCGCGGCGCTGGTACCGGAGGTGAAGGTGATGCGGGTGGTGCCGGGATGCAGCGCCGGCGGCGTCGGTACCGCGCGGATGGCGATGTCCACCGCCTCGGTAGCGATGAATCCCAGCGGCTCGCCGCCGGGGCCGATCCAGGCGTCGAGGCCGGCCCGTTCGACCAGGTGGCGGCGCTGGGCGTCGCCGAAGAAGGCTGGGACCGGCACCGCCACCCGGGCATCGGCGAGCATGGCCAGGTCCCACAGTGCCCACTCCACGCCGTTGTCCAGTGCCAGGCCCACGCGGCGGGCACCGACCGCCGCCAGCCGCGCTCGGCGCGCGTCGATCTCGTCGGCCAGATCGCCATAGCTCAGGCGGCGTTGGCCATCCTCGAGTGCCGTGGCAGCAGGGTCGCGTTCGGCGTGAGTGGCCAGGCGGTCAAGGAAGCGTTCAAGCCGGTCGGACATGATCACCCTCCGACGGTGCGCTCAGAAGGCCGGCTGTACGCAGTCGCTCGCGGGCCAGCTGCAGGTCGCCGGCCATCACCCAGGGGTGCTGGTCGTAGTAGCGTCCCCAGGCTTCCCGCTCCTTGCCCAGCCAGGCGGGATCGGCGAGGCGCAGCGGCAGCAGGTCGATGCCCAGCCGCCGAATGCCGTTGATCACCGCCGGGATGGCGGTGAACAGCACCCAGCGCAGCCCCTCGCCGGCCAACTGGTCGATCAGGCAGGGGAACAGGCGTGCCTGCAGGCCGCGGCGAATGCTCACCAGGTTGCCGATCTCGGCGATGTGCTCGCGGGCGACCGGTGCGCCAAGGGCCTGGCTCAGGCAGGCCTCGGCGGGGGCGTCCAGATAGCCTTCCTGGAACAGCCGTTCCCGGTGGGCGTGTCGCACGCCCACCGCGGCCAGCGGCTGCTCGCTTTGCCAGAGGCCGAACAGGCGCGGCAGGAACTGGGAGATGTGGGCATCGTGTTCGGCGGCGAAGCAGTGGGCCACCAACTGTTCGAGGCGACGGCGCTCCGACCAGTGATTGGCTTCGCGCCATTCGAGTGGCCGTTCGGGGGCAGGGTGCGCGACGGTCAACGACATCGGGGTGTCTCCTTGACGTTTCCCCGACAGTTTGGGCCGCGCAACTTAACGCAGACTTAATTTCGCGATGTCTAGTACGGTGTTGGAGGGCGGTGCCCCGAGCCCCGGCGGCTGGAGGCTCAGGCGCGATGGTCTGACGCCGGCCCGAAGGCCGGCGTCATGCGAGGGTGAAGAGCCGGCTTACTTGCCGGGCTGCTTGACCAGCCGCAGGTAGGGTTTCTTCTCGTCCCAGCCTTCGGGGAACAGCTTGGCGGCTTCCTCGTTGCTGACCGCAGGCACGATGATGCAGTCGCCGCCCGGCTGCCAGTTCACCGGGGTGGCCAGCTTGTGGGAGTCGGTGAGCTGCAGGCTGTCGAGCACGCGCAGGATCTCGTCGAAGTGACGCCCGGTGCTGGCCGGATAGGTCAGGGTCAGGCGGATCTTCTTGTTGGGGTCGACGATGAACACGCTACGCACCGTGAGGGTGTCGTTGGCGTTGGGATGGATCATGTCGTAGAGATCGCTGACCTTGCGGTCGGCGTCGGCCAGCAGCGGGAAATTCAGGGCGCTGCCCTGGGTTTCCTGGATGTCGCCGGCCCAGGCCTTGTGATCCTCGAGCGGATCCACCGACAGCCCGATGACCTTGGTGTTGCGCTTTTCGAACTCCGGCTTGAGCCGCGAGACCTCGCCGAGTTCGGTGGTGCACACCGGGGTGAAGTCCTTGGGATGGGAGAACAGGATCACCCAGCTGTCGCCGGCCCACTCGTGGAAGTGGATGGGACCCTCGGTGCTTTCCTGGGTAAAGTCGGGGGCGATATCGCCGAGTCGCAGTGACATGGTGTCCTCCTTGGGTCGAAAGGTCGGCATCGCCAGACGATGCCGAGCGGTCAATGAAGCAGGATTGCACGCTCCGGCGGAGCGGGAAAAGAATTCCTGGTCATATGGTTGGGCAATGTCCGAAGCCATGTTCGACGCCCTGCTCGCCAAGTGCGCGTAATGCGTGTCGGGCGTCACGGTGCCGGGGCGGCGGCACCCAGGAAGCGCTCCTGCCAGTAATCCAGCGACAGCGAGGTCACGCTGACCCGGCGCCCGCTCCCGGGCGCGTGGATCATCTCGCCGTCGCCCAGGTAGATGCCCACGTGGCTGGCATCACCACCGCCGGCGGTGTCGAAGAACAGCAGGTCGCCGGGGCGTGCCTCGTCGATCGGCGGCAGGCGCGCGAACTGTCGGCGCGAGGTGCGCGGTACCGAGATGCCCGCCCGCGAGTAGACCCGCTGCACCAGGCCCGAGCAGTCCAGCCCGCTGGCATCCGTGCCGCCGAAGCGGTAGGGCGTGCCCAACGACTGGCGCGCCTCGGCGAGGACCAGCGCCCGGTCCACCGATAGGCCGCCGCCATCGCGCATGGCCAGATCAGGGCCGGCACAGCCGGCAAGTGCCAGCAGCATCGCCAGCACGACCAGCGTCATCATCCGATCGAGACGGGTCGCGACGCAGAGCGCCGGGGCGGGTGAAGCTGAAGTCGCTGGCATGGGCATCTCTCAGGGCGTCCGTTTTCCCTCTTGTCGTTCCCAGCCTAGCCGGCCCGCAGAGCCCTGTGAATATCAGCGGAAGGCGATTCTCGTGCCGTGGGTCAGCATCTCGTCCGGAGTCATGGCATGGCCGGGCACGCCGATCATCTCGTCGCCGCACTGGTCCGACCAGGTCAGCACGCCGTGGGTCAGCCCCAGGCCGCCCAGCAGGTCGCGGATTTCACCGGTGCCTAGAAAGGTGCAGGTCTTGCCTTGCTTGTCGGAGAGGGTGGACACGCCGTTGGCATGGTGGAAGCGGACCGTGTAGATGCCGTCCATGGACTCCACCTCGACGATCGGCGAGAAACCGTGGGAGAGGGCGTGGGAGAGTTCTTTGAGGGTGATGTGGTCCCCCAGGGACAGGTCGATGGCGGCCATCTCGGGCTCCTGAGTGGTGGGTGGTGTATAGAAAATGTAGAACTCTGGCGGAAACCCCGCCAGTGGCGATGAGAAAAGGGAAACCACGCAGCTCTGGGGCCGGAAAGGCGTGGGAGAGTTGTCGTGCTTTCTTGTGATGTATGGCTCTTGTATCGAAAATGGTCCTGCGGGCTTCGGGCTTCGGGCTTCGGGCTTCGGGCTTCGGGCTTCGGGCTTCGGGCTTCGGGCTTCGGGCTTCGGGCTTCGGG